>NZ_KQ033901.1:705564-1058346 GCF_000969705.1 Nitriliruptor alkaliphilus DSM 45188
CGAGCCCGAACGTGCACCGGCCGTTGGCGGTGTAGTTGGTGTCGAAGAAGTCGACCTTGCCGTTCTCGTCGACCGACACGCTCTCGAGCCACGCCTCGGGAGAGGTCGCCCCGCCGTGGATGGTCGGCTCGTCGTCGGGATCGAGCCCGAAGGTCTTGGCGAAGCAACCGGCTTCGGTGGTGTAGACCTTGCCCTCCGGCATGAGGGCGATGAAGTCGTCCTGGACCGGCAGCGAGCCCTTGACGTTGCGGAACGTGGTCGTGGTCTTGCCGGTGCCCGACAAGCCGATGATGAGGGCCAGCTGCTCCTGCCCGTCGGGGGTCTGGTCCGCCGGGAAGGTCTTGGCGCCGGAGTGCATGGCCAGACCGCCGCGGTCGTAGACCAGCTTGTTCCACATCCGCAGGCCCCCCATCTTCGACTCACCGAAGTAGTCGGAGCCGAAGACACGGGTGACGTAGTTGTCGAGGTCCACGGTGATCAGGCAGTCGTCGGGCTTGCCCGGCGCCGCCAGGTTCGGGGTGTAGATGACCGTGAACTCGGGCGTGTAGTCGTCGTCCCTGTCGAAGAAGAGCTGGTCCTGCATCGCGGGGACGTTGGCGTTCGCCTTCTCGATGTACAGCCGGCTGCCGGTGCGGAACCCCGCCTCGGGACCGATGTAGCCCTCGATCAGGATCATGTCCTGGTCGGCGATGTAGGCGTCCTGCTTCGCCGCCCACTCCGCCGCCTCGGCCCGCGAGATCGTGGGCTTGCCGTGATCCTCGTCGGACACGAAGAAGGTGGACTTGGCCAGCCGCGACTTGATCCGCGCCTTGTAGTTGACGTTGCCGAACTCGGTCTCGGCGATGCGATCCGAGGGCATGAGTTCGAGGGCCCACGCGCGCATCTCGGCCTGCGACGGGTTGGTGGCGACGGACCTCGCCTCCGGGAGCTCGAAGGGCATGCGTACCTCCAGGTGAGCCGCCAACGCGGCGCGATCCGCGAACCGGCGCCGTTGCCGACTCGTCTCCGCAGAACGGTAGCGCTCGTATCACGGCCGACCCCAACCGAGGAGGGCCGCCGGCGCCGTAGCCTGGCGTGGACGGGCTAGTCCAACCGGGGGGTGGCCGGTCGGCCCGAGACCACCCGGACGGGCCGTTCCCTCACGCACCGTGACCAGGCGATACTGGGCGTGACACCCGGGGCACCCCTCACCCGCGGGTCTGCGATCCGAGCCGTCAGCTCACGCACCCGTCCCGATCGACCCGCCCGATGCAGGAGTCGCGACATGACCGCACGGCCCACCCGCACCAGCCGCATCCGCCGCACGCTGGTGGTCGCCACGCTGGCCGCCGCGATGCTCGTCCCGACCGCCGCACAAGCCGCCCCCGAGGACTCGCCGAACCAGGGCAAGAAGGCCACCGCGGAGGAGCCGATCACCACCCAGGGCCTGTCGTGGCTCGGGCTCTCCTGGTTGTAGGCTGCACCGGGCGCCGGGCCATCGGCGCCCGGCCTTCCGCTCCTGGTCCTCGGGGGGTCTTCGCGCCGCCCCATGAGCGGCGGACCGCACCGCTGACCACGCGAGCCTGTCGGTGAACGCCCGTACCCAGCGCTACGTCACGACCCTGACGGTCGCGGCTGCCGTGAGCCTGGGAGCGGTCGTCTGGGTGCTCCCGGGGAGGCGGCCGAGCGCGATCGAAGCGCTGCTCCTGGTCGGAGGCATCGCCCTCGCCGAGCGGACCGAGGTCGCCTTCGACTGGGACCGTACGAGCGGAGGGTTCACGCTCGCCGACGTCCCCATCGTCGCCGGTCTGCTCCTGCTGCCCGCACCCCTCGTGGTCGCTGCCGTCGCCCCCGGCGTGGCGCTCGCGCACCTGCGACCCGGGGCCGTGACCATCAAGGTCGTCTACAACGCCGCCATCGCCACGCTCGGGGCGGCGCTGGCGGCGTTCACGCTGCACGTGCTGCCCTCGATCCCCCCGCTGGTCGGCGAGCGCAGCGTGCCGGCCGCGGTCGTCGGCATGCTCGCCTACGGCGTCGCGGCGGGGCTCGGGTTCGCCGGGCTGCTCGCCCGCCTCCAGGGTCGTGACACCGCCCGATCGCTGCGCGCCCAGCTGCCGATGCTGGCCGCGTCGACGCTCGGGAGCACCGCGGTCGGGGTCGTCCTCGCCGGTCTCTGGGCCCTGCAGCCGTCGCTGGTCCCCTTCGTGCTCGCGCCGGCTGCAGCCGTGCACCTCGCCCAGCGTGCCTCCATCCGCGCGGCGACCTCGCTGGCCAGCCAACGCACGGAGCACGCACGCCTGGTCCGCGTCGTCGACGGGGCCAGCGACGGGATCATCCTGCTCGACGCCGAGGGGCTCGTGCAGGTCTGGAACCCCGCGATGAGCCGCATGACCGGCCGACCCTCGTCCCGCGCGGTCGGACGTCCGGTCTCCCGGGTGCTGACCGACGACGTCCGCGAGGGACCGGCACCAGTGACCGGACGCTGGACCCTCGCCGAGGCGCGCCCGAGCGCCCCGGTGATCGAACAGGAGGCGCGGCTCACCGACCCGGACGGCGTGCGACGCGACGTGCGAGAGAGCCACGGGTTCACCTTCGACGACCGGGGACGCTGCACGGGCGTGGTCGTGGTCGTGCGCGACGTCTCCCGCCAGCGCGAGCTCGAACGCCTGCGGTCGGACTTCGTCGCGCGCGTCTCCCACGAGCTGCGCACGCCGCTGACCCCCATCCGAGGGTTCGCGTCCGTGCTCCTGCGCCGGTGGGAGCTGCTCGACGCCTCGCAGCGCGACGAGGCCCTGACCCGCATCGTCGAGCGCACCGACCACCTCCACGGCCTGGTCGAGGATCTGCTCCTGGTGACCCGGCTCGACCAGGACGACGTCGAGGAACTGGTGCACGCCGGCCCCGCCGACCTCGCCGCCCTCACCCGAGTCGCCGTCGACGGGCTGCTGGTCGACCACCCGGGCCGCACCGTCACGATCGCGATCGCCGACCACGTCCCCCTCGCCCACGCGGATGCCGACCGGGCGCGCCAGATCCTCGACGCCGTGCTGGACAACGCCGCGCGGTACACCGATCCCGACACCCCGATCGAGGTGGAGGTCGACGGCGCCGGCGACGACGTCAGGGTCAGGATCGTCGACCACGGACCAGGTATCCCACCAGCCGAGCGCGAGGCCGTGTTCGAGCGCTTCCACCGGCTCGAAGACCCCCTGACGATGCGGACGAGCGGTGTCGGCGTCGGCCTCTTCCTGGGTCGACGGCTCGCCGAAGCCATGCACGGGTCGCTGGAGCTCGAAGCCACCCCACCAGGTGACGGTGCAGCCTTCGTGCTCCGCCTCCCCGCGACCCTGACACCTGGCGACGGGACCGCGTCGAGGTCCGACGGCGATACCGCGCCTACATCGCCCCAGACTGCGATCACCGACACCACGTCACGGACCTGAGCGTCGGGCCGCTAAGGTCGCGTCCGCACCAGGAACGAACAACGCCTTTGTCGGTCGTTGGTGCGGTCCCATTGTCAGCTCACCGTGCGTGGTCCGGGGCACGACACCCGCTCCGGAGCGACGGTCGTCGAGGAGGTACACCCGTGGCGAAGGCCGAGAAGCGTTTCCAGATGAGCGACGAGCACAAGGCGGCGCTGGCGGAGGGTCGGGCACAGGGTCGCGCGGTCCGCGACTACCTCGCCGCCCTCGAGACCGAGCGCAAGCCCGGGCGCAAGCTCGACAAGGGAGCGATCGAGGGACGTATCGCCGACGTCCAATCGAGCATCAACGCCGAGCCCGACCCGGCCAAGCGCGTCGAGTTGATCCAGAAGCGGCTCGACCTGGAGGCCAAGCTGGTCGACCTGCAGGACGACGTCGACCTCGACGCGCTCGAGGAGGGATTCGTCCAGGCGGCTGGCCCGTACTCGGAACGCAAGGGCATCTCCTACACCGCCTGGCGCGAGGCCGGCGTCCCAGCGGCCGCGCTCAAGCGCGCCGGCGTGCCCCGAACCCGCCGCACGACCTGAGCCAGGACCCGCCGCCACGGTCGCGCCGCGAGGCCGCGGCCCCCTGGTCGCGCCGCGAGGCCGCGGCCCCCTGGTCGCGCCGCGAGGTCGCGGCCCCCTGGTCGCGCCGCGAGGTCGCGGCGACCGCCCTGCTCGTGGTCGTGGCAGCGCTCGTGCTCGGGCTGACGAGCAACCCCGGTCCGGCGCAGGTCAACGACACCCGCGCCGCGGCCTACGCGTCGTGGTCGCTCGGGACGCAGGGCAGCACGGCGCTCCCCGAGCCGTGGCCGGCGAGCCGCAACTACTGGGGCGTCGAGGCACCCGACGGGCGGGTCCACGTCAACCGCTTCCCCGGCGTCGCGTTCTGGGCCACGCCCACCTACGCCCTGGTCGACCGCGTCACGTCCGACACCGCGCCGGCGCACCCGTTCCTGATCGACCTGCGTCCGGCCGCCTGGACCGCGGCCGTGACGGTCGCGCTGGCCGGGCTCGTCGCCTACAGCCTCCTGCGCCAGGTGGTCGGCCGAGGGGTGGCCGGGATCGCGGCCGGGACGTTGGTGTTCGGGACCGGGCTGTGGTCGTTGGCCGCGGACGCCCTGTGGCCCCACGGTCCCTCGGCGCTGCTGCTGCTGGTGGCCCTGTGGGGGTGGCAGCGGGGCGCGCAGAACGGGGCCACCCCGGTCGCGGCCGCGGCGGTCGGTGTCGCGGCGTTCGGGGTGGTGCTGGTCCGGCCCCACCTGGTGGTCGTGCTGGTCGTGCTCGCGGGGTACATCGTCCGGCGTGAGCGTGAGCGTGACCGCTGGCCGATCGCCGCCACGTTGGTCGGTGGTGGAGCGGCCGGGCTGCTGGCACTCAGCGCGTACACCGCGGTCACGTTCGGCCGGTTCACGCCCACCGCCGGGTACGACGCCGGTGCTCACCTCGGGGGGCTCGCGGACCGATCCGTGGTCCGGACCGTGCTGGACCTCGGCCTCGCGATCGGCGGGCTGCCTCGCGGGCTGCTGCTGTTCACACCCGTGGCGGCGGTGGCCATCGTCGCGGTCGTGGTCGCCCTGGTGACCGACCGGCAGGAGCTGCCGGGGTGGACGGTCGCCTCGGCGGTGGCGGGACTGATCTACCTGGTGGTGCAGGTGCGGGCGGTCGGACCGTACGGAGGTCGCGACTTCTTCGGGCCGCGGACCTCGCTGGAGACGCTCGTCCTGGCGGCCCCCCTGCTCACGGTCGCGGCGTCACAGCTGGCAGCACGCAGCCGGGTCTACCTCGCGGTGCTGGCCGTCGCCGCCGTGGCGTCGGTCGCGATCAACGCGTACGGCGCGATCGCCCGCAGCATCTCGCCCGCCGAGGTCGAACGGTGGGAGCGGATCGCGGTGACCGTGGAGCGCGACTTCGGCCACCTCGACCTCGGCGACGTCGACCTGCGCGAACCAGCCGACGGGAACTGACGTTGGGCCGCCCTGTCGTGCACCGGTACGGCTCGGCCCACCTCCGGGCCGAGCCGTCCGGGTCACGCTCACCGCATGCGGATCGCCTGGTCCTCCAGCCAGCGCACGAACAGCGACGCCGCCTGCGCTCGGTTGATGTCCTCGCCCGGCCCGTAGGTGGTCGCCGAGGTGCCCTTGATGATGCCCGCACCGGCCAACCGTGTGATCGCCGGCGCGTGCGGACCCGACACGTCGTCGAACGGGTTCGCGTCCGGGTACCCGGCGAGGATCTCGGTCGAGGTCCGGTCGAGCAGCGACGCGAACTGCGCACGGGTCACCGACCCACCCGGGTCGAACGTGCTCGGCGAGGTGCCGTTGATGATCCCCGCGTCGGATGACATCACGACGTGGGCCGGCCGCTGGGCGGCCGCCTGCACGTAGCACGCCGTCAGTCGGCTTCCCGAGGTTCGGGTCCCTCCCCGGCGTCCCCTGCAGCCACGATCTGCATCACGCCCTTCCCGACGAGGGCACCCGTCATGAGCCACCCTGGCCAGAACGTCACGTCGACCAGCAGGCCCTGCACGAACCCACGATGGGTGTACGTCGTCGAGAACATGCTGGACCCACCCATCGTGGCCTGGATGATCCAGCAAACGATGAAGACCGCGATGCCCGCACCGATCAAGGTGGCGCTGGACACGTCGCTACGGGTGTTCGAACTGCCTGTGCTCATGACAGGATCCTCGTCTGCGAACTTCCACTGGATGAACTGCCGGATCGTCTCTTCGGTTCGGGCTATCGCTGGTGCCACCGGCGTGGCGTGGTGACACGACCGCCCCCCCGCGTTGACCAGGCATCCCGGTCGTTCACCGCGCCGTTCCCCGCCATGACCGCTCGACTAACCCACCGAGGTCACGAGGCTCACCATCCCCCCAGCGCCGACGAGCAAGCCCCACCATCGGATCTGGATCCAGAACACGTGGTGTCCCTGGCCGACGGCTATCCGTTGACCGTTGTTGTCGGTCACCCACTCGTCGTCGTGCTCGTGCAGCCGCTGCCCGAACATGAACAGGGTCACCCCAGCGAGGACCGCGAAGAAGCCCGTCACGCGCGGCGTGTCCCCGAACCGCGACCCCAGCCACAGGAAGCCACCGACCCCGAGGAACCCTGCGACGGCGCCCCACCGTCCGACCACGGCCACACATGCTCCCTCTCGTCGCGTTCGTGCTGGGCTGATCCGCCACGGCAGAGCTGCGGTCGAGGCTCGCGTCTCCGCAACCCTCGATCCATCGCGCGGTGCCGAGTGATGGACCGATCCTCGCGCGTACCGCGGGTGACCGCGCAGGGGCTAACCCCCAGGCACGACGCTGACGGGCGTGCCACCCCGTCAGCAGTGGCAGGTGCGGCAACTGCTCAGTGAGGTCATCACCACGCTCGGGCGCACCTCGGAGGTCGCGGAGCGTGGGAGGTCACGCTACGTCGGTGCCGAGCGGAACGGATCGTGGAGCCGCGGAGCGAGCCGACTCGCCTTCACACGGAAGTTCGATCCGTCCATGCCATCGAGCGCGGGTGCGAGCTCTCGCGCCACCTCGGTGAGATGGTTCTCCACGGTCTTCTCCGCACACCGCCTGATCTGGGCGATCTCGGCGTTCGTGTAGCCCTGGGCGACGAGGCAGAGGATCTCGTACTGGGTCGGCGTGAGGCCGTAGTCAGCGCCCATCGCCGCGAACGCGGCCGCCAACTGTTCGGTCATGCAGCTTCGACCCTGGACGACCAGTCGCAACATGCTCAGCAGTTGCTCGGCCTCCTTCAGCACGTAGGCGTTCATCCCCGCCGCCCACGCGGTCCGAAGCGCGGAACTGTTGAACGCGCGCGTGTGCACGAGGATCCCTGCGGAAGGCCACAGGTGACGGATCTCGATGACGCTGTCCGCACCGCTGGCATCCGGCAACTCGAGATCGGTGATCACGACGTCCGGCGTCTCACTGCGGGCGCGCATCTTGAGCGCGAGGTCACGTAGTGACACGAGGGAGGACGCCTCGCCCACGATCTCGAAGTCAGGAACCGCACTGACGACCCGCTCCACCGTGCCGAGCGCGCCGGGATAGTCATCGACGACCACGACGCTGTAGGGCTTCACGGCATCGCCGCCCCGACTCGTTCCGGCGGCAGCTTCACCGTGACGACGGATCCAGAACCGGTGAGGTCGGGGCCGATCGCGAACGAGCCGCCCACACCTTCGATACGCGCCCGCCCGTTCACGAGACCGTTGCCGTCCGACGCATCTGGACCGACGCCGACCCCGTCATCGCGGATACGCAGCACCACCCACCCCTCTTCTTCGCTGAGGCTCACCACACAGCGTGTCGCGGACGCGTGCTGCAGGACGTTGCTCAACGCGAGTTCGACCACCGCGACCGCCTCGAGAGCGACGAGGTCCGTGACCGGTGGGGTCGGCATCGGACTGAAGGTGATCTGCATCCCGGGGCAGGCCTGGTCCCACCGCAACACCAGCTCCTGCAACTCGACGGCGAAGGGCTGCCACCCGCTGGACTGACCCTCCAGCCAGGCACGGAGACGGCGGTACTCCGCGTTCGCGATATCGCCGACCGTCGCCGCGATCTCATCGTTCGAGCTCGCAGATCGAGCCGACTCGAGGATCGACGACAGACGTGAGAGCGTCAGGTCGTGGACGTCCCTGGCGGCCTGCTCCCGCATCCG
Organism: Nitriliruptor alkaliphilus DSM 45188; assembly: GCF_000969705.1. Taxonomy (GTDB): domain Bacteria; phylum Actinomycetota; class Nitriliruptoria; order Nitriliruptorales; family Nitriliruptoraceae; genus Nitriliruptor; species Nitriliruptor alkaliphilus. The sequence goes on from NZ_KQ033901.1 coordinate 713,674, forward strand.
GGACCTCACGAGCTCGTCGTTCATGCGCAGAAGCTCATCGAAGGCCCGTTCGAAGCGCCCGATGAACCAGAGCACGCTCACGAACACCGCGGCGGCCCATGCCGATCGCTGGCCGATGAGGCCCCAGGGCAGCTCGGAAGCGGGGAACCCGTTGAGCAACGCCATGGCCGCCAGGAGGAGCGGCGAGGCCATGATCAGCACGGCGCCGGCTCTGCGAGCGCGCCACCCGGCGAGCCAGAAGATCGCCGTGTGTGGGATCATCATGAAGAACGCGTCGCCACCGGACGTGAACAGATGACGAGGTGAACTCACGAGCATCGCCACTGCGAGCACGGTGAGCAGGAGCGCTACCTCGGTGGGCAACCAGAGCCGGAACCGTCGCAGATCGGTAGCCCCGGCCCGTCGAGGACGCAGCACGAACGCCAGGTTCGCGCCCGCGTACCCCCAGCCGACCACGAGCAGCAACGGCACGTACCGGCCCTGCCAGTCGCCCTGCCAGAGGGTCAGCAGGACAGCGACCGCGCGGATACCCGCGACCGTGTCCGCGATCCGTCGTACCGGCAGGTCGAACTCAGCCTCTGACGGCGGCCCCAGCGGCCGATGGACCTTCCGCAACCCCACGCCTCGTGCCCCGACATCGCCCCGAGATGAAGGCTGCGGAGACTAGGAGGTCCTCCATCTCGTGGCCGGTGGTCGACGAAGCGTCGGTACGAGGTGAGCGCAGGGCGTGCGACGGCGAGCGGACGTCACGTAGCCGGTTCTCCAGCCGACCCCGACCCACGATCGCGCCCTCAGCGGGCTCCTTGCGATGGCGACGGCCTGCCTCACGTGGACCGGGATGCGGTGACGGGCGCCGGCGACCCGTGTCAGTCCACCCGGACGATCTCGACGGCGCCGTCGGGGTAGGGCCCGAAGCTGCGCTCGGGTGCAGCACCGCGGTCGCCGTAGTGGGTCGCCAGGAAGCCGTCGGCGATCACCTGGTCGAAGCCGTCGCAGTCGGTCGCCACGCCCCAGGCTCGGAGGGCCACCGCGGACCCCGAGCTGATGCTGCCCGGCTCGGCCGGTGCGACCAGGACGCCGACCCCGGCGCCGTCCAACGCTCCCAGGAAGCCACCGAGGTTGCGTTCGACCGTCCACGCCTCGAGCGCCGCGACCTCGTCACCTCCGAGCAGATCGGGGTCGTAGACGACCAGGATCGCGCCGTGCTCGAGGTTGTGGACGGCGGCCCGCTCGTCGATGGGGCCCGGGTAGGCCTCAGGCCGCACCGGCAGCACCTGGGCGAGGTGACGGCCGGAGTGGGGTGGCCGCAGGTCGTACAGCTCGTCGGCCGTCTCGGCCGCCGTGTCGTCCAGGTGGGTGCGGTCCTCGAGCGGTTCGGCACCGTCAGCCCCGACGAGCTCGGTGCAGGTGTCCGCGAGCCGGCGCCCGAGGTCATCGACGTCGACGACCACCGCGAGCTCGACGGCGTCGGCACCGAGCTCACCACGCCCGTCGTCCCACCCCGCAGCCCACCGGTCACCGGTCAGCTCGAGCGCGGAACCCGCCGCGACGCCCAGGCGGTAGGCCCCCGTGGCGGCGACCGCCAGCAACGCGAGGCCGAGCAGGATCCCGAGCACGAGCGCGACGACGAGGCCGCCCGATCGCGACCTCAGCTCGTCCACGTCCCCGCCCTCGTCGTCGAGCGGCAGACGCTACCGGGCGCCGGTGGTCAGATGCTCAGCGCGGGGATCTTGACGTCGTCGAGGTCACCGACGGCCTTGCGAGCACGGAGGGCGCAGGCGTCGAAGGCCTGGATGAACCGCTCCGCGTCGCGCCGGTAGGCCTCCAGCTGCGTCGGGTCCTCGCTGATGCGCTGGACGACCTCGAACTGCTGGTAGAGGTCGGAGGCGAACAGGCGACGTCGGCGCTCCACGGCGCCGCGGACCGAGTCCACGGCTTCGGCGACCTGGCGGTCCACGTCCCGCAGCAGCTCGGCCGCGATCTCGTCGAGCCGATCGATGATGGCCGAGCGGGCCTTGGTGAGGTTGCGTTGGCCGGCCACGACGCTGGAGAGCCTCCACCCGACGAGGGCGCCACCGAGGAGCCCGATCGGGCCGAGCAGGGTGGCCCCGGCGACCGCGAGGGCCCCGCCGCCGCCGGCGAGGCCGCCCACCAACGCGGAGGTCCGGGAGGCCGACTTCGTGCGCGCCTGGGCGCGCTGGAGGGCCTGGACCTGGTCCGGGGTGGTGAGCAGGGCGTTGGACGACAGGCGGACCTGGGGCATGTTCGGTGCCAGATCGGTCATGACGGCCTGGAACCGCTCCTGCAGCTGGAGCTCGAGCGCGGCGACGAGGTGCTCGAAGCCCTCCGCGAACTGGCGTGAGGCCAGCTCGCCGGCGACCTCCAGCTGGCGACGGAACCGCGACGCGAACGCCTCGAGCTCGTCGGCCGATCCGAGCTCGGCGAGATCCTTCTTGGCGCGAGTGAAGGGCTGGAGCACCAGCCCCCGGATGCGCATCTTGAGCGGTGCGACCTCGGTCAGCGACAGCGAGACGGCGTCGTTGAAGCGGCGCTCGAGGTCGAAGATGTTGGCGTCGAGCTGGCGGCGGAAGCCCTCGAGCTGCTGCGGGTCGTTGAGCAGCTGTTGACGAACGCGCACCTCGGCCTTGGCCATCTCCGCGGTCTTCTCGATGCGGTCGGCGGCGTCGCGCAGGACCAGCTTGCCGGCGCCCTTCGACAGCTCGTTCTCGAGGTCGCGCAGCAGCTGATCGGCACCCGACCGCTTCCACAGGTCGATGTCGTCGGCCTGCCGGGCCTGCCAGGCCTCCAGGGCACAGACCGGGTACACGGTCACCGTGCCGCCGCGGCCCGCCTTCCGGGAGGCATCGACGATGCGCTGCCCGACGTACTCGAGGACGGCCTCACGGGTCTCGGTGTCGTGGAAGTGCTGGGGGTACATGTTGCAGACCAGGAAGGTCTTCTTCAGGTCGCGTGCCACGACCTGCTCGAGGAACTGCAGCTCGGTCGCGCCCACGCTCGGAGGCGACAGGAACAGCACGACCCCGGCGTCGACGACGTCGAGCTCCTGGAGGGTGCGCTCGGTGTAGACCTCGTCGGCCTCGGCGTCGTCCAGCCCCGGCGTGTCGATCAGGCGGGTGCCGTTGCGCAGGAACCCGACCGGGACCTGCTGCTCGACGAAGGTCACGCCGAGCTGGTTGTTCGGGTTGGCCTTCTGGGAGGTGAAGGCGTGGACGTCCTCGACGGCGACGTGCTTGATGGTGCCGTCGGCGAAGTGCACGACCGCCTCCGGGTCGTCGCCGTAGGAGACGTAGACCGGGACCGCCGTCTCCGGCGTGACGTGCATCGAGGAGACCTCGCGACCGATGAGGCCGTTGAGCAGGGTCGACTTGCCGCGCTTGATGAGCCCGAAGATGCCGACGGTGAACTCCGTGGCAGCCAGGTCACCCCGTACGAGGTTCAGCTCGGAGGCGATCAGCGAATCGGATGCCTCGGCCCCCTCCACCTCGAGGGCGCGGCGTTCCTGGAACCTGGCCCACACCTCCTCGACGTGGGCGAGCGCGCTGATCAGAGCGGTGCGTTCGACATCGAAGCTGTCGAGGAACTCGGCCACGGCGGTGTCACCTTCCCGTTGCCCGGCGGCGGGCCACCCCTGAAGCGTCGACCACCCGAGGGGGTGGCTTGAGCGGCCGTTCGGCCGTTCCCCGCGACCACGGTCGCGTCGACCCGCCGGCCGGGCGGTCGCGTCCCGCCCGGCCGGTGCACACCTCAGCCCGTCAGGCGCGCGCCGTCACCCTCGAGGCGGACCACGCCCTCACGCTCGAGGGCGTGGAGCGTCGCGCGCGTCGACGCCTCGGCGGCGGGCCACAGCATCCGATCGACGTCGGCGTAGATGGTGGCCACCAGCGCCGCTGGCGTCATGGGCCCCGCGGCGAGCGCGGCCACCACCTGGGCCCGACGGTACGCGCGGTGCTCCTCGTAGAACCGGAGGACGGCGCCCGGGTCCTCGGCGAGCGACGGGCCGTGTCCGGGGTGCAGGACGTCCGCACCGAGGTCGAGGGTGCGGCGCAGCGACGCCAGGTAGGCGGTCAGGTCGCCGTCCGGGTGGGCGACCACGGATGTCCCACGGCCGAGGACGTGGTCCCCGGTCAGCAGCGCGCCGTCACCGAGGCGGTAGGCGACGTGGTCGTGGCAGTGGCCAGGCGTGGCGACCACCTCGACCTCCAGACCGGGCACGTCGAGGCGGTCGCCGTCGTCGAGGACCCGCCCCGAGGGGCCGGCGTCCTCCGGGCGGGGTGCGTGGACCGGGCAGTCGAAGACCCCGCCCCACGTGTGGGCCGCCTCGGTGTGGTCGATGTGGTGGTGGGTGACCGCGATCGCCACGACCTCGGCGTCCCGGTCCGCGACCACGCCACAGACGCGTTCGAGGTGCTCGGCGGAGTCCGGACCCGGGTCGATGATGACCACAGCGCCCGTACCGGGACCGCCGAGCACGTAGGTGTTGGTGCCGTCCAGCGTCATGTGGGACGGGTTCGGGGCCACGATCCGGGTCACCAGCGGCGACAACTCCTCGGTCCGAGGCATCTCACCGAACGGCGGGAGGTCCCACGTCAGACGCGGGTCGAGCGGGGCGCGGGGCTCATCCACGGGAGCGACGGTAGTCGTGGCCCGGGCGGTCGGCTCGGCGGGGCAGCTCGGCTCGTGACGCTCTGGTCGCGCGGGAACGCGAGGAGCGGCGGCCCGGTGACCGGACCGCCGCTCGCCCTCTCCCGCTCCATGGTGCTCTGTGGTGCTGTGCTCCCGCTCCCGGATCGGCTCCCGCACCGCCCTGGAAGTGGAGAGATGGTAACGCCGTGCAGTGACCGACGGAAGGGGCCACCGGGCAACGTGCCCGAACCCGCACGGATCCGTCCGCCCGGCGCACCGGCTCAGAACGGCTCGGGGTCGCCACCACGGGGGTGCTGGACGAGCGGGACGCCGTCGATCATCTCCACGGTCGGCAGGGTGCGGGCGGTGTCGACCTGTCCGGCGAGGGCGGCGGCCACGGCGTCCTCCGCCGATCCGTGGGCCTCCAGCTGCCGCAGGTTCCAGCGGGTGGGGAAGATGATCGTGACCTCGTCGGAGGCCGCCGCCGTCAGCGCGGCCGTCGGGGTCATCCACCGGGTGCTGGCGGTCTCGACCGTGTCGTGGGCGGCGACGTCGCGTTGCAGCGTCGGGACGGTGGCGACGAAGAACCGCGTGTCGTAGCGACGGTGCTGGCCCTCGGGGGTCACCCACCACGACCAGAACCCGAGCGCGCCGAGCTCGAGCACCAGGTCCTCGGCCGCGAGCCAATCGTGGAACGCCTCGACCGGGCCGTGGTCGATCAGCGCCGATCGCGCGGCGACGAACGAGGGCGACCCGAGGTCATCGGCGGTGAGCGGGGTGCCGTCGGCGCGGCTGGCGAGCAGCACCCCCGCCTCCTCGTAGGTCTCCCGGATCGCCGCGGCCCGACAGCCCACCGCGTCGTCCGGCTCGTCGAGCCCGAGCGCGTCGGCGTCCACCACCGGGTCCGGCCCGCGCCACCGTGCCCGCGGCAGCTGCGCGTCCTGCGGGTCGACCTTGCCGCCGGGAAAGACGAACGCACCCCCGGCGAAGTCGCTGCGCAGGACCCGTTCCAGCAGGAGCACCTCGAGGTCACCCTCGGAGCCGTCGCGCAGCAGCATCACGGTCGCGGCCGGTGTCGGCAGGTCGGTCCAGGCGTCCACCACGGCTGTCACCTCCTCGGTGCGTCGAGCGCCAGGCTACGGCTGGTGTGCGCTCCGCGAGCGAGCCGCCGTGCGGGCGTCGGCACCGACCCGCGGCCGGCGATGCTCCGCGAAGCGCTCGCACCGCGCCGCACGGTGCGCGGCGAGCGACGGTCCGCGTGCCCGTGCAACCACGGCCCGCTCCCGGACGTCTGCCCTCACGCGGGTGGGTGACGGGGTCGACGCGCGAGGGCCGGTGACGGGGTGGAGCGCACGTGAGGGGTTCGGACGACGACGACCGCCGTGGCTGGCACCGCGGAGCGGCCGCGCGCGCCGTCGCGGTGCTGCTCGCCGCGCTGATCGGGGCCGCGAGCGTCGCCGCAGGCGCCGCGGCCACGGAAGGCACGGCCGACGGGATCAGCCGCGACGACCTCGGCGCGGAGGTGGTCGTCGGGTACGGCCGCGGTCCCGACCGCGACCGCTGGTCCCCGGTCGAGGTCACCCTCACCCCGCGGGTGCCGATCGTCGGCACCCTCGCGCTCCGGGTGAACGGTGCGCTCGGTACGGGCCTGCGGACCGAGGCGGTCGAGGTGGCAGCCGGCGCCACCAAGGTGGTCCACCTGCTGGCACCGCCCGGCGAGGAGCTGTCGGTGCGGTTCACGCCGCAGGGCGGCACCGCGCTCCAGCTCAACACCGCCGGCCGATCGGGTGGCACCGACGTCCTGGTGGGCGGTCTCGGTGACCCACCGGCGCTGCCCGACACCCTGACCTCGCTCGGGTCGGACCGGGCGGTGCGGGCGGTGGCCGTGGACGCAGCGCTGTTGGACGCCGGACCGCGAGTGTTCGAGGCGCTCGACGCCGTGCTCCTGACCTCGGATGCGCTGGCCACCATGAGCGACGATCAGCGCCGCAGCCTCGAGGTCGCGGTGGCACAGGGCCTCGACCTCGTGGTCCCCGTCGGCGCCGGTGCGCGGGACCTGCCGCTGCGCTGGAGCCCCGTGGTCGACGTCACGCCCGACGGGGACGGGGTGAGCATCGCCCCCGCCCCGGGGACGTGGTCGGCGACGGGCGACGACCTCGGGACGGCGGGCGGCGACCGGACGGTGGTGGCGACCATCGCCGCCGGGGACGGCCGTGTCGTCGCCACCGCCGCGGCGCCGGGCGAGACCGGACTCGGATCGGACGCGCGCCTGTGGGCCTCGGTGCTGCAACCTCGCGCCGACTCGGGGCCCCCGTTCGCCGGTGTCGAGCACGGCGGTTTCTCGGCCGGACTCTTCGGCAACGACCTGTCGATCCCCGGTTCGGTCGGTTTCGCCCTGTTCGTCCTGGTGTTCGTCCTGGTCGTGGGGCCGGTCAACGCGCTGGCCCTCCGACGCTGGGGGCGGCGAGAGCTCGCCTGGGTGACGGTCCCGGCGATCACGGTCGCGTTCACCTTGGTGGCCGTGGGCAGCGCTGCGGCCCGGGCACCGACGACCTCGCCGGTGGTCCGCGCGAGCTGGTGGTTCGACGACGTCGGTGAGGAGCTGACCGCCATCGCCGTGCAGAGCGCGTCGCGAGGCACGACCACGGTCGACCTCCCGGCCGGGTTCGACGGGCTCGTGGCCGAACCGTGGAGCGGGCTGACCGGGTCCCTGGTCCGGACCCCCGACGCCACGCGGATCGGCGTCCCGCTCGAATCGCTCCAGACCGCGTCCGTCGTGGCGTGGGGTCCGGCGAAGACCGCGCCGCTGACGCTCGCGGCGACCTTCGCCGACGACCAGCTCGAGATCGAGGTCACCAGCCGGGCCGAGAGCACCCTCACCGACGTGGAGGTCCACATCGCGACACGGGTGCACAAGCTCGACGACGTGGCCGCCGGCGACACGGTCACCGCGACGATCGAGGACCTCCCGGCCACGCTGCCGCGCCCGCGCTGGGCGGACGGTCACGGGGCCATGATGGGCATGGACATCGGCCGAGCCCGCCAGCCCGGTCCCAGGGCCGGCGTGGCGCTGCTGCAGGGAGCGATCCTCGACGAGACGCCCGGCCCGGTCTGGGTGACGGCCGTGCTCGCCGACGACCCGGACGGCACGGTCCCCGGTGTGGCCGGATCCATCGAGGACCGTGGCACCGTCGTGGCCGTCGGGGTGACGCCCACCCGCACCAGCGGCGACACCTCGCCGTACGAGGTGCAGCGCCAGCCGCTGCGGACCGGCCCGACCGGCTGGCGCCCCGGCCCGCTGCTCATCGAGGGCGCCGACGAGCTCCTCGTCCGCTTCCGGCTGCCGGCCGACGCGGCGCCCGGGTCGCTGATCTCGACCCTCGACGCCGGTGGAGCGTTCGCCGGCGACGACGACGGGTTCGGCATGGGTATGGTCGACGATCCGTGGTCCGGCGGGTGCTGGGAGGTCACCGTCACCGGGCCGGACGGCGAGCCCGAAGAGCCGGAGGAACGCTGCGGGCCGGACGTCGCGTGCCCGATGGGTTCCGAGAGCTGCGGCGGTGACGACCGTCAGGTCGAGGCGTGCTGGCGCGACGGCCGGTGCCAGGTCGCCGTCAGGATCGGAGACGACACCGACGCCGACTTCCTCCCCGACGTCCCGGTCGAGCGGCGCGCCGGGGCCGGCCCCCTCGCCGGGGTGGAGGTCCTCGACCACTCCACGGGCTCCTTCGTGCCGGCCAGCGAGGCCTTCACCGATGGCACCGGCGATCCCGACCGGCTGGTCTCACCGCTCGGTGAGGTCCTGCTGCGCGTCCGGGGCGGGTGGCACGTCGACCTCGGCCAGCGCGGCATCGGCGTCGGGGGGACCACGTGACGCCCGACGCGATCCGGCCCCCCGAGGGACCCCCGGTGCAGCTCCCACCGCCACCCGCGGACGCGCGTCTCGCGCCGCCGCCACCCCCACCGACGGGCCCGCCCCCCGCGCTCCGCGCCCGTGGCCTGACCAAGCGCTACGGCGACCTGCGAGCGATCGATGCGCTGAACCTCGACGTGCCGGCCGGCGGCGTCTTCGGTCTGGTCGGGCCGAACGGCGCCGGCAAGACCACCACGATGCTGGCCGCCGTGACGCTGCTCGACCCGGACGAGGGCGAGCTGACCGTCCTCGGCCACGACCCACGGACCGCACCCCGCGAGGTCCGGGCCCGGGTGGGGTACGTCCCCGACGTGTTCGGGCTCTACGACGGCCTCAGCTGCGGTGAGTACCTCGACTTCTTCGCCAGCGCCTACGACGTCCCGCGTGACCAGCGGGCCGGTCAAGTCGCCGCCCTCCTCGAACTCGTCGAGCTGACCCACAAGCGCGACACCGACGTCTCGGGGTTGTCGCGCGGCATGCAGCAGCGGCTGTCGCTGGCCCGTGGCCTCGTGCACGATCCGCAGCTGCTGGTCGCCGACGAGCCGGCCTCGGGTCTCGACCCGCGGGCCCGGGTCGAGCTGCGCGGCATCCTGCGGACGTTGGCCGACGAGCACGGCGTGACGGTGCTGATCAGCTCCCACATCCTCGCCGAGCTCGACGAGCTCTGCGACCGGGTGGGCATCGTCGAGGCCGGCAAGGTCCTCGTCCAGGGCACGCCCGACGAGATCCACGCCGGCCTCCGGTCGGTCCACACGGTGACCGTGCGTGTCCTCGACGGCGAGGCGGGCCTCGCAGCGGCCGCCGACGTCGTCGCCCGCGGCGGTGGGGCGGTCCGCGTCGCGGACGGGCGTCTGTACTGCGAGGTGCCGGGCGGCGAGGAAGCGGCCGCCGCCCTGCTCGCGCACCTGATCGCGGCCGGCTGCCGCGTGTCCGACTTCCGCGAGGAGCGGGGCGGCCTCGAGTCGTTGTTCCTCAGCGTGACCGAGGGGGTGATCAGGTGAGCGACGTCGGACGGACCCGCCTGGCGGACCGATCGCTGAACCCGGTGCTGCGACGCGAGCTGCTGGAACGGTGGCGTGGCCGACGCGCGGTCCTGGTGATGACGCTCTACCTCGGCGTCCTCGGCGGGCTGCTCCTGCTGCTGCGGTGGATCGGCGGACGTGTCCTGGCCGAGCAGATGCAGTTCGGCTTCGGCGGCCCGGTCCTGTCGCCCGGTCCGATGCTCGGCCGGTTCCTGCTCGAGAACCTGCTGGCGCTGGTCCTCGGCCTGGTCCTGCTCGTGGCCCCCGGGTACGCCGCGGCGCAGCTGTCGGGCGAACGCGAACGCCGCACCCTCGGGCTGCTGCGCATCACCCTGGTGCGGCCACGCTCGATCGTGCTGGGCAAGCTCGGTGCGTCGTCCGCCTGGATCGTGCTGCTGGTGGTGGTCTCGGCGCCGCTCGCCGCGACCGCGTTCGCGCTCGGCGGGGCAACCCCGGGTGATCTGGTGCGCGGCCTGCTCGTCGTGCTGGTGACCGCCGTGTCGGTGGCCGCGGTCGCCCTCGGCGTCTCGTCCCGGGCACGCCGGACCACCGGCGCCGTCGTGACCACCTACGCGTTCGTCCTCCTCCTGGTGGTCGGCACGCTCATCGGTGCGTTCGCGCAGTTCGCGGCCAGCGGGTTCTCGATGGGCAGCGACCGGCCGGCCGCGCTGTACCTGAACCCCTTCTACGCCCTCGCGGACGCCACCAACGCCACCACCGGGTTCGGCGGGCAGCTGCCGTCGGTGCTGACCCCCTTCGCCGCGGCGCTGCCCGGCGACCGGTTCGGTGACCCGTTCGGCGAACCGGTCGACCGACCGATGATGGTCGAGGAGGCCGGCGTCGTCGGCATGGTCGAGGCGGATCTCCAGCCGCTGCCGGCCGGTCCCGAACGCCGCTCCGGTGACGCCGTCTGGCCGTGGACCCTGCTCTGGTACACGCTGCTGGCGGGCCTGAGCCTCACCCTCGCGTCGCGTTCCCTCGGGCCGCGCGACGGCGTCCGGGAGACCTGAGGTGGCGGCGCCCGCGGACCTCCCGACCCGACCGTCGCCGCCCGCCGCGCCGGTGGCTACCCCGGCCCTCGACCGGCTGCTGGTGCGGTGCCGGCGCCACCTGCGCCTCGTGCGGGTGGTGGCGGTCGCGCCGGCGGCGATCGGCATCCCAGCCGCCGCGGCGGCCGCGTTCGGCCTGGCCGCACAGCTGGTGGTCCTGCCGCGGATCGGGGTCCACGTCCTCGTGGTGGCCGCCGTCACGAGCGTGGCGTGGCTCACCGGGGTGGCGGTGCGACGGGTGCCCCTCGCGTGGGCGGCACGGGCCGCCGACGGGTGGCTCGGCGGGGCCGACCGCTACGCCACCGCGTTCGAGCAGCGATCCGCCCCGGCGGGGCCGGTCGCGGTCGACCAGGTCCTCGGCACCGAGGAGGCGGCCTCCCGGGCCACCGGTCGGCTCAGCCCGCTGCGGCCACCGCGTCGCCCGACGGTCCTCGCAGGTCTCGCCGTCGTCCTCGCCGTGTGGCTCGTGCTGCTGCCGGACGCGCACGCCGATCTCCGTCAGCAGCGGGCGCAGGAAGCGGCCGCGGTCGAAGCCGTCGCCGACGAGCTGGCGGCGGCCGCCGATGCGCTCGACGCGGCCGACCCGGCCGCGGCTGCCGCCGCCGAACGGCTGCGCGAGATCGCCGCGGAGCTGGACGAGCGGTCGTTGGAGGAGGCGCTCGACGCGCTCGCCGAGGCGCGCGGTGAGTTGGCCCGCGAGCTGGACCCGGACCGTCGTGGGAGCCGCGCGGCGCTCGACGGTCTCGCGCGGGAGCTCGGCCGCGAACCGCTCGCTGAGGGTGACACGGTCGCGGCCCAGCTCGAGGCGCTCGCCGCCGGCCTGGCCGGTGGTCTGCCACCGGACCCGGACGCGTTGGCCGACCGGCTGCAGGAGCTCGCCGACGCCGTCGCGGGCGGGCAACCGCAGATCGCCGAGGGGCTGGCCGAGGCTGCCGGTGCACTGCGCCGTGGCGATGCGGGTGCGGCGGCCGCCGGTGCGAGCGCCGCCGCAGCCGCCGTCGGCAGCGCACAGGCGGCGGCGCTCGAACAGCTCGCACTCGAGTCCGCCGACGCCGCACTCTCGGACGCCCAGGCCGGGCTGCGGAGCGGCGAGGCCCGCGGCCAAGGGCAGGGCCAAGGGCAAGGGCAAGGGCAAGGGCAGGGCCAAGGCCAAGGCCAAGGGCAGGGCCAAGGCCAAGGCCAAGGCCAAGGCCAAGGCCAGGGCCAAGGCCAAGGACAAGGCCAGGGCGGCGGACGCGGCTCGACGGGTGAGGCCGGGCAGGGCGGCAGCAGCGACGTGACCCAGGATGGCGACGGGGCGCACGGCCGGGGCCGCGACCTCGACACCGTCTTCGCACCCCCGAACGGTGTCGGGGACACCGAGGCGTGGCAGCTGCCCGGTGCCGACTCCGGCGCTGGTCCCGAGGCCGACGCCGGCAAGGCGCTCGGTCAGGGCGAGAACGTGCCGGCGCTCGTGCCCTACCTCGACGTGCTCGGCAGCTACCGCGACGCCGCGACCCGCACCATCGAGCGTCCCGGTTTCCCCGCCGCCCGCCGCGACCTCGTCCGCGACTACTTCGACAGCCTCGCCCGCTGACCACCCCGCCGCTCAGATGCAGTCACGGTGACTGCAACCGGGCACCACACCACCGACGACCACCGACCCGCCGCTCAGATGCAGTCACGGTGACTGCAACCGGGCACCACACCACCGACCACCACCGACCGGCCGCACATCACCTGGAGCTGCCCGTGGAACCCGATCGTTTCGCCGAGGTCGTCGCCGGCGTCGAAGCCGAGCTGCGCCGCGTCATCGTCGGTCAGGCCGACCTGGTCCGCGATGTACTGACCTGCCTCGTCGCAGGCGGGCACGTGCTGCTCGAGGGGGTGCCCGGCCTCGGCAAGACCGTGCTGCTGCGGACCCTGGCCGAGACGCTCTCGCTCGACTCGACCCGGCTGCAGTGCACCCCCGACCTGCTGCCCGCCGACGTGGTCGGCACCACGGTCCTCGGCGGTGGCGATCCCGGCGGGGGCGCGTGGCAGGCCAGTTTCGAACCCGGCCCGGTGTTCACCCAGCTGCTGCTGGCCGACGAGCTCAACCGCGCCACCCCGAAGACCCAGTCCGCGCTGCTCGAGGCGATGGCCGAGCGCCGGGTCACCGTCGGCGGGGTGACCCGCGAGCTCCCGAAGCCGTTCTTCGTGATGGCGACCCAGAACCCCATCGAGATGGAGGGCACCTACCCCCTGCCCGAGGCGCAGCTCGACCGGTTCCTCGCCAAGGTGCTGGTCCCCTCCCCGTCCGCCGACGATCTGGTCGAGATCCTCGCCCGCACCACCGGCAACGCCGAGGTCCAGGTCCAGGCCGTCGCCTCGACCGAGGACCTCCTCGCTGCCATGCGGCTGGTGCGGGAGGTCCCGGTCGCCTCGCACGTGCTGCGGCACGTCGCCGAGCTGGTCGAGGCCACCCACCCCGGACGCCCGGCCGCACCGGAGCCGGTGCGCCGGTACGTCGCGCACGGCGCGTCCCCGCGTGGCGCCCAGTCGCTGGTGCTCGCAGCGAAGGCTCGTGCGCTGTTCGACGGGCGGCTGCAGGCCTCCTCCGACGACGTCCGTGGCGTGGCGCCAGCGTGCCTGCGCCACCGGCTGGTCCTGGGCTACGAAGCGGTCGTCGGTGGGGTCACCTCCGACGACGTCGTGGCGACGGTCCTGGAGGCCGTCCCGGCACCGAAGCCACCGGTCAAGGGCCTGGTGTGACGGCCGGCCCGCCGCTGCCGACAGCGCCAGCGCCGACGAGTTCGCTGCCGCTGTCGGCTGCGCTGATCGCGCAGCTCGGTCAGCACCAGCTGGCGCCGACGCGGCGCGTGCGGGGCCGGTTCGCGGGTGCCCACCGCTCGGCGCGGCTCGGCTCGTCGGCCGACGTCGCCGACGTCCGCGAGTACGTGGCGGGTGACGACCTGCGGCGGATCGACCGTGCGGCCTCGCGGCGGCACGGCAAGCTCCAGGTCGCACTGACGGAGGCCGAGGACGACGCGGCGGCACAGGTGGTCGTCGACCGGTCGGCCTCGATGGCTGGGGCCAAGGCGTCCCAGAGCGACCGGCTCGTCGCGGGGCTGGCGGTGCTCGGCGCGCGCGACGGTCTGCGCCTGTGGCTGGCGACGACACCGGCCACGGGGCCGGGTGCGGGCTCGACCGCGCGTCGGACGTCCGCTGGCAGCGGCTGGGCCCGCGGCCAGAACGCGCTGCCGACCGCGTGCACCCTCCTGGAGGCCGCACCGGTCCCGAGCGGCGGGGAGGGGCCCGCCGGGCGTCCGGACCTCGTCGCCGTGGTGCGCCGGGCTGCGCGGACGTCGGCCCAGGGACCGTTGCTGCTGGTCACCGACCTGCTCTTCGACGGGTGGGAGGAGGTGATCGTCGCGGTCGGGGCCGCCCGCCGCGACGCCGTCGTCCTGCAGGTCCTCGGCGACGACGAGCTCGCGCCCCAGCTCGACGGGGACGTGCGTCTCGTCGATGCCGAGACGGGCGCGGAGGTCGAGGTCGGCGCTGACGATCGCACGACCTCGGCCTACGCCGCCGCCCTGCGGGCGCACCTGACCGCCGTGGAGCAGGCCTGCACCGACCACGCGATCGCGCACGTCCTGGTGCCGGCCAGCGCCGACCCGGGCGACGTCCTGCTCGGTGACCTCCGGCTCGCCGGGGTGGTCCGGTGAGGCTGCTGGCCCCCGCCGGCCTGTGGGCCACCGCCGCCCTGGCCCCGCTGGTGGCCTGGTACCTGCTGCGACCGCGCCGACGACGGGTCGTGGTCGGATCCACCTACCTGTGGCGGGCGCTGGACCGACCTGCGACCGCGGCCACGCCCTGGCAGCGTTTCCGCGGCGACGTGACCTTCTGGCTCGCCGCGCTGGCGCTGCTCGCCCTGGTCGTCGCCCTGGCCCGACCCGCCGTCCCCGTCCCCGTGGCGCTCGGTGACCACACCATCCTGATCGTGGACACGTCGGGATCGATGCTGGCCGTCGAGGACGGGACGACCCGCGCCGAGTTGGCCCGGCGTGCGGCGACCGAGCTGACCTCGGCCCTCGGGCCGGGACAGCGCGTCTCGCTCGTCAGCGCCGGTGCCCGGGCCCGCATCGAGCTGGCGGCATCGAGCGACGCCCGCGAGGTCGCACGGAGCCTCGCCGGCCTCACCACCTCCCACGCTCCTGCCGACGTGGTCGACGCGTTCACCCTCGCCACCTCGCTGCAGCGGCCCGGTGAACGCACGATCGTGCACCTGCTGACCGACCGCGACCTCGGCGCCGAGGCCCGCGCCGCGGCGCCACCGGGACTGGCCGTCACGGGCATCGGCAGCGACCGACCCAACGTCGCGATCACGCGGCTGGCGACCGCCGCCGCCGGCGCCGGGGACCACCGCGTCCTCGCCCAGGTCCGCAGCTTCGCGTCGACCCCGGTGACGGGCCGGCTCGTGATCGACGTCGACGGGGTGACCGTCCTCGAGGCGCCGCTGGCGCTCGCCCCCCGTGGCAGCGAGGACGTCGTGGCCACCGTGGCCGGTGACGACGGGCAGGTCCTGACCGCCCAGCTCGCGCTCGAGACCGACGTCACGGGCGAGATCCCGGACGTGCTCGCCCACGACGACCAGGCCAGCGTCGTCCTCACCGCCCCCGAGGAACTGGCGGTCCTGATCGCGGGACCCGGCAGCACCTTCGTCGAGAGCGCGTTGGCCGCGACACCCGGGGTCCGGGTGGAGACGGCCCCCACCGTCCCGACCGAGCTGGCGGGCGTCGACCTCCTCGTGGTGGACCGGGTCGCGGCCCCCGCGGTGCTCGAGGTTCCCACCCTCCTGCTGGGTCCGACGACCTGGCCGGAGGGGATCGTCGCGGGTGACGAGGTCGAAGGCCCCTCGCTGACCTACCAGGCGACCCAGCACCCGCTGCTGACCGACGTCGACCTGACGGGTCTGGGTGTCGCCACCGCGGTGCGGCTCGACGCGCCGTCCCTGACACCGCTGGCCTCCGGCCCGCAGGGCGCGCTGCTCGCCGCGGGCCGGCTCGGTGGCGTGCCGGTCGTGGTCCTGCCGTTCGACCTCACGATGTCGGATCTCCCGCTGCGTCCGGCGTGGCCGCTCCTGGTGGCCAACGCCACCTCCTGGGCGGTCGGCGGCGTCACCAACGGCGAAGCGGTTCCCGTCGGCAGCGTCGTCACACCCGAGCTCGGGTCGGAGGCGGCGTCGGGCCGGCTCGTCGCCCACCCCCCGGACGGTTCCCCCTCGTTCGAGCTCGCACCGCCCGGGGCGCGACCCGCCGACGTGCTCCTCGACCGGACCGGGCTCTGGCGCATCGAGGCACCGGACGGCACCGACGTCCTGGTGCCAGTCGTGACCACCAGCGACGAAGGGGACCTGCTGGCACCCCGGCCGGCCTCGATCGCCACACCGCTCGCCGGCGACGCCGAGGACGGGGCCACCGGACTGGCGGAGTTCGGCCGGTGGGCGGTCGTCCTCGCGCTGGTCCTGCTGGTCGCCGAGTGGTGTTGGACCCAGTTCCTCGCGCCACGGCGTCGTACCCGACGTGCTCGGAGGGTGGCCTGATGCCGCTGGCCTTCGGAGCACCGCTCGCCCTCCTCGCCCTGCCCGTCGCCGCCATCGTCGTGCTGCTCACCCGCCGGCGCAGCCGTGTCGACCGCCACCTGCGCACGGCCACGTTCCTGCGTGCCGCGGGTGTCACGGCGCTCGTGCTCGCGCTGGCGCAACCGACCTGGAACGCGGCTGGCGGTGACCTCGACCTCGTGGTCCTCGTCGATGCCTCCGACTCGACCAGCGCGTCCCAGGCTGCCGTGACGGCGTGGCTGGACGGGGCGGTCGCAGCGCGCGGCGGCAACGACCGGATGGCGGTCGCGGCGGTCGGACGCGACGCCCAGGTCGAGCACGCGTTGCGGGTCGACCCGCCAGGCGGACGCCTGCAGGTACGGGTCGACGGCAGCGAGACCGACCTCGCCCGCGGCCTCCGACTGGCGCAGGGCCTGGCCGGCAGCGAGCACCGCCGGCGGGTGGTCCTGCTCACCGACGGGCTCGAGACCCGCGGGGATGCGGCATCCGCCGTGACCGAGCTGCGCGCCGCGGGGATCGCCCTCGACGTGGTGCGGCTCGGTGACGGGGCCGGCGCCGACGTGCTCGTCGCCGGGGTGGACGCGCCTTCCCGTGTGCGCGCCGGTGAGGCCTACGAGGTCGTGGTGACCCTGGTCAACACCGGGGCGCCCGCGGGCGGGGAGCTGGTGCTGCTCGGTGACGGTGACCTGATCGAGCGCCGCGCCGTCGAGCTCGACACCGGGACGACCGAGATCCGGTTCGAGCGGGTCGCGCCGTCGGACGACGAGGTCGACGCCGCCGGCACGGTCCGCTACGAAGCGCGGCTCGAGTCCGCCGCCTCGACCGAGCCACGCAACGACATCGGGGTCGCCGCGGTCCAGGTCGCCGGGCCCGCCCGCGTGCTCCTGGTCGAGGGCACCGCGGGCGACGCCGACGAGCTGGCCCGTCTCCTGGAGGCCGGGGGCTTGCCGACGACGGTTCGTCCTCCCCAGGACGGCTTCCCCCGGCTGGACGACCTGCTCGAGCACGACGCCGCGGTCCTCGTCGACGTCGACGAGTCGCAGATCGGCGAGGCCGGAGCCGTCGCGCTGGACGCCTACGTCCGGGACGCCGGCCGCGGCCTGACCGTCGTCGGGGGCGAGCGGTCCTACGGGCCCGGCGGGTACGACGGGACCCGCCTCGAGGAGCTCCTGCCGGTCTTCGCCCGCATCGAGGATCCGCAGCGCCGCCCCTCGGTCGCCCAGGCCCTCGTCGTGGACGTGTCCGGCTCCATGGCCGCCTGCCACTGCCGCCCCGCCTTCGAGGGTGGTGAGCCGCAGATGATCGAGGGCGGGGTCAACAAGACCGACATCTCACGTGAGGCCGTCGCCCGGGCCATCGCCAACCTCGACCAGCAGGACACCGTCGGGGTGCTGGCCTTCCACACCCGGGCGGAGTGGGTCCTGCCGCTGCAGTCGCTGCCCGACCAGTCGGTCGTCGACGATGCGCTGGCCCGCCTCCACCCGCAGGGCGACACCAGGATCAGCACGGCGCTCGAGGAGGCCATCGAGGGGCTCAAGGACGTCGAAGCGCGGCTGCGGCACATCGTCCTGTTCACCGACGGTTTCACCAACGAGCGCGGGCTGGTCGCCGTGACCGAACGCGCCGCCGAGGCCGGGATCACCGTGTCGGTGGTCGGGACCGGCGAGGGGACCGACGACGTCCTCGAGGAGATGGCGAACGCCGGCGGCGGGCGGTTCTACCCCGGGCGCGACCTCGCATCGATCCCGTCGGTGCTCGCCAGCGAGGTCCAGATGGTGGCGCGCCCGCTGATCGAGGAGGGCGAGTTCCCGCCGATCGTGACCGCGGCCGACCCGATCGTCGACCGCCTCGACGCCGCCCCCCCGCTGCTCGGCTACGTCGCCACGACCGAGAAGCCCACCGCGCGGACGCTGCTGCGCATCGGTGACGAACGCGACCCGCTGCTGGTCACCTGGCAGGCCGGGCTCGGCGAGGTGGTCGCGTGGACCTCGGACGCCGTACCGCGCTGGTCGTCGCACTGGGCCGGCTGGGAGGGGGCACGCGACCTTTGGTCGAGCGTGGTGCGCAGCACCCTGCCGACCGACGACGGTGGCGGGTTCGACGTGTCGGCGTCGGTGACTCCCGACGGTCTGCGCATCGAGGTGACCGCCTCCGAGCCGCTGCCCGCCGACACGGTGGTCACCGCCACCGTCACCGGCCCCGACGGGGAGCGGCGGCAGGTCCCGGTGCCTCGCGAGGACCTCGACACGTTCGCCGCCACGGTCGCGGCCGGCGGCGAAGGCGTCCACGCCGTCACCGTCGCGGTCGAGCGCGCCGGCGCCGAGCCGGCACGCCGGACCGTCACCGCGACCCGCACCTACCCCGCCGAGTACGCCCTGCACCCCGGCGGCGCCGAGGCAGCCGCCGTCCTCGCCACGATCGGCGAGGGGGAGCTCGACGTCACACCCGAGCAGGCCTTCCGCCGGGACGGCACCGAACCGGGTCGGCGACCACGCGACCTCGTCCCGTGGCTGCTCCTGATCGCGCTGCTGACCATCCCCGCCGACGTCGGGGCACGCAGGCTCCGCCTCGAACGCGGGGACCTCGCGGCCTTCCTGCGCCTGCCTCGCCGTCGGGAACGCGCCGGCGCTCCCCTGCCGCCCGCAACAGCTGCGCCCCGGGCCGCGCCGTCCGCCCCGCCACCCCCGACGACGGAGGTGCCGGCTGCCGGGCCAGCGACGCCCGTGGGGGCCGACGGGGCCCACGTCCCCGGTCAGCCCACGCAGCCGCCACCGCCCGTCGCACCGCCCCCACCGCCGACCGGCGCGGCCGCGCTCCTCGCGTCGCGACGGCGAGCACGGGAGGGCGCCACCGACCCGCCACCGGACGAGGGCCCCTGACCCGCGCGTCGTTCTCGACCAGCCTCCGCAGCTGCACGGGCGACCCTCGGTACGGTCGCTCGGATGCCTGCCACCACCGCCGCCACCTCGCGCACGACGCGTCCCCGGAACGGTCGCCGTCGGCGGCCACCGGCCCGGTGGGACGGGTTGGACGTCGCCCGCGGCATCGCCGTGCTGCTCGCCACGGTGCTCGTGGTCGGCGCGCTGCTCGGACCCGAGGCGCTCGGCCCGACCTCGTGGCGCGGTCTGGCCCCCGTCGACACGCTGCCCGGCCTGTTCCTGGTGCTCGCCGGCGCAGGCTCGGGGTGGCGCCACGACAGCGGCGGCTCGTGGTCCTCCCGCCGCCGGTGGCGGCGTGCCGGTGTGCTCCTGCTGCTGGGCGGCCTGGTGGTCGTGGCGCGGGCCGAGGCCGATCCGGCGCGCCTCGCCCTCGACGAGCTGTTGCGCCTGGCCGCCGCCACCGGGCTCGCGGCCATCGCACTGCGGCTGCCACGGTGGCTGCTCGTACCGGTCACCGGTCTGCTGCTGCTCGTCCCCGCGGTCGCCGTCACCGGTGACCCGATCGGTCGCGGCGTCGACGCGATCGACCCAGCCACGGCCTGGGCCCTCGAGTCCGCGCTCGGACTGCCTTCCGGCGGGGTGCCGCTGGTGTCCCTGCCGGCCGCCGTCGCGCTCGTGCTGATCGG
The DNA here is from genome assembly GCF_000969705.1 of Nitriliruptor alkaliphilus DSM 45188. Taxonomy (GTDB): domain Bacteria; phylum Actinomycetota; class Nitriliruptoria; order Nitriliruptorales; family Nitriliruptoraceae; genus Nitriliruptor; species Nitriliruptor alkaliphilus. The sequence continues at coordinate 733,448 of NZ_KQ033901.1, forward strand.
ACACGCCCTCGGGGTCTGGGCCCACCGCAGGCCCCCCGGACCGGCCACCGGCGCGGCGCTCGGGACCGTCGGTGTGTGGGCCATGGTCGCCACCGTGGTGACCGCGCAGGTCGTCGCACCGGTCCCAGCCCTGCTGGCGCTGCCCGCGGCCACAGCGGCCACCGGCGTGGCCAGCTTCGTGCTGGCCGCGGGGCACCTGGCTGCCACCTGGGGCGGCGGAGCCCCGGGGCTGGCCGCGACGGGACGTGTGGCCCTGCCGCTGGTGGCCACCGGGACCGTCGCCGTGGCTCTGATCGCGCGGTCGGCGCTCCTCGACCTGCCGGCCCTCGCCGCACTGACGGCCGGTGGCGCCGTCGCGGCCGCGGCGCTGGCGGTGGGACGACGACTCGATCGCTGGCCGCTCCGCGCCTGACCGTCCCGGCCGCCTGGTGGCCGGGTCCGCGGTTCACGGTCGCGTCGCCGACGTGCTCGACTGGAGGGCCGACCCTCCCGCCACCCCGCGAGGACCCCGTGACCGACCTCCGCGCCGTGCCCGAGCCGCCCGACCCGCGGGCCGCGCTGCCGCAGGTCGACGCGGTCGTCCGGTCGCTGCCGGACCTCGTCGCCGAAGCTGGTCATGCCAGCGTCACCGCTGCGGTCAGGGCCGAGCTCGACCACCTCCGGGCCGCGCTGGCACCGGGGGGCCGGGCGCCGGACGTCGGCGAGGTCGCCGCGGCCGCCGAGCGACGGGTCCGCGACGCGCGGTCCGGCGGCCTCGTCGCGGTGGTCAACGCGACCGGCGTGGTCCTGCACACCGGCCTCGGTCGTGCGCCGCTGTCGGCCGCGGCCCGTGAGGCGATCCAGGTCGCCGCCGGGTACAGCTCGGTCGAGCTCGACCTGGCGACCGGTGACCGCGGGTCACGGACCGCGCACCTCGGTGGCCTCGCGGCCTCGGCGTGCGGCACGGAGGCCGCCACCGTGGTCAACAACGGTGCGGGCGCGCTGCTGCTCGTCCTGGCCGCGTTGGCCGGCGGGCGCGAGGTCGTCGTCTCCCGCGGTGAACTGGTCGAGATCGGCGGGTCGTACCGGCTGCCCGACGTCATGCAGGCCGCCGGGGTGACCCTCGTCGAGGTCGGGACGACCAACCGCACCCGCCTGGCCGACCACCGCGACGCGGCCGGTCCGGACACGGGGCTGCTGCTGAAGGTGCACCGCTCGAACTTCGCCATCGTCGGCTTCACCGAGGACACCCCGCTCGCCGACCTCGTCGGGCTCGGCCGCGAGCTCGACGTGCCGGTCGTGCACGACCTCGGATCGGGGCTGCTCGTCGAGCCTCCGGCCGGTTCGCCCCTCGCCGGCGAACCGTCCGTCGCCGCCTCGGTCGCCGCCGGCGCCGACCTCGTGGTCATCTCCGGGGACAAGCTGCTCGGTGGACCGCAGGCGGGCATCATCGCTGGCCGCGCCGACCTGGTGGCCACGTGCGCCCGACACCCGCTGGCGCGGGCGCTGCGGATCGACGCCCTGCAACGAGCCGCCCTCGAGGCGACGTTGGCCGCCCACCTGCGCGACCCGGTCCCCCACGAGCTGCCCACCGTCGCCATGCTCCACACCACCACGGCCGAGCTGCGTTCTCGAGCCGAGCGGCTGGCAGCGGCCTGCGGGGACGGTGCCGAGGCCGTCGCGACCACCGGTCGCGTCGGTGGCGGGTCCCTGCCCACCCGGGAGCTGCCGTCCTGGGCGGTGGCGCTGGACGGCCCCGCCGACGCGCTGTCCGCCGCGCTGCGTCAGGGCCACCCTCCCGTCCTCGGACGCATCACGGGCGACCGGCTGCTGCTGGATCTGCGGACCGTGCCGCCCGCGGGCGACGAGGAGCTGGTGGCGCTGGTGGCCGCAGCACGCGAGCGGGCGGGCGTCCGCTGACCGAGCAGCGCGTCGTCGCGACCGCCGGGCACGTCGACCACGGCAAGTCCACCCTGGTCCGTGCCCTCACCGGCACCGATCCGGACCGGCTCGACGAGGAACGACGGCGCGGGCTGACCATCGAGCTCGGCTTCGCGTGGTGCGTCCTGCCGGCGGTCGACGGCTCCCCCCCGGTGACCGCCGCGTTCGTCGACGTGCCCGGGCACGAGCGCTTCATCGGCACGATGCTGGCCGGGACCGGGCCCGCGCCGGCGGCCCTGCTCGTCGTGGCTGCCGACGACGGCTGGTCGGCCCAGACCGAGGAGCACGTCGAGGTGCTCGACCTGCTCGAGATCCCCGGGCTGGCCGTCGCCCTCACCAAGGCCGATCTGGTGACCCCGGAGCGGGTCGATGCGGTCCGGGCCGCGATCGACCGACGCCTCGCCGACACCACCCTGGCCGGTGCACCCGTCGTGGTGGTCGACGGCCCCCGCGGCACCGGGGTCCCCGAGCTCGCACGCGTGCTGGCCGAGCGCCTGGCCGGACACCCACCAGCGGTCGATCACGGACGCCCTCGGTTGTGGGTCGACCGGGTCTTCCCGGTCCGGGGCGCCGGGACCGTGGTCACCGGCACCCTCGGTGGCGGTCGGCTGTGCGTCGGAGACGCCGTCCGGATCCTGCCCGCGGGTCACGAGGTCCGCGTCCGCGGCCTGCAGAGCCTCGGCCGTGCCGTCGACGAGGCCCCACCGGGGACCCGGGTCGCGGTCAACCTCGCCGGGGTCGACCGCGACCAGGTCGCACGCGGGGACGCCGTCGTCGGGGGCGGCCCCTGGCGGACCACCTCGCGGCTCGACGTCGTCGTCCGTGCCCTCCCCGGCCGCCGCGTCGACCGGGCGGGGGCGTGGCGGGTCCATGTCGGGTCGGCCGCCGTGACCGCCCAGGTCCTGCCCCTGACCGACCCGGTGGTCGGCCCCCACGTCGGCGGAGGCGAGCCACCCGACGAGGCGACGGGGGCGGTGCGGTTGCTGCTGGAAGCGCCGCTCCCCCTGGTCGCCGGGGACCGGCTGGTGCTGCGCGAGGGCGGCCGTCGCGAGACGGTCGCGGGTGGGCAGGTCTGCGATCCGGACACCGGTCCCCCGCCGCGTGGCCGCGCCGCCAGGCAGGAGCGGGTCACCGCGCTCGCCGAGGTGGCGGCCGCCTCGACCCCGGCCGGACGGCTCCGCGCGCTGCTGGCGCTGACGGCCGGGGCCCGCCCGGGCAGCGCTGCCCTCGCTGCGGCAGGCCTGTCGGCGACGGAGCCGCGACCGGACGGGGTGGCCGCCGTCGGCGACCACGCGGTGCTCGAGGACGATCTCGAACGCTGGACCGCCGTCGCCCTGACCACCGTGGGCGAGACCGGTACCGACCACGGTCGCCTCGTGGCCGCGCTCGGCGAGGCGGACGCCCCTGCCGGCCTCGCGGACCGACTCCCTGGCCACCTCCTCGCAACCGGCCGGCTCGTGCGCACACCGACCGGCCTGGCGACGCCCGGCGGCGCCGCGGAGGCCGCCGGGGGGCGCCGTGACCGCGACGAGGCGCTCCTGACCGCCCTCCTGGCCGAACCCTTCTCCCCGCCGGACCTGACGACCACCGCCAGGGACGTCGGCCTCGACCACCGTGAGGTCAACCGTCTGGTGCAGGCCGGCAGGATCGTGCGCACCGGTGACCTCGCCTTCGCTGCCGAGGCGGTGACGTCGGCCGTCGCCGTCCTCGAACGGTTGCAGGCGGAGGTCGGCCCGTTCACCGCGGCCCAGGCCAAGACGGCCTGGGGCACGACCCGCCGCTACGCCATCCCGCTCCTCGAGCACCTCGACCGCACGCGGATCACCCGCTTCGACGGCCGCCTGCGCACCCTCACCGGTCACCGCCCGAGCTCGCCGACCTGACCGCCGTGCGACACCTCCGGCTCACCGCGACGCCACATGCGCAGACCTGCGTCGCAGACGTCGCCGTGAGCACCTCACGTCGCAGGGCGGCCGTCGCCGGGGTGGTCGGCCACGTCGTCGTCGGGACCCGGCAGCGCCGCGTCGTCGGAACCGTCCCGGCGCGCCACCTTCATCTCGGATTCGTGAACGTGCCGGCGGCCACCGAGCAACGTCTCGCGGACCTCACGTTCGAGATCGACGGCCACGTTCCAGTAGGTGTCGTCGAACGCCTCGACGACCTCGAAGGTCCAGCGGTCGGGCAGGGCGTTGCGCCCGAGCCACTCGGTCGCGACCCGGTCGGCGAGGTCGTGGTGACCGGCGGCGCGCAGCTGGAGGACGGCCTCGCCGAGGATCAGGTCGGCCCGGCCGAGCTCCTGGTGGAAGGCGTACAGCGACCCGCGGGCCCGGATCATCCACTCGTAGGCTTCGCTGACCTTGCCGACGGCCTCGACCGTGCCGTCGTCGGCGCCGACGGGCCGGCGGTGACCGGGATCGGGCTGCTCGGGCACGGCGGGCCTCCTCGTCAGCCGATCCGGAGGATCGCCTCGACCTCGACGGGGCTGCCGAGCGGGAGCGCCGACACGCCGACGGCCGAGCGGGCGTGGACGCCCGCATCCCCGAGCACGTCGGCCAGCAGCGTGGACGCCCCGTTGGCGACCAGGTGCTGCTCGGTGAAGTCCGGCGTGGAGGCCACGAAGACGGTCACCTTCACGATCCGGACCCGCTCGAGATCGGCGTCGGTGCCGCCCGCCGCTGCCCGCGCCACGGCCAGGACGTTGATGGCGGCGAGGCGGGCGAGCTCCGCCGCGTCCTCGGTGGTCACACCGTCACCGCAGGTCCCCGTCCCGGCCAGGGTGCCGTCGACCAGCGGCAGCTGTCCGGCGGTGTGGACGAGTTCACCGGCCACCGCGAAGGGCTGGTAGGCCGCGGCCGGCGCCGGCGGGGTCGGCAGGGTCAACCGAAGCGCCGCGAGCCGCTCCGCGACGGTCGTGGCCTCACTCACCGACGGGCCGCTTGAAGTAGGCCACGTTGTCGGCGATGGCGACCAGCTCCCAACCGTCCGAGCCCCACTGGTTGAGGATCTGCTGCAGCGCGTGGCTGATCAGGGGTGCGGTGGCGTACTCCCAGCGGGTCACAGGTCACCTCGGGTGCTCGGGCGGGCGCGGGCCTCGTGGCCGCGTACGGGCACGCGAACCTAGGTCCTGGCGGCGCGGCTGACGAACCACCGCGCGGGGGACCACGCGTCGGTCAGGCGCTGCGCGGCATGGCGCCGCCCCGCGCCGCGAGGATGGAGCGACGATCGCTCTCGCCGAGGCCCCCCCACACGCCGTACAGCTCACCCTCCGTGAGGGCGTGCTCGCGGCACTCCGCGAGCGCCGGGCACCCGGCGCAGACGGCCTTGGCAGCCGCTTCGCGGGTGAGCCGCTCACGTTTGGGCTCGAAGCGGTTCGGGCCGAAGAACAGCGTCGGGTCCTCGCCGCGGCAACGGGCCGTCAGGGCCCACCCGTCGTCGTCCGCGGCAGCGCCCAGCGCATCGAGCCGGAGCAGCGGTGCTTCCTCGAGATCACGCAACGGCTCCCCCTCGGTCCGGCCGACGCGCAGGGCGGGGACACTATGGCCAGGGGGTAGGGCTTGACTAGACCCTGAGCGCTCGCCGTCGTTCAACACGTGCGTGCACTTGCGAGCGGCTCGGCACGGAGCGTCACGCGCCGCCGTCGGACGGGCCGCGGTGGGCGCCGTCCGCGGCCCGACCTCAGGCCTCGGCCGGACCGCTGGCCGCCGCGTCGCCACCACCGGCGACCGACCCCGCCGACGCTGGCTCGAACGGTTCGACGAGGACGACCGGGCCGTCCACGGCGTGTACCCGCACAGGTGTGCCGACCTTGGCGCGCTTGGCCTCGCCGGTCCACCGTGCCCGCCACAGGGCTCCGTCGAGGTAGACGTGACCCTCCGGGTTGAGCACCGAACGGACGATGCCGGCCTTGCCCACCAGGTCCTCGACCGTGACGCCCTCGGGGCCAGCCTGCGCGCGCAGGATCGACGTCATCACCAGCACGAAGAAGGCGAACGCCGACACGGTCGTGACGACCACGAGCCAGACGGGCAGGGTGAGCACGTCGGCGTCGTAGAAGTTCAGCGAGCCCACCGCGAACGCCACCGTCGCGGCCAGCGTGACCGGCCCGAAGCCGGCCACGGCCGTATCCACCGCGTACAGGAGCAGTCCGAGCACCACCAACGCCACCGCCCACCAGGTGACGGGCAGGACGAAGAGGCCGAACACCCCGATGCCGGCGGTGATGAGCCCGGCGAGCCCGGCGACGCCGAAGCCGGGCTGGAAGACCTCGAACAGCAACATCCCGAGGCCGACGGTCAGCAGCAGGTAGATGAACGGGGCCGTGGTCGCAGCGTGCAGCAGGCGGCGCACCAGCCCGAGCGAGTGGAACCGCACGCCCACCTCGTCGCCCTGGATGGTCAGCTGCTGGCCCGCCACCTCGGTGCCGTCGAGCTCGAGCAGCAGCGCCTCGAGTCCCGCGACGGCGAGGTCGGCGGTCCCGAGCGCCTCCAGCTCCTCGGCGGTGACCTCGTCGTCGAGGAGGCGCGTGACGATCTGCTCGTCGTCCACGTCCCGCGACAGGCCGCCGGCGACCTCGGCGACGAGGTAATCGGTCAGGTCGGTCAGGTCGGCCGGGTCGAGCGGCCCGACGGTGGCGTCCAGCGCCACCGCGCGGACGTCGGCCGCGAGCCACAGCAGGCCGGCGGCTCCAGCGGCACGCGGCCCGGATCCGAGCGGACCGACCAGGACGGCGACCGGGACCGGCGACGCCTCGATGGCGGCCAGCAGCTCATCGGTGTCGACCGAGACGCCTCCGCCCGCATCGAGCTGGAGCACGACCAGGACCGAGCCGTCGGCCGCCGCGAGGTCGAGCACGTCGGTGATCTGCGCGGACGTCGGCGGGTCGAGGAACCCGCTCAGCGGCAGGATCTCGACCAGACGCTCGACGCTGTCGGCATCCTCCGAGGGCAGGCCGGCGTCGTCCGCCGTCTGGGCAGCGGACGCGAGCGAGGCCGTGAGTCCCAGGAGGAGGGCCGGGAGCACGAGCACGACGAGGAGGCGGCGCAGCGCCGCGGACGTGGGAGCCATGGCCGGAGGGTACCGCCGTCCGTACGGGCCCCGGTCCCCCGCCGAGGCGGCCACGAACGACCATCGGGTCCGTCCGCCCCCCACCGGTCGTGACCGTCGCCACCCCCCGGCCGCCTAGGATCGTCGCCCTATGTCCTCGTCACTCCCACACGGTCTCGACGGCCTGCTGCCGGCCAACGTCGTCATCGTCACCGGCAAGGGCGGCGTCGGGAAGACCACCGTCGCCGCCTCCCTCGCGCTCGCCGGCGCGTCCTCGGGCCGCCGCACCCTCCTCGTCGAGGTCGAGGGACGCCAGGGGCTGCACCGCACGTTCGGGACCCACCCGTGGGACTACACCGAGCGGGAGTTCCGCGCCGGGCTGTGGGGTGCGGCCCTCGACCCCGCCGATGCCGTCTACGAGTACCTCGAGATGTTCTACGGCCTCAAACGGGTCCAGTGGTTCATGGAGCGCTCGAACGCGCTCGACTTCGTGACGACCGCCGCCCCCGGCCTCCGGGACCTGCTGCTGATCGGCAAGATCTACGAGATCGAAGCGCGGCGGCGCGACGACGGGCGTCGCCAGTACGACCTGATCGTGGTCGACGCGCCCCCGACCGGACGCATCGTGCCCTTCCTCGAGGCACCCGAGGGCGTCACCGAGATCGTCCGCGTCGGACCGATCAAACGCCAGGCGGGCCTCATCCGCGAGATGCTCCAGGACCCCGCCCGCGTCCAGGCCATCGTGGTCACCCTCCTCGAGGAGATGCCGGTCCAGGAGACCATCGAGGGGGTCGCGGCCCTCACCCGCGCAGGGATCGCCGTCGGTCCGGTCGTCGCCAACCAGGTGGAACGGCCCCGGCTCGACGACGCCGGCACCGCGGCGCTCGCCTCCCTCGGCGCCGACGGGCTGCGGGAACGGGCCGAAGCCGCCGGCGCACCCATGTCCGGCCGCACCGCCGAGCTCACCCTCCAGCTCGCCGCCGAGCACCAGGCCCGCATCGGGCAGCAGGCCACCTTGCGGGCCGACCTCGAGACCCGCACCCGCAGCGGCGTGCTGAGCCTGCCCCAGCTGACCGGTGCGACCTTCGACGTCCGCGACCTCGAGGTGCTCGCCGACGCCCTCGCCCTCCAGGTCGGCGAACCCGGCCCGCGCGCCGTCGACCTGCTCGACGGGATCGTGCCCACCCTCGACGCCGGAGGGCACGCGTGAGCGATGGCCTCCGCGACGCGATCGAGGACGCGCACGTCCTGGTGACCACCGGCGCCGGCGGCGTCGGCAAGACCACCACCGCCGCCGCCATCGGCCTGGCCGCCGCCCGCGCCGGCCGACGGACCCTCGTGCTGACCATCGACCCGGCACGGCGGCTCGCACAGGCGATGGGCCTCGACCGCCTCGACGACACCCCTGCCCGGGTCCACCTCGACGGCGTCACGACCGACGGCGGCGAGCTGTGGGCCATGATGCTCGACATGCAGACCACCTTCGACCGACTCGTCGACACCCATGCCACGACGCCGGCCAACGCCCGGGCGGTCAAGCAGAACCGCATCTACCGGACCCTGTCCTCCACCCTCTCGGGGACCCAGGAGTACATGGCCATGGAGCGGCTGCACGAGCTGCACGACACCGGCGAGTGGGACCTGCTCGTGGTCGACACCCCACCGACGCGCAGCGCCCTCGACTTCCTCGACGCCCCGAAACGCATGACCTCGTTCCTCGACGGCCGGCTCCTGACCCTGCTGCTCAAGCCCTCGGTCGCGGCCGGCAAGGGCGTCGGCCGGGTCGTCGGGTTCGGCGCCACCGCCTTCATGCGCGTCGCCGGACGCGTCACGGGCATGGACCTGCTCGAGGACCTCGGTGACTTCTTCCGCAACTTCGAGGGCATGTACGACGGCTTCAAGCAGCGCGCCGCCGAGGTGCTCGAGCTGCTCCAGGACCCGAGCTCACGGTTCGTGGTGATCACCTCCCCCGAACCACCCCCCCTCCGCGAGGCCCGCTTCTTCCTCGAACGGCTCGAACAGGAGGGGCTGCACGCCGCCGGGCTGGTGGTCAACCGCATCCGCCCCGAGGTGCCACGCGACCCGTCCGACGCCGCCCTGGCACGAGCGATCGCCGACCAGCCCGACGACACCACCGGCCGCGCGATCGCCGGCGCGTTGTCCCTGCTCGGCGACGTGCGTGGCCTCGCCACCCGCCAACGCCACGACGTCGAGGCCGCCCGCTACGGGCTGAGCGTCGATCCGGTGGTCCACGTCCCCCTGCTCGCCGAGGACGTGCACGACCTCGACGGTCTCAGCGCCATCGCCCACACCCTGACGACCGGGAGCCCCAGGTGAGTGACCAGGACCCGACCGCCGCCCGCGAGGACGACGAGCAGCAGCCCGCGCCGGACGAGCCCGACGACACGGCGACCCCGGGAGGCGACGAAGCGAGTGCCAGCGACACCGGCCACGACCCGTCGTCGGCGCTCGCCGCGGTCGCCCGGTCCGCGACGCCACCGCGCCCACCCCGCCGTACCGGCGTCTTCATCGACCCCGACGACCTGCGCACCCACGTCGGGGGACTGCTGCGCGCCATCCTCGGCGGCTACGAGGTCGACGCCTTCGGCAACTACACCTTCACCCACGAGGGCGCGCGCATCTTCGTCACCGTCAGCGGGTCACCGATCGGCCCGCAGGTCGGCGTCTTCTCGGTCACCAACGTCGACGTCGAGCTGACCCCCGACCTCGCCGCCTTCCTGCTGACCACCAACCACACGCTCGGCTTCGGGGCGTTCAGCTACGACGTCGGCAACCGGGCCGTGTGGCTGCGGCACACCCTCCTCGGCACCACGCTCGACGGCCCCGAGCTGCAGAGCGCCGTCGCCGCGGTCGCCACCACCGCCGCCCGGCTCGACCACCCCATCCGGGACCGCTTCGGCGGCGGCACCTTCGCCGACGCCCCCGACGACGTCCAGCGCGGGGTCGAACCACCGCGGGTCGACCCCGAGCCGCCGGCCCCCAACGCCTCCGGCTACCTGTAGATCGTCCTGCTGCGGTCGCTGCGCGACCTCACAGGACCACCGTGCGTGCTCCCTCGGCCCCCTGGGGGGCCTCGGTCCGCGCCGCCGGTCAGTTCGTCCTGCTGCGGTCGCTGCGCGACCTCACAGGACCACCGTGCGTGCTCCCTCGGCCCCCTGGGGGCCTCGGTCCGCGCCGCCGGTCAGTTCGTCCTGCTGCGGTCGCTGCGCGACCTCACAGGACACCGTGCGTGCTCCCTCGGCCCCCTGGGGGCCTCGGTCCGCGCCGCCGGTCAGTTCGTCCTGCTCCGGTCGCTGCGCGACCTCACAGGACCACCGTGCGTGCTCCCTCGGCCCCCTGGGGGGCCTCGGTCCGCGCCGCCGGTGGATCAGCTCAGCTGACGCGCGCCAGCTGGACGCGACGGCCGACGGCACGGCGCTGACGCTCGGTCAGGCCGCCCCACACCCCGTAGTCCACGTCGTGGCTCAGGGCGTACTCGAGGCACTGCTCCTTGACCGGACAGCGGCCACACACCTTCAGGGCCGGCTTGGCCTCGTGCAGGGCTCGCGCGAAGAACAGCTCCGGATCCACCCCGCGACACCGGGCCCGGTCGGCCCACTCCTGGTCCTCCACGCGCGTTCCCCTCGCTCGCTTCCGCCCACACCTGCCGCACGCCCCGTTCACGGCGTACCCGCGAAGCTACGGCCCGACCTGCCCGCTCTCCATAGTCAGCCTGGGGGGTTTGGGGGGTTGAACGGGGCTAGTCAGCTGGCCCCGTTCGCGGCCCGCGTGGCCGCGGCGTCGACCCGGCCGGACCACGAGGCGGGGGTCCGGACACGACGCCGGGAGCGAGGACCCGTCCATCGGTACCCTGACCGCGGCCGCTGCCCGGCCTCCGACGTGCACGCCCCCGGCTCGGGGGAGCGATCGGGCCCTCCGCCCGGCACGTCCTGCCCGCCCACCAGGAGCCTGCCCGACCGTGAACGCCTCGGCACCGACCGGACGTCTCGGCCCCCTCACCGCCCGGCTGACCCTGCTCGTGGCCGTCGCGACGGGCATCGGGTTGATGCTCGGCGTGCTCGTACTGCCCGCCGCCCTCGCCGCCTCCGAGGTGCTCGCCTCGGTCGAACGCGACGTGCTCGACGTCCCACCGCTCGGGGACGCCGACGTCCCACCGCAGAACTCCTACGTCTACGCGGCTGACGGCAGCGAACTCGCCGAGCTCAACTTCGAGGAGAACCGGGTCCCGGTGACCCTCGACCAGGTGCCCCCCGACGCGATCAACGCGGTCCTGGCCACCGAGGACGCCGACTTCTACAACCACCGCGGGGTCAACCACCTCGCGATCGTCCGTGCCGCGCTGACCAACGTGCAGTCCGGCGGCATCGAGTCCGGCGCATCGACCATCACCCAGCAGTACGTCAAACTCGCCTTCCTGTCGCCCGAGCAGACGGTCGCCCGCAAGATCCAGGAAGCCATCTACGCCATCGAGATCGAGGACCGGTTCACCAAGGACGAGATCCTCGAGCGCTACCTCAACCGCTCGTACTTCGGTTCGGGGGTCTACGGCATCGGGACGGCCGCCGACCGCTACTTCTCCAAGCCCGTCGAGGAGCTCACGCTCGGCGAAGCCGCCACCCTGGCCGGCATGCTGCGCAGCCCCGAGCGCAACAACCCGATCGCCAACCCGCAGAACGCCGTCGATCGCCGCGACATCGTGCTGCGTCAGATGGCCGTCCACGGGTTCATCACCCGGGCGCAGGCCGATGCCGCCATCGCCCAGGAACTCGAGCCGAACATCTCCGAGGCCCCGGCTCCCGAGAACCCCTACTGGGTCGAGTGGGTGTCGCGGCTGCTGACCAACGACGACGTGGCCCGGGCGCTCGGCTCCCAGACCAGCGCCCTCGACGCCATGGGGACCTCGTTCGAGGAGCGCCGCCGCACCGTCTTCCAGTCCGGCCTGCGCATCCACACCACCCTCGACCCCGAGCTGCAGGCCGCCGCCGAGGAGTCGCTGCGCAAGCACCTGACCTACGAGGGCGAGACGCCGGAGGAGATCGCCCTCGAGCCGTCCGGTGCGATCGTCTCGATCGATCCCGAGACCGGCGCCATCCTCACGATGGCCCTCGGTCCCCGCGACTACGGCACGTGCGGCGAGGATGACAGCTGGGTCGGCACCGGGCCGCGCGGCGAGCTGCTGTGCGACCGGACCAAGGTCAACTTCGCCGTGCCGACCAACCCGCGTCCCACCACCACCAACCCGGAGGGTCGCCAGCCCGGCTCCTCCGCCAAGCCCCTGCTGATCGCCGCCGCGCTCGAGGACGGCGTCTCGCCCGCGCTGACGGTCGATGCGACGGGCCCGCAGGACATCCCCGGGTGCTCCAACCCCGGCGGCACTCCCTACACCGTGAGGAACTCGGGCGGCAACGGCGTGCTGGACATGTACGAGGCGGTCAAGCAGTCGTCGAACGTCTACCACGCGCTGCTGATCGCCGACATCGGCCCCGAGAAGATGCTCGACGTCGCGGCCCGGGTCGGGGTGGACACCAGCGACCACGTCCCCGGGTGCTCGCTGGCGCTCGGGACCGGACCGACCACCCCGCTGGAGATGGCCTCCGCGTACGCGACCTTCGCCAACCGCGGTGTGCACTGCGCCCCGTTCCCGATCACCCACATCGAGGACGCCCACGGTCGGGTCATCTGGGAGCACCAGCCCGACTGCAACCGTGTGCTCGACACCCAGGTCGCCGACCGTGTGGTCGACATCATGGCCGGGTCGGTCCAGTCGGGCGGCACCGCGCCGGTGGCCAACCTCGGACGCTGGCCGACCCGCGGCAAGACCGGGACGACCAACAACTACGTGGACGCCTGGTTCGTCGGGTACGTCAAGCAGCTCTCGACCGCGGCGTGGATCGGGTACGACAACGGCACCCTGGCCTTCGCCACCGAGGAGGCCGCCCGCGAGGTGTGCGGGTCCGGGGAGAACGACACCTTCCGGAGCGGCGAGGTCTGGGTCTGCCCCGAACCCCGGGCCAAGACCCTCGAGAACGTGACGATCGCCGGGCAGCACCGCGCCCGGGTCTTCGGCGGGACCATCCCCGCACCGATGTGGGCCGACTACATGCGTCAGGCCGTGCAGCGGTTCGAGCCCGCCGGCTTCCCCGACCCCGGCCCGCTGCCGACCGGATCGGTCCCCGACATCCTCCGTGCCGACTCGATCGCCGAAGCCGAACGCATCGCGCTGGCGGCCGGGTTCCGCCTCCGGGTCAGCGAGGTCGACGACTTCCGCCCGGAGGGCACCTTCCTGCGGCAGGACCCGACGCCGAGCTCGCGCGCACCGCTCGGGTCGCAGATCACCCTCGAGATCTCCAACGGCGAGGGTGAGATCCCGACCGTGCCCAAGGTGGTCGGTCTCACCCTCGAGGAAGCCACTGAGGTCCTGACAGCGGCGGGCTACGGGGTGAACCGGGTCGACGTCGAGGTCGACGACGAGGACCAGGTCGACCGGGTCCTCGCTCAGTCCCCCGGCGCGGGCAAGACGCTCGAACCCTTCGACGAGGACGTCTCGATCGTGGTCCTCGAGGTCGGCGTCCTCCGGGAGGAGGACCCCGACGACGACGATCCGCCGCCCGGTGACGACGGCGACGACGATCGCGGACCGCCCGGTCGCGGGGGCGGCGGCCCACCCGGTCAGGACCAGTGACGTCGTACCCCGGTGCGCCCGCCGGCCGATCGACCGCGCGGAGCGTCGCCCGTGGTCTGGTGGTGGCAGGGGCAGCGGCCACCGCGTACGCCACGATGGTCGAGCCGCGCTGGTACCGCATCGACCACCACGTCCTGCCCGGTGCGCTCCGTCGTCCCGGCCGGCTGCGCATCCTGCACGTCGCGGACACCCACCTCGCGCCCTGGCAGGACCACCGCGTCCGTTTCCTGGCGTCGCTGGCCGACCTCGACCACGACCTCGTGGTCGCCACAGGCGACCTGCTCGGCTGGGTCGACCACGAGGAGGCCACCGCCCGCGCGCTGGCCCCGCTGACCTCCGGAGGCCGCCCCGGTCTGCTGGTCCTCGGATCGAACGACCGCTACGGCCCGGTGCCGAAGTCCCCCCTCGCCTACTTCACCGCGCCGGGACGGCGGATCCACGGCCAACCGCTCGACACCCAGCGGTTCGTCGGCGCCATGGAGCGCCACGGGTACCGGACCCTGGTGGACACCACCACCGAGATCCCGACGACGGTCGGGACCGTGGCGGTCGGTGGCATCGACGACCCCCACCTCGCGTTCGGGCAGGGCCGGGCACCCGACGAGGTCCTGCCGCCTGCCGACCAGGTCGCCCCGACCGATCCGGATGCGGCGCTCCGCCTCGGGCTCGTCCACGCGCCGTACCGCGCCGCGCTCGACCGGCTCGTCCAGGCTGGCCACGACGTGCTGCTCGCGGGGCACACCCACGGCGGCCAGGTGCGCGTCCCCGGTGTGGGGGCGTTGACGGCCAACTGCGACGTGCCCCTGCGTCAGGCCCGTGGTGTCTCCCGGTGGGACCGCCGCTGGCTGCACGTCTCCCCCGGGCTCGGCCACTCTGCCTACGCCCCCCTGCGGTTCGCGTGCCGCCCGGAGGCCACGCTCCTCGACCTCACCGGGTAGCGGGTGGCGTCACGCTCACCGGACGCGTTTTCGCGCGCCTCCGAGGCCGCGTGTACGCTCCCGCCGCTCCTGTTCGGGGGTGTGCTCTCGTTCGACGGGATGTGGCGCAGCTTGGTAGCGCGCCTCGTTCGGGACGAGGAGGTCGTGGGTTCGAATCCCGCCATCCCGACCACACCGAGGGTCACCCCCGAGCAGGAGTTCTCGCGTTGGACCTCGCCGCGCTCCAGGCCACCATCCGCGCCACGTACGGCGACGCCGACCGGGGCCGCGGCGTCGACGCGACCTTCGGCTGGTTCATCGAGGAGGTCGGTGAGCTGTCCCGTGCCATCCGGCGCCAGGGACACGACCAGCGCGTGGAGGAGTTCTCCGACGTGCTCGCGTGGCTGGTGACCCTCGCGGACCTCACCGGCGTCGACATGGCCGAGGCCGCCCGCCGCTACGAGCACGGCTGTCCGAAGTGCGACGCGTCACCGTGCGGGTGCGGCGCTCACCCCTGAACGCACCCTCGCCGCGGCGCGGCGGATCAGCGGCCGTCGCGGGGTCCGGCGCCACCGGGAGGATCCTCGGCCAGTTCGAGCTCACGTTCACGCAGGTCCAGCTCACGCTCACGTTGCGCCAGCTCACGCTCACGCAGCTCGATCTGTCGCCGCTCTCGTTCACGGCGGGTCGCGTCGTGGACGGTCAGCGGCGGCGCACCGGCCCGTGGACGCTTCGGCCCCGCCGTTTCCTCGCGCAGGCCCTTGAGCAGCGACCACGCGGCGAACATGAGCACGATCGCGAACGGGAAGCCCGCGGACACCGCTCCGGCCTGCAGCCCCTGGAGCCCCGCGGTCCCTCCCAGCAGGAGGAGCGCAGCCGCGACCGCACCCTCGCTGACCGCCCAGAAGACGCGGGTCTCGACCGCGGGGTCGAGGTCGCCGCCGGAGGTCAGCATGTCGACCACGAAGGACCCCGAGTCCGAGCTGGTGATGAAGAACACCACGACCACGAAGATCACCAGCAGGGACATCCCGGTCACGAGGCCGGCCGGCAGCCCGAGGTTCTCGATCAGCGCGAACATCGCGACGGACTCGCCGGCTTCGTTGACCTCGTCGATCACCGGCTGCAGGCCGAGTGCGGTGTTGCCGAAGATCGTGAACCACGCGAACGAGGCCAGCGTCGGGGCGAGCAGGACACCGGTGACGAACTCACGGATGGTGCGCCCACGCGAGACACGGGCGATGAACATCCCGACGAACGGCGACCACGAGATCCACCACGCCCAGTAGAAGATCGTCCAGCTGCCGAGGAAGTCGTCGGCCTGCTCGCCGGCGTAGGTCCCGGTGAACGCGAGCGTGTCGAACATGCCTTGCAGGTAGCTGCCGGTGTTCTCCACGACCGCGAACAACAGGTAGAGCGTCGGCCCGACGAGCAGCACCACGATGGCGAGGAGGCTGGCCGCGACGATGTTGACCTGCGACAGCCGTTTGATGCCCTTGTCCAGGCCGGACACCACCGACGCCGTCGCGAGGGCGGTGATGACGCCGATGATCAGCAGCAGCCCGCCGTTGCCAGCCGCGTTCTCCCACCCGAAGACGCGGGTGAGACCCGCGGCGACCTGGGTGGCGCCGAGACCGAGGGAGGTCGCGATGCCGAACATGGTGGCCACGACCGCGAGGACGTCGATGGCGTGCCCGATCGGGCCGTTGATCCGGTCCCCGAGCAGCGGGTGGAACAGCGAGCGGATCGTCATGGGCAGGTCGCGCCGGAAGCCGAAGTAGGCCAGTCCGAGGCCGATGATGGCGTACACGGCCCAGGGGCTGAACCCCCAGTGGTGGAAGGCGAAGTTCATCGCCTCCTGCGCCGCCTCCGGGGTGCCCGCCTCGGCGCGTGGCGGCGCCTCGGACATGTAGATCGGCTCGGCGACCCCCCAGAACACCAGACCGATGCCCATGCCGGCGCTGAACAGCATGGCGAACCAGGCGCCCGTGCTGTAGTCCGGCGTGCTGTCGTCCGGCCCGAGCTTGATGCGGCCGAAGGGGCTGATGGCGAGGTAGACCGCGATGCCGAGCAGCACCGCCACGATGCCGATCAGGAACCAGCCGAAGGTGTCCTGCACGAACGCCTGCGTGTCCGCGAAGACCTCGCCGGCCAGCTCGGTCGCCACGCCGGCGAAGACGACGATGGCGACGATCACCGCCGCCGAGACCGGGAAGACCACCGGGTGCACGCTGTCGCGGACGGCTTGCATGCGGTTGGACACGGGGTTACCTACCGAAGATCGGGATCGCGTCCGACCCTACGCAGTACACCGAGGTCGCCCGCCCGATGGCCAGGGCCGTTCGGACATCGCGACGAGGAACCACCGGCCGTTCGGCTCCGGACCCACGCGCGTTGCCTCGTGGTTCAGCCCCCCGCGGCGATCAGCTCCGCGAGCTGGACGGCGTTGAGCGCCGCCCCCTTCAGGAGGTTGTCACCGGCCACGAACAGGTTGGCGCTGTGCGGATCGGCGAGATCCTCGCGGACGCGGCCGACGATGACCTCGTCGCGACCGGCCGACCCGAGCGTGCTCGGGTAGGCCAGCGCTTCGCCGTCCTGACCCGTCCCGTCCTCGATGACCAGCCCCGGCGCACCCTCGAGGGCCGCCATCAGGCCATCGCGCGTGACCGGCTCGGCGAAGCTCAGCCGTGCGGCGATGCCGTGGCCCACGACCACCGGGACGCGGACGCAGGTCGGCGAGACGCGCAGGGCCGGCAGGCCGAGGATCTTGCGCGACTCGTTGACGAGCTTCCACTCCTCGTCGGTGTAGCGGTCGTCGGCGAAGTTGCCGCAGTGCGGCAGGGTGTTGAAGGCGATCGCCTTGCTGAAGGTCTCGGCCTCGACGGCGGCTTCGGCCTCGAGCCCGCGCGAACGCAACCGCTCCTCGTCGCCGACCAGCTTGGCGCTCTGCTCGAGCAGCTCGCGGATGCCGGCCTGACCCGCACCGCCGGCCGCCTGGTAGCTGGTGGCCACCACGTCGGTCAGACCGAACGCGTCGTGGAGGGGCTTGACCGCGACCATCAGCACCATCGTGGTGCAGTTGGGGTTGGCCACGATCCCCTTGGGCCGCGTCCGCAGCGCCTCGGGGTTGACCTCGCTGACCACCAGCGGCACGTCGTCGTCCATCCGGAACGCCGAGCTGTTGTCCACCACGACCGCACCCTGCGCGGCCGCGATCGGGCCCCACTCCTTCGACCGAGCCCCGCCGGCCGAGAAGATGGCGATGTCGACACCGGCGAAGGCGTCCTCGCTGACCTCGCGGACCTCGACCTCGCCGTCCCGCCACGCCAGCTTGGTCCCCGCAGAGCGGGCGGAGGCGAGCAGGACCGGGTCCCCCTCGATGTCGATGTCACGGGTGGCGAGCAGGTGGCGCACCTCACGGCCCACCGCTCCGGTGGCGCCGACGACGGCGATCTTGATCCCCATCAGGCGCCCTCCTCCGCGACGACGAGGTCCTCGGACAGCCCGAACGCCTCGTGGACGGCGAGCACGGCGGGCTCGACCTGATCCTTGGCGATCACGACCGAGACCCGGATGGTCGAGGTCGAGATCATCTCGATGTTGACACCCGCCGCCGACAGCGCGCTGAACATCCTCGCGGCGACCCCGGGGTGGGTCTTCATGCCAGCACCGACGAGCGACACCTTCGCGACGTTCTCGTCGACGAGCACACCCTCGGCACCGATCGCCTCGGCGTAGGGCTCGAGGATGGCGCGGGCCTGGTTGGTGTCCCCCCGCGGAAGGGTGAAGGAGATGTCGGTGCGCCCATCCGCCGACACGTTCTGCACGATCATGTCGATGTTGATCTTGGCGTCCGCGAGCGTCGAGAACAGCTTCGCGGCGATCCCGGGCTGGTCGGAGACCTTCATGACGGTCACCTTGGCCTCGGAGGTGTCGTGCGCGACACCGCTGATGATGGCGTCCTCCACGGTGGACTCCTCCCTCGGCCCGACCCAGGTGCCGGGCGTGTAGCTGAACGACGAGCGCACGTGGATGCGCACGCCGTGGTTGCGACCGAACTCCACCGACCGGGTCTGCAGGACCCCGGCGCCGTGGGCGGTCATCTCGAGCGCCTCCTCGTAGGAGACGTAGGACAGCTTCCTCGCGGTCGCGACGATGCGGGGATCGGCGGTGAAGACCCCGTCCACGTCGGTGTAGATCTCGCAGACGTCGGCGCCGAGGGCGGCGGCCAGGGCGACGGCGGTGGTGTCGGAACCACCACGACCGAGGCTGGTGATGTCCTTGGTGTCCTGGCTGACACCCTGGAACCCGGCGACGATGACCACGTTGCCCTCGTCGAGGGCCTCCTGCACACGACCCGGTGTGATCTCCAGGATGCGGGCCTTGCCGTGCACCGCGTCGGTGATGATGCCGGCCTGCGACCCGGTGAACGACTTGGCCGGCACGCCGTGCTCGGCGAGGGCCATCGCCAGCAGCGACATCGAGATGCGCTCACCGGAGGTGAGCAGGATGTCGAGCTCGCGCTGCGGAGGTGCGTCGGAGATGCGTTGCGCCATCGCGACCAGATCGTCGGTGGTCTTGCCCATGGCCGAGACCACGACCACCGTCTGGTTGCCGTCACGGTGGGTGCGGGCCACACGATCGGCCACGCGCTTCATCCGGTCGGTGTCGCCGACCGATGTTCCGCCGTACTTCTGCACCACGATGGCCACGTGATCGACCGCCTCGAGCCGCGCCGTCGTCGGGCCCGTGGGGCGGGCACGGACGCTCCGACACGGGTCGACCGCCCGTGCAACAGGCGGTCGGCACGAGCGTAGCGATGCCCCGCGGCGAGGTCAGGTCGAGGCCCCGTCCGCGGCCGCCTTCCGGTGGGCGAGCAGGACGCCGGCCGCCTCGGCCGCGCCATCGACGGTGACGACGAAGCTGCGGCCGTTGGTCCGGGAGATCCGAAGTCCGGGACCGCGGCGGATCACCACGGCGACCGTTCCGGGCATCTGGCGCAGACCCCACCCGCCGTAGCTAGCCGGCGTGACCTCCTCGACCGCGACGTCGGCGACCTCCTCGAGCGGCACGGTCAGCCGGGGCCAGCCGAACCACCCGAGGCCCACCACCACCCCACGCGGGCCGACCGTGACCCGGGCCTGTCCCAGCAGCGTGGTCGCGACGGCCACCAGCGGCAGCACGATGAGGACCGGCAGCCGCGCGTCCGCGGGCAGCAGCCACGCGCCCAGCGCCGCGATCGCGAGCAGGATGCACGGGAGGATCACCCCGATCCGGCCGGACGTGGTGCCCGACCAGACGACGGCCTCACCTGGCGCCACCTCGAACGGTACAGCCGGGGTGGTCGCGATCGGGAGGTCGGGCCGGTCCCCGGCGAGCCACGCACCGAGGGCTGCGGCCAGCAGCGTCGCAGCGACGGCGACCAGCCCCGTGGTCGCGCTCAGGTGCGCCGCGTCCTCCCACGTAGGGGCATCCAGGTTGGCGCGGAGCGTCACCACCCGGAGCACGGCGAACAGCACGCTTCCCCCCGTGGCGGTCGCCACGAGCAGGCGCGCGTGCATCCGCGGCATCCGGGTCCGAGCCGCAACCAGCGGCCCGGCGCCGACGATGAGCGCGGCGCCGACGACCACCAGGAGCTCGGCGATGCGGGGCAACCCCTGGTCGGGTGCGCCCGACCAGCCCCAGTGGGAGGCGAGGGGGTCGGGCAGCCGGTTCCAGACCAGCAGGGGCGCGACCACGGTCACGATGACGGCGACCACCACGATGGCGACCTCGGCGCCGCGGCGCCAGGGCGTGCCCGGCGTCGGCACGAGGGGAGCGGTGGCGTTGGGCGTGGTGTTCATGACCGGTCCTCCAGCAGGGTGTGCAGGTCCTCGCGCGTCATCCCGACCCGGGCCGCCTCGGCCAGCAGCGCGTCGGCGAGCTCGGTCAGGCGCGCACGGTCGACGGCGGCGCGACGGACGGTCGCGCCGCGTCCTCGACGGAGCTCGAGCAGGCCCTCGTCGCGCAGGTCGCGGTACGCCCGCAGCACGGTGTTGACGTTGACGCCGACGGCGCCAGCGAGGTCACGGGCCGCCGGCAGCACCTCACCGGGGACGACGTCACCGTCGGCAACGGCACGCCGCACCGCGCCGGCGATCCGCTCGTGGAGCGGGCCAGCGCCGTTCGGATCGATCCGCAGGAGCACCATGCCGACCACGGTACCACTATAGTGATAGTAGTAATAGCACTTTCATCGCTTTGACATCGGCCGTCACCTCGATGGAGCCACTGGGCAGTTGCTGGCGCTCAGGCGCCAGCAACCGGGCCCATCCCGCTGGGTTCACCGATGCCCACCAGCAGTTGCTGGCGCTCAGGCGCCAGCAACTGGCCGGGCCCGGCATGCGTGTCGCTGTGAGGTCAGATGTCGCGGCGGCCGGAGAAGGCGCGTCCGAGGGTGACCTCGTCGGCGTAGTCGAGATCACCGCCGACCGGGAGGCCGCTGGCCAGGCGGGTCACCCGGACACCGAGCGGGGTCAGCAGACGCGAGAGGTACGAGGCGGTCGCCTCACCCTCGACGTTGGGGTTGGTGGCGAGGATGATCTCGCCGACCGGCTCACCGTCGAGGCGACCGATCAACTCCTTGACGTGGAGGTCGTCCGGGCCGATGCCGTCGATCGGCGAGATGGCGCCGCCGAGCACGTGGTAGCGGCCGCGGTACTCGCGGGTGCGTTCGATGGCGACCACGTCGCGGGCCTCCTCGACCACGCACAGCACCGAACCGTCCCGCCGGGGGTCCCGGCAGATGCGGCACTCCTCCTGCTCGGTGATGTTCCAACACCGCTGACAGAAGCGGACCGTGTCCTTGACCTTCACGATCGTCGCCGCGAGGCGGCGCGCATCGGTCGGCTCGACCTGGAGGATGTGGAAGGCGATCCGTTGCGCGCTCTTGGGCCCGACGCCCGGGAGGCGGCCGAGCTCGTCGATGAGATCCTGGACGGCACCCTCGTACACGGCGGGCACCTCGGGTCGGAGCGCTCGGGCGGGCGGAGGTGCGAGCGTACCGAGAGGCGGCGTCCCCACCGCGTGAGCTGCGCCATCCGCAGTCGCGTCGCGGTTCGGGGCGCCGCCGACCCCGTCAGGTCTCGGTCGGGGCCGGCCGGTGCTCGAGCAGTTCGGCGCCCAGTTCGCTGGCGAGGAGCGCGTCGGTCGCCGCAGCGTTCGGGGCCGCGGGTGCGGCCTGTTCCGCCTCGCGCACGGCCGCTTCCTCGGTCGGTGACGGGCCGTCGTCCAGCACCGGTGTCCGCGCGTCGTCGGGGGT
This sequence comes from Nitriliruptor alkaliphilus DSM 45188, assembly GCF_000969705.1. Classification (GTDB taxonomy): domain Bacteria; phylum Actinomycetota; class Nitriliruptoria; order Nitriliruptorales; family Nitriliruptoraceae; genus Nitriliruptor; species Nitriliruptor alkaliphilus. Next base: position 755,331 of record NZ_KQ033901.1, read on the forward strand.
CACCGACGGCGGTGAGGGCCGCCGGGCATCGTCCCCCTCGATGACCACGTCGATGCGCAGCTTGAGGCCCGTGGACCGCTGGATCGCCTCGACGAGCACGTCGCTGAACTCACCCTTGCCGGCGTTGGCGCCGTGGAACGAGGCGTACCGCTTGGGGTAGCGCAGCGACAGGATGCGGTTGCGAACCCGCAGCGGGGTCGCCGGCAGGAACACCGCGTGGACCCGGCGCGAGCGTTCCTTGACCAGCTCGAGGATGCCGTCCCAGCGCGCCTCGACCTGTTCGAACGGGTCGTCCGAGGTCGGTCCGGGTGCGGCCGTCGCCGGTTCAGGTGCCGCATCGGCCACCGGTTCAGGTGCCGCGTCGGCCACCGGTTCCGGGGCGGGCACGGGCTCCGGTGTCGGGTCGGGCACCGGATCCGGCGTCGGGTCGGGCACCGGATCCGGCGTCGGGTCGGGCACCGGATCCGGCGTCGGCACGGGCGTCGGATCGGGCACCGGGGTCGGCACGGGCGTCGGGTCGGGCACCGGCTGCGGATCGGGGGTCGGTGGTGGGACCGTGTCGGCCGGCTGTGGTGCCGGTCGGCGCCCCGCCTCGGCGGCGGCAGCACGAGCGGCGGCGCGGGCATCGCCGACCGGGGCGGTCGAGACCCGCTCGGCCGGTGCGGCCGCACCACCCTCGGTGGCCGTGGTCGCCGCTGGGCGGTGGGGAGCAGGCAGCGCGCCCGCCTCGAGGCGTGCGACGCGGTCGCCGAGCTCAACGACGTCACCGTCCGCACCAGGCGTCGCCAGGGTGGCGAGCGCCAGCTCGAGGGGCAGCCGGGGGGTGCCCTGGCGTTGTTCGGCGAGCGTGTCGGCCAGCCGGGCGACGGCCCGCAGGAGCGCCGCTTGGGGGAGCACGGCGGTCTGCGCCTGCAGACGCCGACGCCGGTCGTCGGTCGCATCCACGAGGTCGGGGTGATCCGGCGCGACCTGCAGGACGAGCAGATCGCGGACGTGCTGGACGAGGTCGAGGGTGAACCGGCGAAGGTCGTGGCCGTCGTCGGCCAGGCCCTGCACCAGCCCGAGCAGCCCCGCGAGGTCGCGCGCACCGAGGAGGTCGACCGCCTCGACGACCCGCTCGAGCGGGGTGTGACCGAGCACCGAACCGACCGCCTCGGCCGTCACCGCACCACCGCCGGACTCGAGGTTGCCCGCGAAGGCGAGCACCTGCTCGAGGACCGAGAGGGTGTCACGGACCGAGCCGTCACCGGCGCGGACCACCGCCTCGACCGCGGCGTCCTCGATCGTGTAGCCCTCGTTCTCGCAGACCCGCTGCACGAGCTGGCCGACCTCGTCCGCGGCCACCCGGCGGAGGTCCAGCCGCTGGACCCGCGAGAGGATGGTGGGCAGGACCTTCTGGGGGTCGGTGGTCGCCATCGCGAACAGCACGTGTCCCGGTGGTTCCTCGATCAGCTTGAGCAGCGCGTTGAACGCCGCGGTCGAGGCCATGTGCACCTCGTCGAGGATGTACACCTTGCGGCGGGCGCTGGCGGGGGCGAACAGCGCCTTGTCGCGCAGGTCCCGGGCATCGTCGACGCCGCCGTGGGACGCCATGTCGAGCTCGATCACGTCGACCGAGGACCCGTCGGTGATCGCCGCGCACTGCCCGCAGGTGCCGCACGGCCGCGACGTCGGGCCCTGCTCGCAGTTGATGGCCTTCGCCAGGATGCGAGCCGTGGAGGTCTTGCCGGTCCCTCGCGGCCCCGTGAACAGGTACGCGTGGTGGAGCCGGTCCTCCTCGAGGGCGTTGACGAGGGTCTGGATCACGTGCTTCTGCCCGACGATGTCCTCGAAGCTCGCGGGCCGGTACCGGCGGTACAGCGAGACGTACGCCACGAGGAGCTCCGGGAGGGCAGGGGGACGGGGACCAGCGAGCCCGCATCGTACGTGGGGCGCCGACACGTGCGGCGGGCGAGGTCGACCGGCGATCGCGCCGATCCCACGGGGCGCGCGCGAGGGCCCGGGACGCGCGTGCGGGGCCGTGGCCACGGTGGGGTCCGGCGACGGGCGCCCGGCTCGGCACCCGTCCGAGAACGGCTTAGGGCTGCTGCCTCTCGGCCCTGACCCGGTTCACCGGGGGACGTCACCGACGGACGCCCGTCACCGCACTCCACCGCGGGCACGACCCCGCGGGGCAGACGGTACCGGCCGCGACCGGGCACCGCGAACGAGGCGCGGTCAGGCATCGAGATGAGCAACGCGGCGAGGCCGGCACCGACTACGGTGCCGCCATGGTGGAGTTCGTTCTGGGGGGTGACGCGGTGACGGCGTTCATCGTGATCGGCGTGGTCGGGCTCGCGCTGCTGCTCCTCTCGGTCGTCCTCGGCGAGGTCTTCGAGGGCCTCCTCGGCGCGTTCGAGTTCGAGTTCGGCGGCGGGATCCTGTCCGGACCGGTCATCGGTGCGTTCCTCGCCGCCTTCGGGTTCGGCGCCGCGCTGATCATGTTCGGCACCGGTGTCGGCGCGACCGCCGGTGCCTTCGGGGGGCTCGCCAGTGGCGTGGCCGTCGGGGGCCTGGCCGCCGTCATGATGCGCAGCCTCGTGAACATGCCGACCGACGAGACCGCCACCACGCGTGGGCTCGAGGGCACCCCGGCCATCGTCATCACCACCATCCCCGAGGAGGGCTACGGCGAGGTGACCGTCCGCCACCACGGCGAGCAGCGCAAGTACAACGCCCGCGCCTCCGAGCGCATCACCGCGGGGACCCAGGTCTGGGTCACCGCGGTGCTGTCGACCTCCGCCCTCCTCGTCTCCTCGACCCCACCACCACCCGCCGACAGCTGACCGGAGCACCCATGTTCGACTTCATCCTCAACTCGCCCCTGGTGGCGGGGATCATCGGCGCGGTGCTGCTGCTGATCATCGTGGCCTACCTGATCGTGTCGCGGATCAAGGTGGCCGGCCCGAACGAGGCCTACATCATCACCGGGCGGAAGGGGTCGCCCGTCAAGAACCCCGAGACCGGCGAGGTCTCGCACGACATGAGCGGCCAGAAGGTCGTCATGGGTGCCAGCGTCTTCGTGCTGCCGTTCGTCCAGAAGCTGCACGTGATGGACCTGTCCAGCCGTCGCATCTCGGTCAGCATCCGCGGGGCGGTCTCCTCGCAGGGCATCAAGGCCGACCTCGACGGCGTCGCGGTGGTCAAGGTCGGCGGCAACGAGGACGCGATCCGCGCCGCCTCGCAGCGCTTCCTGACCCAGCAGCGCGAGGTCGACACGTTCACCACCGAGGTCCTGGCCGGTTCGCTGCGCGCCATCGTGGGTCGGTTGACGGTCGAGGAGATCATCAAGGACCGCGCCACGTTCGCGTCGGCCGTTGCCGAGGAAGCCGAGACGTCGCTGACCAACCAGGGTCTGACGCTCGACACCTTCCAGTTGCAGGACATCCAGGCCGAGGGTGACTACCTCAACGACCTCGGACGCCCGGAAGCGGCCCGCGTCGAGCAGACCGCCAAGATCGCCGAGGCCCGCGCCAACCAGGCCGCCGAGGAGGAGCGCCTCCGCGCCGAGGAGGCGGTCGCGATCCAGAACCGCCAGCTCCAGCTGAAGAACGCCGAGATCAAGGCCGAGACCGACGAGGCCCAGGCGCAGGCGGCTGCCGCTGGTCCGCTGCGCGAGGCGGCGCGCAACCGCGAGGTCATCCAGGAGCAGGAGCTGGTCGCCGAGCGCGAAGCGGCCCTCCGCGACCGCCAGCTCGACACGGAGGTGCGCAAGCCCGCCGACGCCGAGCGCTACCGCATCGAGCAGGAGGCCGAGGCCCGCAAGAACTCGGCCATCTTCGACGCCGAGGCCGAGAAGGCCCGCCGTGCCCGTATGGCCGAAGCGGTCGAGCTCGAGGGTCGCGCCGAGGCCGAGGCGATCCGCGCCAAGGGTGAGGCCGAAGCCGAAGCCCGCCGCAAGAACGCCGAGGCGTTCAACCTCTACGGTCAGGCTGCCACGCTCGACCTGATCACCGCGGTCCTGCCCGAGCTGGTCAGCGCCGCGAGCGAGCCGCTGAGCGCCGTCGAGCGGATGACCGTCATCTCGACCGACGGTGCCTCCGAGATCGCCAAGACGGTGGCCAGCAACGTCGAGCAGGGGATGCAGATCGGGTCGGACCTGACCGGTCTCGACCTGCGCGCCCTGCTCGCCCGCCTCGGCGGCGAGGAGGACGACGACAGCGCGAGCGCGACCGGCTGATGGCCGCGACGCTCACCTTCACCACCGAGGATCCCAGCGCCGAGGACGTCCGCGCGCTGCTGGGCCGACACCTGGCCTTCAGTCGCGCGATCACGCCACCCGAGCACGCCTACATCGTGGAGGCCGACGGCCTCGACGACCCGGGCATCACCCTCGTCGGCGCTCGCCGCGACGGTGTCCTGCTCGGGGTCGGTGCCATCCGCGAGCTCGACGCCGACCACGCCGAGCTGAAGTCGATGCACGTCCTCGACGCCGCCCGGGGCGGGGGTATCGGCCGGGCGTTGGCCCAACACCTGCTGTCGCTCGCGGCCGAGCGCAGCTACCGGCGTCTGAGCCTCGAGACCGGGACCGATCCGGTCTTCACGTCGGCCCGGGGGCTCTACGCCAGCCTCGGGTTCGAGCCCTGCGGCCCCTTCGGCGACTACACCGCCAGCCCCTTCAACACCTTCATGGCCCTCGACCTCGGCCGGTGACGCGGGCGGTCAGCTCGTCTCGACGAAGCTGGGCCGAGCGTCCTCGGCGCATCGTTCAGGTCGCAGCCGTCCGCAGGTTGCGGATCTCACGGAGGGCCACCGACAGGCGCGCCAGATCGGTGGTCTTGGTGGCCTGGATCTCGGCCAGCATCTGCTCGCAACGTCGGACCTGTGCGGCGTTGCGACGCAGCCAGCCGTCGACCCGATCGGGCGGGTCGTCGCCGGTCTCGGTCTGCCGGACCACCTCGGCGGTCAGCCGGCTGTGCTGGCTGAAGAAGTCCTCGCGGAGCGCGTCGCGCGCCAGGGTGTCCCACCGGGTCTCGCGCGGGAGCGCGCTGATCTGTTCACGGAGCCAGTCGAGGTGCAGACGTTCGGCCAGCGTGAAGTAGATCCCGGTGACGGCCGCAGCGTCCGAGTCGTCGCTGCCGTGCAGGACGGTCACCAGGTCGAGGACGAAGAACCGGGACGGCAGACAGGCCACACGCGCGGCCAGATCACCGATGACGCCACGTTCCTCGAGCTCGGTCCGGCGCACGTCGGCCGCCTCGCGGTCGACGCCGCGCAGGGAGGCCGGGAGGAGCTCGGTCACCACCGCGGCATCCTCGGCGAAGCTCGCCACCGTCGCGGTGATGTCGAGAGGCCGCCGGAGGTTCCGCAGCAGCCAGCGGGTGCCGCGCTCGACCAGCCGTCGGGCCTCCAGGAGCATCTCGAGCTGGACCGCCGCAGGCACACGGTGGTCCAGGCTGTGCACCTCGTCCACCAGGCCGCGGAGGTCGAAGACCTCCCGGGCGACCGTGTGCGCGCGCACGATGTCGGTCACGGAGGCACCGGTCTCCTCGGCCAGGCGGAACAGGAAGGTGGTGCCCGCCTGGTTCACCAGGGCGTTGGCGACCTGTGTCGCGACGATCTCGCGGCGCAACCGGTGTGCGGTGATGCGATCGGCGTACCGTTCGCGGAGCGCCGAGGGGAAGTAGCGGGAGAGCTCGCGCTCGAGCCAGGGGTCCTCGGGGAGGTCGCTCGCCAGTAGCTCGTCGTACAGCAGGGTCTTGGTGTAGGCGAGCAGCACGGCGAACTCCGGCCGGACGAGCCCATCGCCCTCGTTGCGCCGCTCGACCAGCTGCTCGTCGCTTGGAAGGGACTCCAGCTCGCGGTCGACCTGCCCACCCTGCTCCAGGTGGTGCAGGTAGCGACGGTGGACCTCGACCATCGCCCCGGCGTTGGCGACCGAGCTGCTGATCGCCTCCGTCTGCGCGTCGTTGTCGGCGAGGACCAGCTCGGCGACCTCGTCGGTCATCGCCACCAGCAGCTCATCGCGCTGCTTGCGTGTGAGGTCGCCGGCGCGGACGCACGCGTCGAGCACGATCTTGATGTTGACCTCGTGGTCGGAGCAGTCGACGCCGGCCGAGTTGTCGATGGCGTCGGTGTTGATGCGACCGCCGTCGAGCGCGTACTCGACGCGGGCCCGGCCGGTGAACCCGAGGTTGCCGCCCTCGCCGACGACCTTGCAGCGCAGCTCGCTGGCGTCGACACGCACCCGGTCGCTGGTCTTGTCACCGACCTCGGCGTGGGTCTCGTCGCTCGCCTTGACGAACGTGCCGACCCCGCCGTTGAACAGCAGGTCCACCGGCGCTCGGAGCAGCGCGCTGACCAGCTCGTCGGGGGTGAGGGACTCGGCGTCGACCTCGAGCAGCCGACGGACCTGCGCGGACAACGGGACGGACTTCGCGGTCCGGGGCCAGACCCCGCCGCCATCGGAGATGAGGTCACGGTCGTAGCTGTCCCAGGTCGAACGCGCGAGGTCGAACAGCCGTTGCCGCTCCTCGAAGCTGGTCTCCGGATCCGGGTCGGGGTCGATGAAGATGTGTCGGTGGTCGAAGGCGGCGACGAGCCGGATGGTGCGCGACAGCAACATCCCGTTGCCGAAGACGTCACCGGACATGTCGCCGATGCCGACGACGGTGAACGGGGCCGTCTGCGTATCGACGCCGAGCTCGCGGAAGTGGCGCTGGACGGACCGCCACGCACCCCGTGCCGTGATACCCATCGCCTTGTGGTCGTAGCCCGCCGACCCTCCGGAGGCGAACGCGTCCCCGAGCCAGAACCCACGCTCGTGCGAGATGGCGTTCGCGGTGTCGGAGAAGGTGGCGGTGCCCTTGTCGGCGGCGACCACCAGGTACGGGTCGTCGCCGTCGAACCGGACGATGTCGCTCGGCGGCACCACCTGGCCGTCGACGATGTTGTCGGTCACGTCGAGCAGACCGCCGATGAAGATCCGGTAGCACGCCTCGACCTCCTCACGGAGGGCGTCGCGACCACCTGCCACCGACGGCGGTGTCTTGACGACGAAACCGCCCTTCGCGCCGACCGGCACGATGACGGCATTCTTGACCGTCTGCGCCTTGGCCAGACCGAGGACCTCGGTGCGGAAGTCCTCGCGACGGTCCGACCACCGCAGGCCGCCGCGGGCCACCGCCCCCCCGCGCAGGTGCACCCCCTCGACCCGCGGCGCGTACACGAAGATCTCGAAGGCAGGGCGAGGGCGAGGCAGGTCCGGGATCTGCGACGGGTCGAACTTGAACGACAGACAGGGGCGAGGCCCACCGTCCGCGTCCGTCTGGAAGTGGCTGGTCCGCAGCGTCGCCGTGATGAGGTGGAGGAAGCTGCGCAGGATCCGATCGACGTCGAGGCTGGTGACCGCGTCCAGCGCGGACTCGATCGCGTCGATCCGTGCTGGGAGCGTGTCGTGCTCGCGTTCGCTCGCGCTCGGGTCGAACCGTGCGTGGAAGAGCTCGACCAGCAGGCGCGTCACCTCGGGGTTGTCGACGAGCGCATCCTCCATGTACGCCTGGCTGAACCGCGTCGACGCCTGCCGGAGGTACCTGCTGTACGCCCGCAGGAGGGTCACCTCACGCCAGCTGAGCGCAGCCCGCAGGACCAGACGGTTGAACCCGTCGTCCTCGCTGTCACCGCTCCAGACGCGGGCGAACGCGTCCTGGAACGCCGCGCTGCGGTGCGTGCTGTCCAGCGGGCCGGGGGGTGGACTCGACAGGCCGAGGTCGTGGATCCAGACCTGCGGTCCGTCGACCGGCTGGATGCTGTACGGCCGCTGGTCGATCACCTCGCAGCCCATGTTCTCCAGCAGGGGCAGCACCGCCGAGAGCGTGATCGGCGCCCCCGAGCGGTACAGCTTGAGGTGCACGCGGTCGTCGGGAGCCTCGACCGGTCGGTAGAGGCTCATCGCGAGGTCCCCGCCCGGGTCCAGCGATCGCAGCCGTTCGAGGTCGACGACGGCCAGGCGAGCGTCGTGTTCCTCGCGGTAGGCCGCAGGGAACGCGTCGCGATAGTGCACCTCGAGCTGACGCGCTCGGCCCTCACCGTGGGCGTCGACCAGCGCGTCGGCGAGGTCGTCCTGCCACGTTCGGACCGCTCGCGCGAGCCTGCGCTCGACCTCCTCGACGTCCGGGTGGTCACGCTGACCCGGCGCGACCCGGACCAGGAAGTGCAACCGGGCCAGGACCGACTCCGACAGCCGGACCGAGTGCTCGAGCCCGCCGGCATCGTACGCGTCGACCAGCACGTCCTGGATCTTCAGCCGGCTCTCGGTGGTGTAGCGGTCGCGGGGGAGGAACACCAGGCAGGACAGGTAGCGCCCGAAGCGGTCACGACGGACGAACAGGCGCACCTGGCGGCGCTCCTGCAGCCCGAGGATCCCGAACGCGAGGTCGTACAGCTCGTCGGCAGACGACTCGAACAGCTCGTCACGCGGGAGCGACTCGAGGATCGCCGTCAGGTCCTTGGCATCGTGGGTATCGGCCGGCAGGTCGGCTCGTTCGAGGACGGTGGCGATCTTGCGACGGACCACGGGGATGTCGTGTGGTCGGCTGCTGTAGATGCGTGAGGTGTAGAGCCCGACGAACCGCCACTCGCCGAGGACCTCACCTGCCGGACCGAACCGCTTGATCCCGACGTAGTCCAGCGAGCTCGGACGGTGGACGGTCGCGCGCGAGTTGGCCTTCGTCAGGTTCAACAACGTCCTCGCGCGGGCGAGCTCGCGCACCTCGGGGGGCTGATCGGCGAGGTTCTTCTCGGACGGGGCGGCACCGCGCAGGATCCCGAGGCCGGTCTCGGGCTGAGCGACGATGATGTCCCCCTCGGCGCGTTCCTCGAGGTCGTAGCTGCGGTAGCCGAGGAAGGTGAAGTGATCGTCGTCGAGCCAGGCGAGGAAGCTGCGTGCCTCAGCCAGCGCTTCGGCCTCGACGGGCTGTGGCGCCTCACCGAGCTGCTCGTGGATCTCCCAGAGTCGCGCACGCATCGCGGGCCAGTCATCCACGGCGGCACGGACGTCAGCGAGGACGTCGGTGAGCCGTGCACGGACCTCGTCCAGCACCTCGGGTCGTGTCTGATGGTCGATCTCGACGTGGAGGAACGCCTCACGCAGTTCGTGCCCTTCGTCGCGGCCAGCCTGCCCCTCCACATCGAGGAGGTGGCCCCGGTCGTCGCGGTGGACGTCCATCATCGGGTGGACGATCAGGTGGATGCCGAGGTCGTGACGCGACAGCTCCATGGTCACCGAATCGACCAGGAACGGCATGTCGTCGGTGACGATCTGCACCACGGTGTGGGTCGAGGACCAGCCGTGCTGCTCGAGGTCCGGGTTGGAGACCCGAAGGTTCGGGGTGCCGCGCTGCCGCGTCCTGGCGAGGTTCCAACTCGCCATCGCGGCCCCGTAGAGGTCGGACGCCTCCCGATCCTGCAGGTCGCGCGGCAGGACCCCGGCGAAGAAGTGGCGGACGAACGTCTCGGCCTCGGGGACGCGGCCGGGCTCGATCTTCCGGCGCACGAGGTCGACGACGTCGTCGATCAGCTCGCCACCATCCCCGAGTCCAGACGTCACGGCCGCGCTCCCACATCGCCGGCTCACGTCTTTAGCACCCAGACGTCGTCGGCACCAGAGGGAAGCGCGAGGTCACGCGGTCAGGCCCGCGATCTCCTCCCCGTCAGCGCGGCGCACCAGCGCGGGTGGCAGCCACGCGGCGCGACAGCTCGTCGTGGACCTCGCGGGCACGCGACAACCCCCCGCCGGACGCCGTACGCATCGGTGGCCACGGCAGCATCCCGGTGACCCCGTCCTCGGTGACGACCACCACCCCGCGGACGAAGCCGACGGTGACGTTCGTGATCTCGGCGTAGGGGATCCGGGTGCGTTCGAGGCGTCGTTGGATGACCAGGTCCGACTCGGTGAGGACCACGTGCTGACGCCGGTTCAGCTGCAGGAACCAGGCCACGCCTGTCCACACGACAGCCATGAGCACCAGGATCCCGGCAGGCTGCCACTCCCCGATGACGAGGGCCCACACCGATCCGACCCACATCCCGGCCGCGATGGTCGAGAAGACGACCGCGAGGATGGTGTCCTGCAAGCGCGACCGGTAGGTGACCGTCGGCCACGCGGGCTCGACCCGCTCCTGACCCATTGGCACCCCCTGTCCCGTCGCCGGCCGGGACCCGCTCACGATCCGCCCCCCACGCTACCGGGCGCTGCACAGGGGCACGGGGGCCGGGTTGGCGATGCGCCCGCGTCCGTCGTAGGCTGATAGGTAAGGCTAACCTCACCTAAGCAACCGCTTCACCTAGGCATCTGTCGACACAGGAACCTCCGTGCGCACACGCTCTCGAACCCGCCCCATGTACGGCACCGTGATCCGCACCGAGTGGCTCACCCCCGACCTCGTCCGGCTCGTGCTCGGCGGCTCGGGTCTCGCCGCGTTCGACCCGGTGCCGTGCACCGACGCGTACGTCAACGTGGCGCTCCCACCGCGCGGCGCTCCCTACGCGGGCGCGTTCGACGTCGACGAGGTCAAGGTGCGTCACCCCCGGGAGTGGTGGCCCCACCGGCGGCGTTACACCGTGCGGAGCTGGGACCCGGAGCGCCGCGAACTGACGCTGGACATCGTCATCCACGGCGACCAGGGGGTCGGGGGGCCGTGGGCCGCCGCGGCGCGCCTCGGCGACGTCCTGGTGTTCGGTGGCCCCGCCGGTTCCTACCGTCCCGATCAGACCGCGGACCGGCACCTGCTGGTCGGTGACGAGTCGGCGCTCCCCGCCATCGCGGCCTCAGCGGAGGCCGCCCCGCACGGCACGCAGGTCACGGCCCGCCTCCTCGTGAACGGTCCGGCGCACGAGGTGCCGTTCACCTCACCGGGACAGCTCGACCTGCGCTGGCTCCACCGGACCGGCGACCCAGCGGTCGACGTCCACCTGCTCGCCGACGAGGTCCGCGGCCTCGACCTCGGCACCGGCCGGGTCCAGGCCTTCGTACACGGCGAGGCCGAGGAGGTGCGCGCGATCCGACGGCACCTGCTTGCCGACCGCAGTCTGGCCCAGGCCGATCTGTCGTGCTCGCCCTACTGGCGCCGGCACCTGACCGATGAGGCGTGGCGTGAGGTCAAGGCCGACTGGAACGCGGCCGTCGAGGACGACATCGCCTGAACATTCGTGGGTGGTGATCGGTCCAGCGTGGCTAGCGGGCGCGGATCGTCGCGATATCGCCACGGTCCGCACCCGGTAGCCCGCGGGTTGTGCCGCGAGGCGAGATCCCGGCAGCCGGAGAACAGGACGCCCCCGGACCGGGTCCGGGGGCGTCGCAGGTCAGCGGGTGTTTCGGTGGCGGAGGGTGGGGGATTCGAACCCCCGAGGGATGTGACTCCCAACACGGATTCCAGGAGCATGACGGGCATCTCGCCTCGTGGCGTCGAACGCCGGAAAGTGCCTCCGACCAGCGCAAACGCGCCCAGGGCCGAGGTGGCCATACCGGGCCATTCCGGACCGTTCCCAGGATTCTGTGACCAATCCGTGACCAATCTCGCCCCCCACCGAGCATCGCTGCACCCGCCAGGGTGACCCGCGCTCGGCGTCTCAGGGGCAACCGATACGCCGACAGCCCGGTTTGGGTGACCTACTTGGCCTCGTGAGCGTCGCAGTGATGGCTTACGGTGCGTCGATAGGTGATCCGAGGTCACAGGAGTGGTCACATGGGGTCGAGCCAGGCGGGTGCCAAGTCGTCGTGCCCTCCTATGAGGCGCACCTGTCCGGTGTCGCTGCTCCACGAGCTGCCCAAGGGCTGGGTGGACCAGATGGCGCTGGGGTCCGAGTGACCCGACGCCGCCCCGCGATGACGTCCGCCTCCAGGCTATTGAGCACCGGAGACCACGTGCATGCCTGAGCTGGCCTTCCCGATCATCGACGCCACCGAGTGGCCCTTGGTGGAGAGCGAACAGCTCGGCACCAAGGAGAAGGTCTGGGTCGAGGATCCGGACGGGGAGTCGTGGTTGTTCAAACAGGTGCGGGCCGATGACCGCGGCGGCGTTCGCGGTGAGGACTGGGCTGAGAAGCTCGCCGCCGAGGTGGCGGTGGCCTTGCGTCTTCCCGCCGCCGAGGTGGAACTCGCAGTACGACCGTTCGCGCAGGGCCTTCCGCGAGGGGTGCTGTCGCGGTACATGCTGCCCGAAGGACACGCACTCACCCACGGGAACGAGCTCCTCGGAGGAAGAGTTGCGGGCTACGCGCAAAGTCGCACGGGCGAGGTGCCCGGTTACACCGTGGCCACCTGCATGGAGGCGCTCGACGCCTTCGATGTGACGCCTAACGCTGAGGTCCCCGATGGCGCCGACGCCCGCTTCCTGTTCGCTGGATACCTCGTGCTCGACGCGCTCGTCGCCAACACCGACCGGCATCACGAGAACTGGGGAGTCGTGCAGACCCTCGGCCGGCCGCCGTACATCGCGCCCACGTTCGACCACGCGTCCAGCCTCGGCTTCCAAGAGCCCCAGGACCGCAAGCAGCGGCTGCTTGACATCGACAGCGCCGCGGGGTGGACCACCCGCGCCAGGACGAAGTTCGAGGGCAAACCTCACCCGATCGAGGTAGCCAGGCAAGCGCTCGGCCACCTGCCACGCCTCCAAGCCGACGAGTGGCGCGAACGGGTGAAGTCGGTCAGTCTCGACTGGTGGCGGGCTACCCTCGAACGGGTCCCGGACGAACTCATGTCGCAGGTCGACCGTAACTTCGCGTACAACATCGTCCGGCTCAACCAGGAGGTGCTGCTCGATGTCTGCTGACCTTGCACCGCTTCCCACCACCGTGCGTGAACGTCAGTTCCTCGTCGTGTGGCAGCGTCCCGATCGCACCTTCGTGCCCGTCGGGCAGCTCGACGTGCGGCGCGACGAGCGGGATGTTGCCCACAGCAGCTTCCGGTACCTCCCGGAAGCCGCAGCGGAGCCCGACTTCCAGCCGTTCCTCGCGTTCCCGGATGTCGACCGGGTCTACGACCGGGACGGTGCGCTGTTCCCGTTCTTCGCTAACCGCGTCATGTCGCCGCGTCGACCCGACTTCGTGCAGTACGTGACCGCTCTCGGGTTGACCTACAACGAAGCAGACCCCCTCGAGATCCTCGCTCGTTCCGGCGGGGAGCGCGCCACCGACACCATCCACGTGGTGCCGTTCCCCGAGCGAGACGGCAACGTCGAGTGGCGTCACTTTCTCGTGTCTGGGGTCCGCCACCAGCCGGGAGCACAGGAACGCATCGCGCGCCTCGCTGAGGGCGACCAGCTGCACCTGCGTGCGGAGCCCGACAACGAGAAGAACCAGCAGGCAATGCTGCTCGACGTGGAGCGCGGACAGCCAGTCGGGTGGCTGCCGGACTACTTGCTTCCAGAGTTCCACGCCCACTTGGACGCCGGCCACACCCCGGCTGTGTCCGTGGTGAAGGCCAACGGCCCCGAGGTGCCGTGGCACCTCCGGCTGCTGTGCCGCCTCGAGATGACTCTCGCCTGAGACGATCGGGACTGCCCCAGCCCTGGCTGGCATCTGTCGGGGTGGCGGCGCGCTTCGGCCCAGACCGATTGTCCGCCGATGCGATGCGGCTCGTGATTCCCCGCACCCATGGGTGCAAGGGAGCCGCGGGCCAAGTAGACGATCCGGGCGTTGCGCACTATTCGTGCGAGGGTTGGCTCACGCTGCACCGCGCCGCATCCTCCAGCCAGGCCGCAGCATCCGCCTCCGGTTCCGATGTGTCGACGTCGGGTGGGATGCTCGTGCTGTAGGCGTTACCGTCGCGGTCGACCATCCGGGTGGTGGCCACCCGCAGCACGGCCCCGTCCTCGAGCTCGTAGCTGGTCGGGCCGGTTGGGATGCCGTAGGTGGCTTGACCGAACCGTCGTGTCGCCGGGCGACCTTCGAGCGCCACGGCCACGGCCTCACCGGAGCTGGCCGTGAGTCTTGAGGTGAGCACCGCGATCGGGATGTCAGGCGTCGGCAGCGGCAGCGGGCCGAGGTCGGTCAGCGCCAGCATCTCTTGCTCAGCCAGGTCCGGGAGCAGCACCTCGTCGACTGAGCGCTCGGCGATGGCCTCGGCAGCGGGCAGGCCGTCCAGCAGCAGGGCCCCGTCGGCATCGAACCCGACCGCGGTCGCGACCGTCCCGTCCGCATGTTCGAGCGTGAGCGCCGCCTGTCCAACGAGGACCGGCCCCAGAACGGCGAGCGGGTGGAACATCGACCCGCCGGTGAACTCACGGAGATCGACGATCCAGCCACACGTCGCCTGCTCAGTTCCTTCGCGGATGGCGGCCAACGTGCGCCGGACGTAGTCGGGGGACGTGACATACCTCACGTGGACAGGCGGCAGCTTGATGATCAGGACGTCCCCGTCGCGTTCGACCCTCGGGTACTCACCCGACCGCTCGGGGACGGCCTGCTGCACGACGGCGGGGTAGATCAGCTGGTTGTGAGCGTCGCCGATTCGGCTGAGGACCGCGCCGATCGCAAGGTACGAGTCGACCCGCGCGGGGTCGGCGTCGAGACGTCGATGGGCAACATCCCGGAGCTCGGGCCAGTCGACCTCGTCTCCACCGTGGTAGCCATCCTCGAGCAGGTCCAACGCCCGATCCACGTAGGCGCGCTCCTCCTCGAGCGCCACGTCCAGCGTGGTGTCGTCGACCGCATCGCTGGTCGTCGACGACTCTGGCGCAACTGTCGTGCCCTCCTCACCAGAGCACGACGCAGCCAGAACCAGAGACGCAGCGATCGTGGTCGCGAACCCGCGCGTGGAGCCCAGACCCGGCCGACGCGAGCGCGGAACGCATCTCGAACGCGCGGCGCTACCGGTCCAACTCACACGTCCCCGTCCCGTCATCCGTGGCCAACCGGCCAGTCTGGCAGAGTAGCGACGGCCCACACGGAACAGCTCCGCGGATCGGAATCAGTCGTAGCGGCTGATGAGGGTTGCTGAGCGACGGCGGCACCCCCGATGAACACTCCTCGCGGTGCCCCCGCTTCCTACCGCGAAGCCCGCATAGCGCGTCCCCAGGTCGGGCACCAACGCCGCAGGAGGGCGGAGAACACGGGCGTGATGCTCTGGTTCGAAGCAGCGTCTGCGTCGAGCGGCCGGCCGTCGTCCGGAACCGGGCGTCGCTGGCGCGCGGCTGCCAAACTGCGTCTTCGACGAGGATGTGCAACGTGGACAACGACGAGGCCCGGGCGTTGATCGAAGCCCGGCTTCAACAGCTCCGGCAGCTGAGCTACGGCCAGTTGCGCGAGCTCGACAAGGAACGGCGCGAGGTGGTCGCTGAATCCGGGACCACCTACCAGATCGTCAGCTACGTGCTCCACGACGACAAGAAGCACGGCCACCTGAGGGTCTCTGTAGCAGCCGACGACTCCGGCTGGCGTGCGTACTTCCCGCTGGTCAGCGACTTCATCATCGCGCCCGACGGCTCGTTCATCGGGGAGTAGTCACTCCGAAGGCGACGCTCCACGCGGCCGGTCGCACGACCAGGCCATCGTGCTCATCCGGGCGTTGGGCCCTGGTTCAGCTCTGTGGGTGTTCTGGCGGTGCGCTTCGACGCGCTCGTGGTTCGGCCTTCGTGCGACCTCGCCCTCGGGACCCTCGAGATCCGCCAGACCATCACCAAGGCGGGCTCCCGGGTCATCGTCAAGCAGCCGAAGTCGCAACGGTCACGTCGCACCGTGCCGCTCCCGCCGCCCTTGGTGGAGGTGATCGAGGAGCACCGCGTCCGTCAGGAACGCCGCCGAGCGATCCTCGGCGGCGAGTGGGAGGATCACGACCTCGTCTTCTCCAACGAGCGGGGCCGCTACCGCTACCCCGACTACGTCTCGACGAGGTTCTCAACCTACGCCCGGCGCTTCGGTCTCCCACACATCGGCGGGCCTCACGGGCTACGACACTCGCTCGCGTCTGCTCTCGACGCGCGCGGCAACGGCCTGGCGACCATCAGCGCCCTGCTCGGGCACGCACCCACGGCTGTCACCTCGAAGGTCGACACCAAGCGGCCAGCGCCACGGATCCTGTGACCGATCCGTGACCGATCGAGGTCTCGGCAGCCAGAACACCGGACACCCCCGGACCGGGTCCGGGGGCGTCGCAGGTGAGAGGATGATCCTGTGGCGGAGGGTGGGGGATTCGAACCCCCGAGGGATGTGACTCCCAACACGGATTCCAGCCGTGCGCCATAGGCCTGACTAGGCGAACCCTCCAGCGTTGGCGCCCCCGCGCGAGGCGAGAGCGACGGGAGCGTACGCGGCCGTCCGCCGCGCCGGCAACGCGTGCGCGTCCAGGGGCGTCGGCGCCGAAGCGGTCCCGCAGGCCCGCAGCCTCTACGGTCCGCAGTGCGCTGCGGACGCGCACCCGCCCCGAGACCGACGAGGCTCACGTGAGGATCGGCCACCCCCTGCCCTACGCCGGCGACGTCCAGGCTGCGACCGATCAGGTCGTCGCGATGGAGGAGGCCGGCCTCGACGTGGTCTTCGTCGCCGAGGCCTACGGCTTCGACGCCGTCAGCGTCCTCGGCTACCTCGCCGCCAGGACCGAGCGGATCGGACTGGCCGCCGGCATCCTCAACGTGTACTCGCGGACACCCGCGCTGCTCGCGCAGGTCACCGCCGGGCTCGACGCGGTCTCCGGCGGGCGCTTCGAGCTCGGCCTCGGCGCGTCCGGTCCCCAGGTCATCGAGGGCTGGCACGGGATGCCGTACAGCAAGCCGTTGGCACGGACCCGCGAGGTGATCGAGCTGGTGCGCCGGATGGTCGCCCGCGAGGAGATCGAGCACCACGGGAAGGTGTTCACCCTGCCACTGCCCGCGGACCAGGGCACCGGTCTCGGTAAGCCGCTGAAGATGCTGGCCCGGCCGGTCCGTCCCCGCGTGCCGATCCACGTCGCCGCCCTCGGCGAGAAGAACGTCGCGATGACCGCCGAGCTCGCCGACGGCTGGCTGCCGATCTTCTACCTGCCCGAGCGCGCGAACGGGGTCTGGGGCGACGCCCTCGCGGCGGGCGCCGCGAAGCGGGCCGACGACCTCGCACCGCTCGACATCATCGCCGGTGGTGCGCTGGCGATCGCCGAGGGTGAGCAGCGCCGGCAACTGCTCGACATGCTCCGCCCGATGTACGCCCTGTACATCGGCGGCATGGGCGCCAAGGGCCGCAACTTCTACAACGATCTCGCCACGCGCTACGGCTACGGCGACGTCGCTGCCGAGCTGCAGGACCTGTACCTCGCCGGCGACAAGGATGCGGCCGCGGCGCTGATCCCCGACGAGCTGCTCGAGCTGACCAACCTCGTCGGTTCGGAGGGCTTCATCCGCGAACGCGTCGAGGCGTTCCGCGAGGCCGGCGTGACCACCCTGAACGTCACCCCGATCGGTGACGGGCCGAAGCTGGTCGAGCTGGTCAAGGGCTTCGCGAGCTGAGACGGGCACGGCCGTGGGGCCGATCCCCGACCCGGCCGTCAGGCGGGGTCGGGCCAGGGCCTGGCCGCATCGCCGAGCATCCGGATCAGGGTGCGGGCATCCCGGACGGCGTTCGTGGTCGTCGAGCACCGCGTACGTGTCGGGGTGGAACCAGTCCTCGTCGCGGAACTCGACCGCCCCGGCTGCGTCCTTCAGCTTCAGTCGGTGGGTGATGAACTGGCTGCCCTTCAGCACGAACTCGAAGCCCGGCGGTGCCGTGTCCGCCCAGCGCTGCACCGCGGTCTCTCGAGCCAGGCGGTAGAAGGTGCTGTTGACCTCGACGGTCGGGAAGCACGTCACGTAGTGCGCGAGCCACCGCGCCGGCCCGACCCGCCGGTCAGACCGCGACGTGTCGCAGCTTGTCGGGGTTGCGTACGAGGTGGACGCGCCGCACGAGGCCGTCCTCGATGTCGATGCAGGCGGCCGTCCGGGTGCCGTCGGCGCCGGTGACCACCACCCCCGGGGCGCCGTTGATCGTGACGAACGCCGCGCCCGTCACCGCGCCCGGCTGCAGCGTCCCGGCGAAGAACCGCGCGACGCGATCGGAACCGACGACGATGCGACGCGCAGCCCGGGCCTTCCCGCCGCCGTCGCTGATCAGCTCGACGTCGGGGTGCAGGGTGGCCACCAACGCCGCGACGTCACCACCGACGGAGGCGGCCAAGAACCGCTCGGCCGCGGAGGCGACCACCTGCTCGTCGGTGTCGAACCGCGGGCGCCGGGCAGCGACGTGCGACCGCGCGCGGGAGGTCAGCTGCCGACACGCGTCCTCCGATCGTCCGAGAGCAACCGCGAGCTCGGCGTACCCGTACCCGAAGACGTCGTGGAGGACGAACGCGACCCGCTCGGCCGGGGAGAGAGACTCGAGCACCACGAGGAAGGCCGTGCGGACCGACTCGGCGAGCAGGACCGGGTCCGACGCGTCCTCGGCAGGGGCCTGCTGATCCGCGCCGTCGAGCAGCGGCTCGGGCAGCCACGGGCCGATGTAGGTCTCGCGCCGGACCCGCGCCGACCGCAGCACGTCGAGGCTGCGGCGGGTCACCAGCGTCGTCAGGTACGCAGCGGGCTCGACCACGGACTCGTGGTCGACGCGTGCCCACGCGAGCCACGACTCCTGGAGCACGTCCTCCGCCTCCGTGACGCTGCCGAGCAAGCGGTAGGCGATCGCGAACAGCCGGGGGCGGAGCTCGGCGAACGCCTCGGTGGCGAGGTCGGCGCTCACGCGGACGCCGGGAGCGGCAGGGGGCACCCGGCGGCGGTCGCGAACCCCTGGGGCGCGACCCCGAGCGCCCGGTTGGCACGAGCGCGGGCGTTCTCGTGCGCGATCGTGCTCGCCAACTCGATGAGCCCTTCCTCGCCGAAGCGATCGATCAGCTGCTCACGCAGCGCACCATCCACCACGGCCGGCGTGTCCGTCAACGCGTCGGTGAGCGTGAGGACGAGGCGCTCGTCGGCGTCGAACACCTCGCTGTCGCGCCAGCGCCCGAGCGCATGGACCTGCTCCTCGGACACGCCCTCGTGCCAGGCTGCAGCGGACAGGATGTCGATGCAGAACGCGCACTCGACGAGCGTCGCGGCCCGCAACGTGGCCAGTGCCCCGAGCTCCGCCGGCACCGTCCGTGTCGTCTGGTGGGCCGCATCGCCGAGGATGTGGGCCCGGGCCAGGCGCGGGACCCGCGCGAGCACGCGCCACGACGTCGGCACCGCACCCGTGCGCCGCCGGGCGACGGCGAAGGCCACAGCCAGCAGCGGGTCGCGTGGCCGGCCCGCGACGACGGTGACCTCGGCGCTCCCGTCCGCGGTGCCCGCCGGTAGCCGGCGTGGTGCATCCGTGCGCAGCCAGGCGATCAGCAGCCCGGCCGCGACCAGGACGCTCAGCACCAGCGGCACCGTCGAGGCGATCTGATCGGCCAGCGCCAACGCAGGCGCCGGCGCTCGCAGGTGGTAGGCCGCGTGCGGGACCCCGTGAGCCAGGTAGGCGGCCAGCGCCACGAGCACCACGGGTCGGTGCAGCCACACCCCGGCGATCAGTAGGGCGACCCCGGTGGCCAGGAACCCCGCGCCGGCGTCACCGACGAGGTGGGCGTTGTACGGACCGTCGACCGCCACCCAGGGTGCGCCGAGGCCGGGGAAGCGGTCGTAGAACCCCCGCGGCGCGAGCACCGCCCACAGGCCGGTCAGCAGCTGGCTGACCGCGAGCAGCAGCACGGCCACGCGTGTGAACGTCGGGAAGGACACGAGGACACCTCAGGTCGGGCACGCCCCGATGTGGTGGCGCGTCTGCCTTCCTGACGGGATGACGTGCCGACCTGTGACACGCCGATCAGCGCCGTGGTCGACGTCAGTGGTCGTGGTGCTCCATCGGGGCACCGTCGGGCGTGAAGGCGCCGCTGCATGGCGCCGCCGGCACGTCGTGGTGCACGTGGCCGTTGCCCGTGCGCGCCGGCGGCGATCCGGCAGCGGTCCCGGCGGGGTGCAGCGCCTCGACTCAGGGTATTTGACCTCACGTCAACTTGAAGTTCTACCGTCCAGGCCACCGACATCGAGCTGACAGGAGGCAACACCGTGACCACGACCACGTTCGACCGCGAGCACACCACCACCCCATCCGCCCGCCCCGTGCGCACCTGGGCGACGACGATCGCCCTCGGCGCCGCCGCCTCCGCTACCGCCAGCCTCATCGTCCTGGCGATCGGCCGAGCGGCCGGTGCCTCGTTCACCTACATCGACGGTGGAACGGCATCCGCCGTCACCGCTGGGGGCGTGCTCTTCATGGCCTCGGTACCCCTGGTGGTCGGCACCGTCCTCGCCGCGGCCTTGACCGCCCGCTGGGACTGGATGGTCCGACTCGCGCAAGCCGTCGCCGGCCTGGCCGCGATCGTCACCGTGCCGTTCACCCTCGACACCGACGGCGGCACCATCGCGGCGCTCGGTGCGATGCACGTGATCGTCGGGCTGGCGGCGGTGCTCGTCCTGGAGGTCGGCCACCGCCGAACGACCTGACCCACGCGGCTGTCCGGGCAGCCCAGGCCCGCGGCACTCGACAGATACGGTACGATTCCGTACCGTATCGTAACGCGACGCTGCAGAGGAGCCCCCGTGTCCGAGACGACGGCCGCGACCGACCCCGGGCCGCTCACCGCGGCGAGGGCCTCTCGGGGCGTGCTCGCCCCCGGCCCACTCCTGCGGCTCGAAGGCCTCGCGCTCCTCGCGACCGCGGTCGTGGTGTACGGGCAGCTCGACGCCAGCTGGTGGCTGTTCGCCGGCCTGCTGCTCGTCCCCGACGTCGGGCTCGCGGGGTACCTCGCCGGCCCGCGGGTCGGTGCGGCCACCTACAACCTGACCCACACGGTGGTCCTGCCGCTCGCGCTGGGGGCGTGGGCGTTGGCTGCCGGGACGTCGACCGCGCTGGCGGTCGCCGTGATCTGGCTGGCCCATCTCGGGATGGACCGGGCCGTGGGCTACGGGCTCAAGTACCGCACCGCCGCCGCGGACACCCACCTCCAGCGGGTGGCCTGAGTGCCAGCCACGGACGCTGCCGACCGGCGCCGCCCGGGGCGACCTCGCGACCCCGCCGCGGACCGGGCGATCCTCCATGCGACCCTCGAGCTCATGGCGCAGGAGGGTGAGGCCGGACTGGCCGTGGAGCGGGTCGCCGCCCGTGCCGGCGTCAGCAAGGCGACGATCTACCGGCGTTGGTCGTCGATGGACGGGGTCCTGCTGGCCGCGGTCGACGGTCTCTCCGACGCGATCGACACCCCGGACACCGGCGACCTCCGGCGCGACCTGCTCGCCATCGCCGGCAGCTTGACGCGACTGTTCACGGCGCCGGACGTCGCACGGCTGGTGGCGACGCTGGCCGCGCAGATGGCCAGCCGGCCTGAGCTCGCGCGAGCGGTCCGCGACGGCTTGCTCGCCGGCCGGCGACGGGCCGCGGCAGATGCCCTCGCGCGCGAACAGCAGCGCGGTGGGTTGCGCGACGGCGTCGACCTCGAGGTGGCCGTCGACCTGCTGGCTGCCCCGTTCTACTACCGGCTGCTGATGACGGGCCACCCCATCGACGACGGCTTCGCCGAACGGATCGTCGACGCGGTCCTCGCCTACGCCACCCGCTGACACGTCAGGCGGCGTCGACGGGCTCGGGTTCGGGGATCGACAGGGCCCAGTCGGCCATGGTGTCGAGGACGTCGCGCAGGCGTTCGCCGTGGTCGGTGAGCTGGTACTCGACGCGTGGGGGGATCTCGGGATAGGCGGTGCGGGTGACGATGCCGTAGGCCTCGAACTGGCGCAGACGGCTGGTCAGGGTGTGGGGGCTGATGCCCGGCAGGGCCTTACGCAGTTCGGTGAAGCGGCGCGGGCCGGCGAGCAGTTCACGCACGATGAGGGTTGCCCACGGGCCGTTGAGCAGGGCGAGGAAGCGAGCGACGCCGCAGTCGGGCAGGCACGTCGTGGTCATGTCGGCTGCTCCTTTCAGTTGCAGTTAGTGCAGTTGATGTCATCGGTGCAGGCACTGTACTAATGCGCGACATCCTCACACAACTCACCCAGGAGAAGCCCATGTCCTTCGTCGTCCACGGCGCCACCGGTGCCCAAGGTGGCCCTGTCGTCGCTGCCCTCGCGGCCTCGGGCAGGCCGGTGGTGGCCCTGACCCGTGATGCGGATGCCGCCGTTGACGGCGCACGCGTGGTGGTCGCCGACGCCGCCTCCGTGGCGGAGCTGACCGCGGCCTACCGTGACGCAGAGGGGGTGTTCGTCCACCTGCCGGTGGGTGCGGAAGAGGACCGCCGGGGCTACGCGCGCAACATCGTCGCCGCGGTCGGTGCAGCACGGCCTGCGCGCGTGGTGGTCTCCACCAGCGGCTTCGCCATCGACGTCGGCGACGACGGAGAACCGGCTGGCCGGGCTGACAGCGCGGTCGGGGAGCTGGTCGGCGGGCTCGCCGACAGCGGCGTGTCTGCTGCGGTGATCGCACCGGAGCTGTTCCTCGAGAACCTGCTCCTGCCACCCATCGCCCAGGCCGTCCGGGAACAGGGCGTGCTGCGCTACCCCCTTCCCGTCGGCTTCGAGGTCTCGTGGGCCTCGCACCTCGACATCGCCGACGTCGCGGTCGCGCTGTTCGAGCGTTCGGACGTCACCGGCCTGGTCGCCGTCGGCCAGTACCCCGCGATCAGCGGACCGGCGTTGGCCGAGGCGTTCGCGACCCGGTTCGGGCGGTCCGTGGCCTACGAGGCGATGGCTCCCGAGGACTTCGGTGCATCCCTCGTGCCCATGATCGGCGAGGGCGCTGCTGCCGGCATCGCAGCGTCCTACACGGCCATGGCTGCCCTCCCGGACCGCTCGATCACACCGGAGCGCTCCGCCCAGAAGCTGCTCGACGTGACGCCGCGCACCCCGAGCGAATGGCTGGCCGACCTTGATCAGTGACGACGTAGCCACCCTGTTCCGGGGCTCTCGGCGGAAGAAGAGTCCACGAACGGGTGACACCAGGCCACGGCCAGAATCGTACGCTCGACGCTCGCTCCAGCTGACCCAGGAGAGGAGTGGCCATGGCGAGGTCCGCTCGGGTGCAGGGCCGAGTGTGAACCCGGGGTCGCCGACGGGAGAGCCGAGGAGCGCATCGTGTCGTTCGACCTGATGGAGCGAGCCGTCCAGGACTTCTCGATGGGCCTGATGCAGGCCTCCACAGCGGATGGCGTGAGGGACACCTACCTGCAGACGATCGCGGACGTGATCCCGTGTGAGGCGTTCGCGCTCTACAAGCTCGATCTGGCCACCGGCGAAGCGATCGACTGCACCGCGCAGGCGGCCGACGCGTTCCTCGACGAGTACGAGACCATCGGACGCCACGACGATCCCGTGCTGACCGCGGCGCTCACCACGCGCGGTCCGGTCGATCAGAACCTGGCCGCCTCCCCCGAGGAGTGGCGCAACAGCGGCGCCTACGACGTCCTGAGGCGCGCTGGCTACGCCCACTCCATGGAGGCACCGGTCCGCGTCGGCGGCGTCACGGCCGGGACCCTGAACTTCGCCCGCCGCCAGGAGGAGGCGCCCTTCGACGCGGAGGATCTGGAGCGCGCGGACTGGGTCAGCCACATGGTCGGTGCGGCGCTGTACCGCGCCGCCATGCTCGAAGCTGCCGAGCACCGTTCGGTGATGCTCACCGACGTTCTCGACCAACTCGACACCGCGCTGGTCATCTCCAGCCTCGACGGCGAACGTCTCTACCTCAACGATGCCGCCGAGCGAGCCATCGATGAGGCGTGCCGTCCGCTGGTCACCGCGGCGGCGCCAGCGATGCGTGCAACGCTGGAGGAGCTCCGGGGCCGGTCGTCGCTGCAGAGCGCGACCGGTTCCCACACGGTGCAGCTACGCGACCATCGCGCTGCCGAGATGCTCGCACGATCGCTACGGCTGGAGCACGATGGCTCGCTCGTTCTGACCTTCCTCGAGTATCGCCCGCCCGCCGAGGGGTCGTCCACAGAACCCCCGCACGGTGTGAGGTCCGAGGGCACGTCGCACGCATCGACGCTGTCCGGGCGCGAACGAGAGGTGGCGGGGCTGGTCGCCCGAGGGCTGACGACAGGGCAGATCTCGCGCGAGCTGTTCATCAGCCAGAACACGGTGAAGCAGCACCTCAAGCGGATGTTCCAGAAGCTCGAGGTCCACAACCGAGCGCAGCTGGTCGCCGCGCTGTGGGACCCCCAGGCGGTGGCAGCCGACGGGACCGACGCCACCGTCTGATCCGGCTCACCGCCCCCTTGGTTCGCCGCTCACCCGGCGACGAGCCGTCGAGCCTGCGCGGCGCTCCCGGGTAGGCCGAGCAACGGCCTGCATCGGGCGAGCGCGCTCGCTCGTCCGATGGTGATGATGCCGGCGAGGGTGCCGTCGCGATCGGGGGCGAGGGCTACGAGCCTGAGCGGATCGCCGCGGTGTTCGACGACCTCGATCCGCTGGGGGTCGGGGATGGTGCCGGCGGCGCGGATCTTGGCGTCGTACTGGTCGGACCAGAACGTGGGCACCTCGTGGAGCGGTTCGAGCTCGCCCGGCTCCGCGACCATGTTGCGCCCAGCCGTCCGGCCGTGCTCGACCGCGGTGGTCCAGTGCTCCACGCGACGCGTGTCACCGCCGATCCCCCGGACACGTGCGACGTCACCGGCCGCGAAGACGCCGGGGACCGACGACTGGAGCGTCGCGTCCACGAGGACACCGTCGTCGAGCGCGATGCGCGGATCGGCGATCCAGTCGGTCGCGGGCACGACACCGATCCCGACCACGACGGTGGACACGTCGATGCGCTCGCCGCCGACCAGCTCGAGACCACAGAGGCGGTCGCCGCGCACCACCGGGCCGGCTACGGCGGCGCCGGTGCGCACATCGACACCGTGGTCGCGGTGCAGCCGTTCGATCACCCCGCCGACCTCGGCGCCGACCGCACGGGCGAGCACGGTGTCGAGGGCCTCGAGCACGGTCACCTCGGCGCCCCCGCGACGGGCGCTGGCGGCAACCTCGAGTCCGATGAAGCCGCCGCCGACCACGGCGAGACGACCGTCTCCAGCGAGCGCGTCGCGGACGGCGATCGCGTCGTCGAGCGTACGCAGCGTGTGGACCCCCGCCAGCCCGTCGAGGCTGGGAAGACGGCGAGGGGTCGCGCCCGTGGCGATCAGGAGCCGATCGAAGGCGAGATGCTCGCCATCCACGAGTTCGACCGCGGCGCGCTCGGTGTGCAGCCGGGCCGCCCGGACGCCTGTGCGCAGGTCGATGCGCAGTTCCTCGGCCCACGCGCCGTCGCGCAGCGTCAGCTCATCCGGCTCCCGGCGGCCCTGCAACAGCTCCTTGGACAGCGGCGGCCGGTCGTAGGGCGCGTGCGCCTCGTCACCGAGCAGCACCACCTCGACGTCGGGGTCCCGTTCCCGGATGGCCTCCGCCGCCGCGACGCCGGCCAGCGAGGCTCCCACGATGACGCAGCGGTCGCCCACCGTCAGTCAGCGATGCTGATGGCGTTGGTCGGGCAGTCACGGACAGCCCGCTCGACCTCCACGCGGCGTGCGGGGTCGGACGCCGCCTCTCTGAGGACCGCCAGACCGCTGTCGTCGTCGACGTCGAAGACCTCGGGAGCCGCGACGACGCAGCACACGTACCCCTGGCACCTGTCGAGATCCAACTGGACCTTCATGATCGCCTCCGTTCCATCGCCACGATCTCGGCGGGACACTCCGGGTGTGGCTCCTCGCTCTCGACGCGGCGCTTGCGGATATCGAGCTCGGTCACAGCGGTCCTCCTGAGGCCTGGAGACGACGGTCGACGATCTCGTTGGCGTACAGCGACATGCCGTACGCGGGTGCATCGCGAGGGTCCATGCCCTCGCTGGCGGCCAGGAACCGCTTGATGGTCCGCAGGGTCCGCGGGTCGTGGCCCGTGAGCTCGTCGACGAGCGCCTCGACCGTGGCGTCGAGCTGACCGGCGGGCGCGACCCGGGACACCAGGTTGACCCGGCACCCCTCCTGCGCGTCGATCTCGCGCCCGGTGAGGATGAGGTCGAGGAGCGCCTTGGACGGCAGTGCGTACCGGTAGTAGCTGAGGACGATCGTGGGCGGGATGCCGTCGCGGACCTCGGGGAACGACAACCGGGCGTCCTCGTCCGCCACCACGAGGTCGCAGCGTCCGGCGAGCGACAGCGCCGCACCGCGGACCTTCCCCTGGAGCTTGGCGACCGTGACGGCCGGGTAGCGCTGTACCAGCTCGTTGAGCCCCTGGATGCGGGCGAACTCTCGGGCGAGACCGGACGGGGTGGGTGGACCGTCGTTCGCCGGTTGGCGGCCCAACGAGAAGTCCGGTCCGGAGCCAGCGAGGACCACGACATCGGCGGGGTCGCTGCCGAGCTGCAGGGCGCGGAGGTGCTCGCTGAGTTCGTCCACGGTCGCGCCGTCGAGCCGGTTCCCGGCGTCGGGCCGATCGATGGTGAGGGTGGCGACGACACCGCGTCGGTCGAGGTGGACGGTCATGCGGCCTCCTGTGCGGCGTGTCGGGCGAGCGCGGTCTCCAGCGCTCGTCGGGTGAGGACCCGGACCAGGTGGGAGCGGTAGACGGCATCGGCGTGCACGTCGCTCCGCGCGCTGAGGTCGTGGCGCGCGGCGTCCGCCGCGGCGTCCAACCGCTGATCGTCGGGTTGCTGCCCCTCGAGCACGGCCTCGGCCTCGGTGGCCCGGTACGCACGATCGCCGGCGCCGGTGACCGCGATGCGCACGCCGTGGAGCCGCTGATCGGGATGGTGGTCGATCACGACGGCGACGCCGCAGAGGGCGAGCCGGCTGGCGGGTTGCTCGAACTTGACGTACGCGGTGGTCGTCGTGGATGACAGGGCCGGGATGTGCACGGCGGTCAGCAGCTCGGCCTCACCGAGGGTCGTCTCGAACATGCCGACGAGCACGTCGTCGAGCGGCTCGCGACGGCTGCCGGTGTCACCCGCGATCTCGACGGAGGCACCGAGGGCAAGCAAGGGTGCAGGGATGTCGGCCGCGACGTCGGCATGGGCGATGCTGCCGCCGATGGTCCCCCGGGCCCGAACCTGCCGGTCACCGATGACCGCGACGGCGTCGTGGATCAGCGGGTAGGCCGCACCGAGCGACCGGTCGCGCAGGAGCGCCCGCCACGTGGTACCCGCACCGAGCCGCGCACCGTCCGCGCCGACGTCGATGCGCACGAGCTCGGGCAGGTCGCAGATGTCGACCAGCACCTCAGGGGCGGCCAACCGCAGCTTCAGCATCGGCAGCAGGCTGTGACCGCCCGCCAGGAGCTTCGCGTCCTCGCCCAGCTCTACGAGCCAGTGGCGAGCCTCGTCCACCGAGGAGGGACGGACGTACTCGAAGGCGACGGGGTACACCGGCTCAACCCTCCGAGCCGGCGAACTCGCCGCGCAGGATCGCCGCCGCCGCGAGCGCCGCGTCGACGATGTTCTGGTAGCCGGTGCAGCGGCACAGGTTCCCGATCAACCCCTCGCGGATGTCCTCCTCGGTGGGATCGGGCTCGTCGGCCAGCAGCTCGATCAGCGACATGACCATCCCCGGGGTGCAGTACCCGCACTGCAGCCCGTGGTGGGCCCAGAACGCCTGCTGCACGGGGTGGAGCGCCTCGTCGGAGGTCAGCGAGCTACCGTCGGCGACGCCCTCGATGGTGGTGACCGCGCGGCCATCGGCCTGCACGGCCAGCACCGTGCACGACTTCACGGCCACGTCGTCGAGGAGGACGGTGCACGCCCCGCACTGGGTGGTGTCGCACCCGATGTGCGCACCGGTCAGGCCCAGCTCCTCGCGCAGCAGCCGTACCAGCATCAGCCGGGCCTGCACCTTCCTGGTGACCGACGTCCCGTTGACGCGCGCATCGACACGGTGCCGTTCGCGTGGCGCAGCGGCGTGCATCGCAGGTCCTCCGTGGTGGCTTCCTCAGCACGCTACGAGCCGGCGCCGGGCACGACCGTCCCCCATCGGGGTACACATCTGCGACGTGTCGCCGCCTCGCCGCCGCCGCGGGGCCGCCCCCGAAGAACGCCGATCAGTAGCCCAGTTCGAGGTCGACCACGTGGGCGAGCTTCTCGCCGCGCAGGAACCGCCGCAGCGACTCCCCGATGGTCTCGAGGCTCCGCAGCCGCGCCTCGACGGTCAGACCGCTGATGTGGGGGGTGGCGAGCAGGTTGCGAGCCAGCCACTCGCTGCCGGGCAACGGCACCGTCGGGTCGACCTCGTGTCGCCAGACGTCCAGCGCCAGACCGCCTATCCAGCCCGCCTCGAGCGCTCGCAACAGTGCGGCCTCGTCCACCACCTCCCCGCGGGCCAGGTTGACCACGCAGGTGGCTGGACGCAGCAACGACACCCGGGCCGCGTCGATCACGCCGTTGGTCTCCTCGGTCAGCGGCACGGCCAGGACGAGGTGATCGGTACGGGACAGCTCCCGGTCGAGGTCACCCATCCCCGCGAAGCGGTCGACGCTCGGCCCGGACCGCTCGGACGCTGGATGACGGCGCAGGACCGTCACCTCCATCCCGAAAGCCTTGGCGCGCGGGGCCAGCTCACGGCCGATCCCGCCGTAGCCCACGATCAGCAGTCGCTTGCCGGCGAGCTCGCCGCCGAGGCCCCCCTCCATACGGCGAACCTTGCGCTCCAGCGACCAGCCGCCGTTGGCGAGTACGTCGTAGTGCATCGGCGTGATACGCCGGGCCAGGGTGACCATGGCCATGATCGCGTACTCGGCTGCCGCGGTCGACGCGCAGCCTGTACGCGCCACGGTGATCCCGCGCTCACGGATCCGGCCGAGCAGTTCGGGGGCGAACAGCGGGTCGACCCCGTGGCCGAGGATGTGGATCAGACGCACGTTCGGCATCTCATCGAGGAGCTCACCCGTGAGGTGGAAGGGGAGGCCGACGAGCACGTCGAGGTCGGCACGTGCCTCCGTCGCGGGTGCAGGATCCCCAGCCGGGGTCGACGGGACGAACGCGATCTGCTCGGGCCACTGCTCGGCGATGACCTCGATCTCGGGCATCGTCGGACGCCACAGGGCACCGACCCGCGCGCCGACAACGGTGCCGCGCTGGGGCGTCCCTGCGCTCGGCGTGCCGTGGTGCATCACGCCGCTCCCCCGTGGGCACCGCCGTCGACGGCGATCACCGCCCCGTGCACGTACGCGGCCTGGCGGCTGCACACGAAGGCCGCGACCGCACCGAAGTCGTGCGGATCACCGAGCCGACCGTGACCCGTGCTCGCCGAGACGCGTGGCGTCGCGTGGGGCCCAGGCGCGAGGACGTTGACCGTCACGGATCCGGAGTCGCCATCGAGCACGTCGACCAACGATCTTGCGTAGCCGACCAGACCGGGACGAGCCACGTTGGACAACGCCAGACCGGGGAGCGGGTCGAGGACGGACACCGACGTGATGAAGAGCACCCGTCCCCAACCACGCCGCCGCATACCCGGCAGGACGTGCTCGGTCAGCACGATGGACGGCATCAGGTTCAGCTCGAGTGCGCGGCGGTAGTCGTCCACATCGACCTCATCCGCATCCCCCTTCGGCGGGCCCCCCGCGTTCGCCACGGCGATGTCCACGGGGCCGAGTGCCGCCTCCACGTCACCCACCCAGCGCACGAGCCCAGCGTCGTCACGGACGTCGACCTCAGCGCCGTGAACACGCGCCCCGTCGACGGCGTGCTGCTGCAGCTCGTCGATGGCGGCGGCGAGCCGGCCAGCGTCACGACCGCAGATCGAGACGTTGGCACCCTCGCCGACCAAGGCCCGCGCGGTGCCGAGGCCGAGACCGCTGCTCCCGCCGGCGACCATGGCGTTCCGTCCGGTGAGACCGAGATCCATCAGTGGGCTCCGCTGCTCTCGAGGGTCAGGAGGTGTGGCAACCCGCGACGCAACACGTGTGGACCGAGCGTGCTGCAACACGGCTCGGCCACGGCACCGTTCACGCGCGCTGCCGCCGCTCGTCCGACACGACGACGTGGATCACCCGCCGGCGGAACATCGAGCGCAGGAGCGCGCCAACGGCCAACCCGACCAGGCCGGCGACCGCCAGCTTGCGACCGTCGTCTCCCAGCACCGCGCCGAGGAGATCGAGATGATCGTCACCATCACCCGCGACGTGGGTCGGCGCCGCGGAGGGCGCTGGGCGACCGGCGCCGCGTGTCGCGTCAGCGCCGGCCGCGACGCCTGCGGCCGTCGTCTCACCGGTGACGTGGCGACGCAGCTCGGTGACGAACCGATCGAGCAACCGGTTCGAGACCCCCTCCATCGCGCCCCCGGCGAGCTGCGCCGGCGGCCCCGTGACATCGAGGTCGGTCGTGACCACCACCTCGGCGCCATCGGCGTGTGCGTCGACGCACGCCGTGACGGTCGCAGCCGCGGTCGACGACCCGCGGTTGTCACGGCCGCGTGCCTCGATGACCACCCGGCGCTGCTCGTCATCCCGCGCGACGAACGTGCCCTGCCCGCGGTAGAGGACGGTCACGGGTCCGAGCTTCACCTTGACGCGCCCCTCGAACACGTCCCCGGTCACCTCCTCGAGCTGGGCGCCCGGGAAGCAGGCG
Source organism: Nitriliruptor alkaliphilus DSM 45188 (assembly GCF_000969705.1). Taxonomy (GTDB): domain Bacteria; phylum Actinomycetota; class Nitriliruptoria; order Nitriliruptorales; family Nitriliruptoraceae; genus Nitriliruptor; species Nitriliruptor alkaliphilus. The sequence continues at coordinate 785,898 of NZ_KQ033901.1, forward strand.
GCGACGGTCTCGAGATCCAGCAGCGTTCGGTAGGTCTCATCAGGGCCGAGCGGGACGGTGAAGCGATGTTCGAGCTGCACGGCGGATCCTTGTCGTCAGCGGGTGGTCACGTCGGAGAGCGCGTGCCACACGCGCGGCGCGGTGAACGGGAGGTCGAGCGGTCCGGCCCCGACCTGGCGCAGCGCGTCGTGGACGGCGTTCGCCACGGCGGCCGTCGAGACGATCGCTCCCGATTCGCCGGCCCCCTTGACCCCCATCGGGTTGGCCGGCGACGGCGACTCGACACGGTGGGTCTCGAAGCGGGGCAGCTGCGCCGCGGTCGGGAACGCGTAGTCCATCAGCGTGCCGGTCAGCGGCTGTCCCCGGTCGTCGTACTGGAAGTCCTCGTACAGCGCCTGGGCGATGCCTTGGGCGACGCCTCCGTGGACCTGACCGTCGACGATGATCGGGTTGATGACGGTGCCGCAGTCATCGACGGCCACGTAGCGGTCGATGCGGACCACGCCGGTCGCCCGGTCGATGGCCACGACGCAAGCGTGGGTCCCCGACGAGAACGTGTAATCGGGCGGGTCGAACCGGGCGGACGCGTCGAGACCCGGCTCCTCGCCCTCGCCGAGGACCGTGTGGTCGAACACGGCGGCGTGGGCGACCTCTGCGAACGTCAGGCCACCGCCCACGTCCTCTCGCGGCGAGAACCGACCGTCCCGGTGCACCACCTGGTCGGGTTCGAGACCGAGCCGGCGGGCCGCGATGCCGTGGGCCTTGTCACGGACCTTGATCGCGGCGGCACGGACAGCGGCGCCCCCCACCGGGCCGGAACGGGACCCGAACGTGCCGAACCCGAACGGCGCGCTGGCCGTGTCGCCGTAGTGGACCACCACATCGTCGTAGGGCAGCCCGAGCACGTCAGCCGCGATCTGGGCGAAGGCGGTCTCGTGCCCCTGGCCGTGGGCGCAGGTACCGACCCCGACGTCCACCCGCCCCGTGGGATGGACCGTGATCGCGGCCTGCTCCCACAGGCCGGGGGACCCCTCGAGGTACGCGACCGACGAGGGGGTGACGCCGCCGATCTCGACGTAGGAGGCGACGCCCACGCCGACGAGGGTGTCACCGTCCGAGGCGCGGCCGTCGGCGAGCTCGGCGAAGCCGACCTCCTCGAGCGCCACGTCGAGCGCTGCCTCGTAATCCCCCGAGTCGTAGGTCAGCTTGGTCGCTGTGGCGTGGGGGAAGGCGCGGACGAAGTTCCGGCGGCGAACGTCGACGGCGTCCAGGCCGAGGCGATCGGCCAGGAGCTCGATCAGCCGCTCCATGTAGTAGGTCGCTTCGGGGCGACCGGCGCCCCGGTACGGACCGATGGGCGTCGTGTTCGAGTAGATCCCGCGGATCTCGAGCTCCACCGCGGCGATGTCGTACGACTGCGGCAGCAGCGGTCCGGTGCGGCCGATGACGGTGCCGGGCGAGTTGGGGTAGAGGTACGCGCCCATGTTCGCGTCGATCCGTCCGCGGACACCGAGGATGCGACCGTCCTCGGTCGCGGCGACCTCGAGGTCGGCGTACTGGTCGCGGCCGTGGGTCGTGGCGAGGAAGTCCTCGGACCGGTCGGCGAACCACTTCACGGGCCGCCCGAGTCGACGCGCCGCGAAGGCGATGACGCCCTCGTCGGGGTACATCGGCTCCTTCGACCCGAACGCACCACCGACGTCGCCGGCACGCACCCGGAGCTGGTGCTCGGGGATGTCGAGCACGTGGGAGATGAACCAGCGGGTGTGGTGCGGACGCTGGGTCGTGATCCACACGTCCATGGTCTGGCGGTGGACATCCCAGCTGGCGATCATGCCGCGCGGCTCGAGCGGCACCGGCGCGAGCCGGTTGTTGCGCAGGCCGGCCCGGACCACGACGGGGGCGTCGTCGAAGACCGCCGAGGCATCACCGCCGACGGGTACCCGGAAGGCGACGTTGTCCGGGAAGTCCGCGTGGACGGCCGGTGCGCCGTCGGCCAACGCCGCGGCGAGGCTCGGGACGACATCGAGCGGTTCGTAGTCCACGACGACCAGTTCGGCGCCGTCACGGGCCGACTCGGGCGAGGTGCCGATCACCACGGCGATGGGCTCGCCGACGAACCGCACCGTTCCGGACGACAGCAGGTGCACCTCCGGTGGTTCTCCCGACTCGACCGGCGGCTTGCGGATGAGGGGGATCGGTGCCGCGTCGATGTCGTCGGCGGTGAAGACCGCGACGACGTCGTGCTGACGCGATGCCTCGGAGGTGTCGATCGAGACGATGCGGGCGTGCGCCTGGTCGCTGCGCACGAACCTGGCGTAGCAGGTCCCCTGCGGCACGACGTCGTCGAGGAAGTCGCCCTGCCCCGTCAGCATCCGGGGGTCCTCGCGGCGACGCAGCCCGGCACCGAACGCGCCGCCGAGCGGCGCGGAGTCGACGGCTCGTTCCGCGGCACCGCCTCGGGAGATGCGGTGGGGGGCGGTCGGGTTGGTCGTGCTCATACGGTGTTCCTTCCGCCGTCGACGTTGATGATCACACCCGTGATGACCCGGGCCAGCGACGGCGACGCCAGGTAGGTGTACGCACCTGCGACGTCGGCGGCTTCGATACGTCGCCGGAGCTTGGTCGTGCCCAGCAGATCCTCGTCCCGGCCCGGCCGGGCACCGATCTCGGCCGGAGTCGACCCAACGCCACGCAGGCTCGTGCCCGACGTGCCGCCAGGCGCAACCCCGTTGACCCGGATGGCCGGGGCGAGCTCCGCGGCCAGGTGGTCGACCAGCCCTCGGACGGCCCACTTCGACGCGGTGTAGGGCGCGCCACCCCCGCGGGCACCGAAGCCGGATTCCGAGCTGGTCAGGGTCACCGAGGCGTGCTCGGAACGGTGCAGCGCAGGCAGTGCGGCCCGGACCGCGAGCAGCGCGCTCGTGACGTTGACGCGCCACAGTTCGCTGCACACGTCGGCGAGGTCGGTCACGGGGTACTCGACCAGATCGCGGAAGCCGTCGTGGACGCCGGCGGTGTGCACCAGGGCGTCCAGTCCGCCGAGCGCCTCGACCGCCGCTCCGACCTGGGTGGCGACGACCTCGGGGTCGGTGGCGTCGCCGCGGAGGTGGAGCGATCCACCACCGGCGTCGACGGCCGGTGGAGCGCGGTCGAGGACCGCGACCTGCGCGCCGAGGTCGCGGGCACGGTCGACGGTGGCACGCCCGATGCCTGATGCCCCGCCGACCACGAGCATCCGTAGCCCGTCGAGCCGGCTCACTTGGGTGGGCCGAAGGGATCCTCGAGGAACCCGCTGAACACCTCAGGATCCTGCCACGTCAGGCTCTCGAGTTCCAGCGCGTCGAGCCGGATGCTGGAGTCCATGCGCGGGGAGCGGATCTCGAGGCGCACACCGTTCCGGGTCTGGATCCGGCGTACCACGACCTCGGCGAACTCGTTCGCGATCACGATCGCCGGCTCATCGGCTCGCTCGGAGTCGGGGGGTGTCGTCACGCGTGACCTCGTGTCAGAAGAAGATCGAGATGTTGTGGGCGCTGATGGCGCTCTGGTCGAGGACCACGTGACGTCGTGCGATCGTCAGGGTCCGTTCCCCCTCCCGGAGGATGTCCTGGCGCGCGGCGCTGAACAGGTCGTAGGTCGTCTTGTCACCGCGTGAGCGGTAGACCAGGAGGTTGGACCGCACGTGGTACTCGCCCTCGGTGTCGGTCGGTTGGACCCGGACGTTGGAGACGTGATGGCGGGTGCGCGAGGGTGGCTGTTCGGCCCAGGCGTACTCGGTGTTCAGTCGGGCGATGCGGATGCCGAGGGTCTCGCGGTTGTCGTCGAAGATGCGTCCGGTGGGTGACAGCTCCCACTCGGCCTGGGCCTCGCGGGTGACCCGGAGCGGCATGACGTAGCGGGCGTCGTCGGTGAAGAGCGTGACCCAGTCGTTGTAGCGGCGGTCGTCGAGCAGTTGGACCTCGAGGTGGAGGAAGTCGACGACGCGGTGGTGGGTGTCGCGGTCGACGGTCGCCAGGTCTTCGTCGGTGATGCCCTGGTGGTCGACGGGCGGACGGACGTGATCGAGTTGGGTGCTCACACTGCGCCCTCCTGGTCGCCAGCCGTGGGGGTGGACAGGTAGTCCCACCACTTGCTCCACATGCCGCGGAACCCCGCTTCGGTGACGTAGGGGCTGTACACGACGCCGGGGCCGGGGAAGTCGTGCTCCGGTTCGGCCGACAGTCCCATCTCGTAGGGGAAGTGGAGGTCGCGGACCAGCGAGGACCCGGCCTGACGGGTGACGTTGGTCCAGTTCTCCATGTCGTCCTGCTCGAAGGTGCCGGCCTGCCCGAAGGCCAGGGTGTAGGCCTCGTAGGACTCGTCCTTGGACTGCTGCGGCGCGTCCGTTGGGACCAGGCACCAGGAGAACATCCGCATCCGGCCGGGCCCGATCGGGTGCCACAGCCGCATGGTGCAGAAGCGGACCCCCGGCTCGCCGGGGATGCGACTGAAGGGCTGGACCAGGAACGACAGGTTGGGGAAGACGGTGCCAACGGCGGTGCGGACCTCGCTGAACACCTCGATCTGCTCGGGTGAGAGCGTCTGACGGAACCCGTCGACGACCTCGGGCGGGTACGCGGCGAACGGTGCCATCCCCGGGGTGCGCCCGAGGCCGATGGCATGGCCCTGCTCGGGGATGTGGGCGGCGTACCCCTCGAAGTGGGAGGCACCGGAGGAGGGGAAGTAGCCGAGCTCGAACCCGAACTGGTGGGCCACCGGCGTGTGGTACCCGTCGCCGGCGAAGTTCTCGGCACAGATCTTCCAGTCGGTGTCGGCCTCCCAGCTATCGGGCGGGGCGTACACCTCGGTGCCGCCGGGCCCGGGCTTGAGGTAGTAGTCCAGGTACCAGGTGAACCCACCGAGGAACTCCTCGAGCGAAGGCGCCTCGGGGGCGATGGTCCCGAAGATCAGACCTTCGTAGGTGGCGACCCGGACCTCGACCAGCTTCCAGTCCTTGCGGTTGAGCTTCCCGTCGTAGGCCTCACGCAGGTAGGGCACCCCGATGAGCTCGCCCGAGTTCTTGTACGTCCAACCGTGGTACGAGCACCGGAAGTGCGAGGCGTTGCCCATGGCTGCCTTGCACATGGTGTTACCCCGGTGCCGACACATGTTGAGGTGGGCCTGGATCTCGCCGTCCTCGTCGCGCGCCAGGATGATCTCGTTGTCGACGATGGGTCGGGTTACGTAGTCCCCCGGACTCGGGATCTCGGTCTCGTGCCCGAGGAACTGCCAGGTCCGGCTGAACAGCCGGTCGCGTTCCAGCTCGTAGATGCCACGGGAGTTGAGCGCCCAGGCGGGCATCCGGCCCGCCTGGATCTGCTCGCGCCCGTCCCCGAGCCGTTTCAGCACACCTTCTGCGGTGTCGTCGAACTGCAGCATGTCGATCACGCTCCCACGCCGGACGAACGCAGCGGTCTCAGTTGCGCCCGAACCGCTGGTCGATCTCGGCCACGATCTGCTTGTAACGGACGATGTGGGCCTTGGTGTCCTGGACGTGGTGGTCCGGCACCAGATCCATGGTGTACGGCGGACGCGACGCCCCGACGTTGATGTAGCCGGCCTCGTTCACCCGGATCTTCTCGAGCGGGACGTTGTACTTCGCGAACTCGGGGAAGTTCTGGCCCACCAGGAACGGCTCGTGAGCCCAGCGCAGCCGTTCGGTGAGCCAGCGGGCGTCCTCGGTCCGGCCCTCGTACAGCGCGTCACGCAGCGCCAGCACCGGGGTCGGCCCGCAGGCGGTGGTCGACGACCAGGTCATGGGCTGGGTCTCGAGGCCGTACATCTCGACCGCGGGGAACCAGTCGGTCTCGATCATCATCAGCTTGAGGTTGTCACCGACGACGGCCAGGTCGTTGTGGAAGCGGAACCCGACCGAGGCCCCACCCGCGTACTTGACCGCGACCGCCTGGGGGATGTCGGCCAGGACCTTGTAGACCTCACGAGGGATGATCCCACGGAACGCGGCGGTGTTGTCGTAGACGCACATCGCCATGTCCGGCACGGCCTCGGCCACGTCGCGGTAGAACCGCGCCATGATGTCGGAAACCATCTCGCCCCACATGGGCCGCCCGAGCAGCGTCCCGTTGATCCCGATGTCGCGCAGGAAACGCATCCGATCGATGGTGTCGCGGGTCGACAGGGTCGTGGCACCGATGAAGACGGGGAAGTCGGCGTCGACGTCCCGCACGGTCTCCGCGACGCAGGTCGCGTACGCCTTCCACTCGTCGTAGGTGAGCGTGTGCATCTCACCGAGCGTGCCGTTGAGGGCGATGGAGTCGACACCGTCGGCGATGAGCTGGCGGATCATCCGCTCGGCCTCGTCGAGGTTGACCGTGTCGCGGGCTTCAGGGTCCTCGGCGCCTGGCAACGCGGGCGTCGGCGGGTACGCCATGACGCCCTTCATGTCGGGGACGCCGATCTTCGGAAGGGTGCTCATCAGTGCTCCTGGTCGTGCGTGGTCGGATGGGGTCGTCTGGATGCGACGGGTCAGCGAGCGGCGGCGACGGCGGTGCCGGTCAGCCACTCCGGGACCGGCTCGTAGGCGAGGACGTCGAAGCCCCGACCCTCCGCAGTGCCGGCAGCCACGAGCCACGAGCGGATCTCGTGGGCCCCGTTGCCAGCGGCGTCGATCTGCTCCTCGGTCAGGGCCAGGATCGGACCGATGTCGCCTGCGGAGAGGTGGTCGAGGAAGCGGCGGTCGAAGGCCTCGTTGATGTTCCCGGCCTCGGGCAGGCCGACCCAGTGGGACAGCCCGCCCGTGCCGAGGACCACGACACGTGACGCGACGTCCTGTGCCTCGATGGCCCGCCGCAGCATGCGACCGAACTCGTAGCACCGGTTCAGCGTCGGCATCGGCGGCTCGACGGCGTTCACGATGATCGGCACGACCGGGTAGCGGTGCTCGGGATCGAGGTGCTTGAGCGGCACGCAGAAGTTCTCGTCCCAGGCGAAGTCGCCGCCCACGAGGGAAGGGTCGAACTCCTCAGCGAGGGCGTGGGCACGGACGTGCTCGGCGAGCGCGGGGTGCCCCGCGTGGCGCCGCCGCTCGACGCGGAGGAACTCACCCATCTCGTCGGTCACCGGTGCCTCGAAGTCCTCCGCCGTGGCTATCGAGAAGACGGGAAGGTTGTCCATGAAGAAGTTGGTGAAATGCTCGACCGAGACGCCGACGATGGCATCCGGCTCGAGCTCGGCGATGCGGTCCCGCACCTGCCCGTACGCGGCGTCCACGGCCGCACGCTTGGCCGGATCGGCTTTCTCGGGGAAGCCGGTGATCCCCGGCGAGTGAGAGGTGGCGAACACCCCGACGACACGTCCCATGACTCAGCCTTCCTCACCACGAACGTTGGCGTAGTAGGCCGCTCGCCCCACACCCACCTGCAACGCGAAGAAGTACAACAGGTACGGGTTGGCGCCCGACCGCAGGATCCCGCGGTAGTCCCCGTCGCGGAGCATGCGACGCTGCTCCTCATCGAGGTCGTACTCGTCCAGGACCGCGTCAGGATCCTGCTTGAAACGCTCGGCGAGATCGTGGTGCTTGCGGAGCTGCCACAACAGCTTCTCCACCTCGTACACGTCGGCCGTCGCCATCGAACTCTCCGTCCTCGCCGGCCGCGGCAGCCCCCGCCGTCGCTGATCGGATCGCCGTCGGTGGATACGCCGACTGACTGCGGACATGAAGCTACGAGTGGCCCTCCGGGGCCGGCAGTCACCCGATGGGGTACATCCCGTGAACGACGCTCGGTCACGCCGGTCGGCGCGACGCCGAAGGCCCCGTCTGGGGGAGCCTGGCGACCCTGGGCGGCGACGCCGGGAGGAGGCCATCGCTCACCCACCGGATGCTCAAGAGCGCGGGCCCTGAGGTCGATGGATGTCCTGGGAGGTCACATGAGACCACGGGCCGCCGAGATGTTCGCGCCACGCGTGTGAGACGGCTCACGCGGTTGCCACCGAGCCTGCACGCGGCCCTCGTCAGCGCACTCCTGGCCGGCAGCTGGGCGTTGGTGTACGCCGCGGGTGGTACCAGAACCGCCGTCCCGCACGTCTTCTACATCCCGATCGTGCTCGCGGCCCTGCCGTTCGGTGTCTGGGGCGGGCTCTGCGCAGGGGTGGTCGCGATGCTCCTGGCGGGACCGGCGATGCCGCTGGACGTCGCGACGCACGAGTCACAGCAGATCGTCAACTGGCTCATCCGAGGTGCCTTCTTCATCACCGTGGGTGCCGTCGCGGGCTCGCTCACGGTCGCCCAGCGACGCAGCTTCCAGGCGGGGCTCGTCGATCAGCTGCAAGCCGAGATCGAGCTCGCCACGCCCCTTGCGGACCTCCAGGTCGAGCCGGGTTGGCAGGCGCGGGTGCACCAGGCGCTGCAGTCCGGTGGCCCGAGGATCGTGTTCCAACCCATCTACGCCCTCGATGACGGCCGGCTCGTGGCCGTCGAGGCCCTCGCACGGTTCGACACCGTCCCGAACTACCCACCCGAGGTCTGGTTCGAGCAGGCGGCGAACCTCGGCTTCGGGGTCGAGCTCGAGCTCGCCGCCATCGAGGCCGCGCTCGAGACCAGTTCCGACCTGCCGGCCGGTGTCGCCCTGACCTTCAACGCCTCACCCGCGACCCTGACCGACGAGCGGCTGCTCCACCTCCTGGACACCCAGCGCGACCGTCCGATGATCGCCGAGATCACCGAGCACGCCCTCATCGAGGACTACCACGAACTCGACGTCGCGCTCGCGGCCCTGCGGTCCCGGGGCGTGCAGCTCGCGGTGGACGACGCCGGTGCAGGCTTCGCCAGCCTGCGCCACATCGTCCGGCTCCAACCAGAGCTGATCAAGCTCGACCCGAGCCTCACCCAGGACCTCGGATCGGACCCGGTCCGGCGACCGCTCGCCGAGTGCCTGGTCCAGTTCGCGCTCAAGACCGACAGCAAGATCATCGTCGAGGGGATCGAGACCGCCGCAGACCTGACGACCTGGCAGCACCTCGGGGCGCACGCCGCCCAGGGCTACCTACTCGGCCGTCCCGGAACGCTGCCGGCCGCCGTCAGGTCCGCGAACGCGCACCCCCGGCTCACGGCGAGCTCCGTCGACGTCCGCGGCGCGCCTTCCACCGCCGATCGCTGATCGGCCACCGATCCGGTCGTCATCCGAACCGCCACCCGGGCGGGCGTCCTGCACGAACGGGTCGCGCGGCCACCTTGACCGCTCCGATCCGCGCTGCTGGGATCGGCCGGTCGATCCGCGCTCCTACAGGGAGGGTGTGAGATGCGCAGATCCTCGAGGGTGGCTCTCGTGCTGCTTCTGACGCTGCCGCTGACGGTCCCGTCGGCGCTGGCGAGTACGTCCATCCCCCAACCCGACGGCGACATCGAGAACGTCCGGCTCGTGGGCAACATCCCAACGGACACGGACGCGACGGCGATCAACTTCCTCGAGTACGGGCAAGGCCACCACCAGCGCGACGTCATGGTGACGGTCGGGCGGTTCGGCGTGCGTGCCTACGACCTGGCCGACCCCACATCACCGGCGTTCCTCTCGGAGGTCACCAGCGACGAGCTGCGCCTGCCCGGTGACGTGACCGGCACCTTCTGGCAGAACGAGGACATGGCGGTCGACGAGCGCCGCAAGCTCGTCTTCCTCGCCCGTGACCCGCGGGCGTACGGTGGCACCACGACCGACCCCGACGATCCCGCCGGCGTCTACATCGTCGATGCGAGCGACCCGGACGAGATGTTCCTGCGCACCTTCGTGGAGGTCGGGGCCGGGCACACGGCCACGTGCATCAACTCCTGCGATTTCCTGTGGGTGGGTGGCCCGGCCAGCAACACCGAACAAGCCGCGGAGTGGCCACAGGGGCGACCGATCCTCGTGGTCGACGTCCGCGATCCCGACGACCCGGTCGTCATGCCCGATCCGGTCGATCTGCACCGCAACGACGGCACCACCGCGTACGCCCACGACGTCCAGGTCGACGCCGCCGGCATCGCGTGGGTGTCGGGTCTCGGAGGCGTCCGCGGCTACCACACCGACGGCGTGCACTGGGATCCGGTCGACGAGGTCCGACGCCGCGCCACCCCCTCGGACCCGGTGCCGTTCGCCGGTGGCCAGTTCGCCGAGGAGGGCGCGCCCACGGCGTTCATGCACAACTCGTTGCGTGCGGTCCAGGCGACCGCCGAGGACGGGCCCCGCTCCAAGCACGGCCACCGCGCGGACGAACTGATCATGGCCACCGAGGAGCAGTTCAGCCAGACCGACTGCTCGAGCCAGGGCATGTTCTCGATCGCCTCGCTGCGCGGCAGCTACGACGGCGAGGGCTGGCGCTCGACGCCGGAGGAGCCGTTCCGGCTCGAGGTCGTCGGCACGTGGTCACCGTTCGAGCAGGAGGGCTTCGTCGACAACCCGCTGTTCTGCTCGGCGCACTACTTCCAGATGCAGGGACGGGTGCTCACCTACTCGTGGTACTCCCAGGGCACGCGCTTCCTCGACATCAGCGACCCGACGAACCCCATCCAGATCGCCTACTACCGGCCGGACGTCACCAACTCCTGGGCGTCGTACTTCCACGGTGACCACATCTACGTCGCCGATCACGCTCGTGGCATCGACATCCTGGAGCTGACGGTGGATGCCCGGCGGGCGGCCGAGGCGCGTACGGAGGTGGTGGCACCGCCCATGTCCGCGACCCAGGTCGAGAACTCGAGGGCGCTCGCTGCCGAGTACGCCCCTGACCCACAGCTCGGCTGGGCCTGCCCGGTCCCGCGGGACTGAACGAGGACGCGCGGCTGGTCCGGATCGTCGGTGCGATCCGGACCAGCCGGGCGCTGCCAGGCGACCGGGGGTCACCACGCGCAGCCGGTCACGCGGGAGGGCTACCTGGGTCCGTGCTGGTGACGTAGACCTGGGCGAGGGCGGTGAACCTGGCGTCGGCCAGCAACCGGTCGGCGTCGAAGGACTCGGTGATGGTGACCCGGAAGGTCTGGGTGACCACCTCGTCGAGCTCGATGGTGACGTCGTGCAGCGCGGGCAGGTCCCACTGGTTGTTCCCGGTCGCACCGGCCAGGATGTGCGCGTACGTCGGGTCATCGGCCGCGTTCCACGACCCGACGGTCGTCCAGGTTCCGTCCTCGCCCGGGACCTCGATGAAGGCCGCTGCAGGTCCCGCCTTCGCGTACCGCTGCTCGTTGTCCCCCGCCAGGATCACCTCGCTGATGCTCGCCGGCTTGTCGAGGGTGTAGGTAACGGTCGGACGGTTGGTCGGGAAATCGCCCTGCTTCGACCACCACGCCGTCGTCCGGCTGCCGTCGAAGGTGTTGCTCACCACCTTCGATGGCTCGTGGGTGGAGGAGGCGACCGCCGATTCGATCTTGGCGAAGGTGTCCGGCACGACGAGCGTGGTGGTCGCCGAGTAGGACCGACCCGACGACTGACCCACACCCGTGACCGTCACGTCCTGGCCCGTCGCGTGCGATGCGGGCACGAAGACGTACCCGGCGAACACCCCATCCTCATCGGCGTAACGCTCGCGCGCGATCGTCTCGACCGGCTGGCCTCCGACCGTGAACGTGACCCGCTCGTTCGGCACGAACCCGGTCGCGTCGACCCGCAACTGACGACCGACCTGACCGGTCTCGGGAACCACCAGCTCCCCGGCGGAAGGATCGGGGTCCGTGCTGGTGACGTAGACCTGGGCGAGGGCGGTGAACCTGGCGTCGGCCAGCAACCGGTCGGCGTCGAAGGACTCGGTGATGGTGACCCGGAAGGTCTGGGTGACCACCTCGTCGAGCTCGATGGTGACGTCGTGCAGCGCGGGCAGGTCCCACTGGTTGTTCCCGGTCGCACCGGCCAGGATGTGCGCGTACGTCGGGTCATCGGCCGCGTTCCACGACCCGACGGTCGTCCAGGTTCCGTCCTCGCCCGGGACCTCGATGAAGGCCGCTGCAGGTCCCGCCTTCGCGTACCGCTGCTCGTTGTCCCCCGCCAGGATCACCTCGCTGATGCTCGCCGGCTTGTCGAGGGGTAGGTAACGGTCGGACGGTTGGTCGGGAAATCGCCCTGCTTCGACCACCACGCCGTCGTCCGGCTGCCGTCGAAGGTGTTGCTCACCACCTTCGATGGCTCGTGGGTGGAGGAGGCGACCGCCGATTCGATCTTGGCGAAGGTGTCCGGCACGACGAGCGTGGTGGTCGCCGAGTAGGACCGACCCGACGACTGACCCACACCCGTGACCGTCACGTCCTGGCCCGTCGCGTGCGATGCGGGCACGAAGACGTACCCGGCGAACACCCCATCCTCATCGGCGTAACGCTCGCGCGCGATCGTCTCGACCGGCTGGCCTCCGACCGTGAACGTGACCCGCTCGTTCGGCACGAACCCGGTCGCGTCGACCCGCAACTGACGACCGACCTGACCGGTCTCGGGAACCTCCAACCCGGCGTCGGCGAGGACGGTCACCTGCGTCGAAGCCTCCGTCGCGCCGGAGCGCACGGTGAGCGTGACCTCGCCGTCGAAGCCGTCCGGCACGATCACCTGTCCCGTCCCGGCACCGTTTCCCGTGATCTCCAGCGTGCCGACCGGCGTGTCGTCGAAGAGGACCGTTGCGGTTCCGGGCTGCATCCGGAAGGCCTGGATCGTCAACGGCTCGCCGACGATCCCGAGCGCCGCTTCGACGTACGGGGCCTTGGCGACGACGACGAGCGCATCGAGCAGGTCGATGAGCGCGCCGTCGAACGCCCGCCAGTCAGCGTCGTCGTCCGCCGCGACGGCTCGGGCACGATCCAGCGCCGCGAGGAACCGATCGACGACGTGGGCGGGCCGGTTCGAGACATCGATCTCTTCGGCAACGTCGACCGCAGCCTGGAAGGCCTCGCGATCGACCGGGCCGGTCACCGGGCCGACGTGCGCCTTCGCGTAGCTGAAGATCGCGTTCCAGCGTTGCACCCACGGCTCGCCGAAGCCCGCCGCGTCGGCGAGCGAGGATCCCTCGCCCAGCGTCCAGTTCTCGGTGTCGAACTCCATGGCGTCGATCCCGGCGTTGCTCGACGGGAGGAACAGTTCCCGGTTGTGCCGGGGCCCGTTGAAGTAGCTGCCGCCGCCCGGGTAACGGTTCGAACCGAAGTGGCCGGCGCCTCCGTGCGAGGCGACGTTGTCGTGGATGAAGGAGTCGGCCAGGGACGCGTAGATCGAGTTGGGGTTCAGCCAGGTTCCTGCCTCGTCGCACTCACCATCACCGGTGTAGGACGTGCAGATCACGCCGGCGGCGGTGCGCGGCACGTAGAAGCCGGAGCCACGCGGCTCATCCGGCGTCGCGATCCGTGGAGAGACCTCCGCGTAGTGCTGCTTCCACGTCGCGATGTTCTCGGCCGTGTTGCCGAAGGTCGCCTCGTAACCCTTCGGCGCGACGGCGTCCACGTCGTCGCCGGTGGTCAGCATGTCCTGGAAGCGCGTCACCAGCGTCCACGGGTTCTCGATGCCGGGTCCGGTCCCCGGCCCCCGGTAGTTGGACCACTCCCTGATCCACTCGCGGCTGCCGGCCGTCCGAGCGGTGTCCCAGAAGGTGATGTTGTCCTCGACCGAGATGTTGCGGCTCTTGTTGAGGAAGACGCCGCGGTTCCCGGGGTTGAGGAACAGGTTGTCGTGGATGTTGAACCCGGAGGCGTTGTCGTCCAGGTACACGGCCTGGTTCGCATGCCCGGCGGGCGTGATGTCTTCGACGACGTTGTAGGCGATCTCGTTGCCCAGGTACGTCCAGTCACGTCCGGCGTAGATCGCACCCATGTCGGAGGTGGTCTTGAGCACGTCCTTGATGTGGTTGAACTTGATGCTCATGTCGTTGCCCATGACCTGGATCGCCATGTGCGGGCTGCCGGAGACCTCGTTGAACTCGAACGCGTTCCCGACGCCGTACAGGTACCCGGCAGGCATGTAGGTGCCGAGCCGGCTGAAGTTCTCGATCCTGTTGTGCCGGGCCGAGTTGTTCCCTGGTTGCAGACTCTTGCGATCACCGCCGCCGAGCAGGATGCCGCCTGCCCCCAGGTCGTGGAGGTAGGAGTTCTCGACCCGGTTGTCGTGACCGCCACGGACGGTGTGGTAGTCGGGGCTGGCGGTGATGAGGCCCTCGTTCTGCCCGATCGTGATCGCGTCGCCGCCGGTCCCCGAGATCTCCACACCGTCGATCAGGTTCGACTCACCGTCGAGGATCTCGATCGCGCTGCCCAGGGTGTCACGCATCTTCAGGCCCGAGATCGTCACGTTCGACGTACCGGTGAGCTCGAAGAACGACCCGTCGTACGCCTTCCACGACACGTCGCTGAGGTCGCTGCCCTCCTCTGGGTAGTAGTACAGCACGTCGTTGCCGTTCCAGCGGTCGACGTAGAACTCGCCCGGGGCGTCGAGCTCCGACAGGATGTTCTCGCCGAACACCTGGTGGACGAAGTTGGTGTACATGGACGGCAGGCGGGCCCGGAACGTGTCGTCACCGGCGTCGTACGAGTAGATCTGCAGCATGTCGTCGGCCCACTCGAGCCCCAAGTACCCCGACAGCCAGGCGTCGGTCTCGTACGTCGTCGGGTCCTGGGCCGCGAGGACCTCGGCCTCTTCGGTCTTCAACGGCTTGGTGCCGACCTGGTTGTCCGGCCAGGTCTTCTCCAGCGCCGTCGTCGGAGCGGCCCACGTCGAGATCCGAGCGGCCAGGCTCGCGTTGTTGACCTTGAACCGAGGAGCCGGGAGCTGCAGCATCTCCTCGAAGGTCATCGCCAGGTCCGGGTCGTTGCCTGCGACCTTGTCCTGGAAGTTCTCGCGTGGGATCAGGCTGCCCCTCGGCTGGTAGGCGTAGGTGATGGGGCCTCTCGGGATGAACACCGTCTCACCATCGACCTTGTTCGGGTAGCGCGCCAACGTCTGGTGTGCGCCGTCGACGACGAGCTCCGGCGGGTAGGTGTTGGTGTTCCAGTTGAACCCGTTCTTCTTGATCTCCCCGACCGGCAGACCATCGGCACCGAGGTCGTAGGCGAGAACATGTTCGCGGTGTTCGACCGGGATCCGGTTGGCCGACTCGAACTTGCCGCTCAGCTCCTCGATCTCCGCCACCGATGTGAACTTCTCCGGGACCAGCCGATCCGAACCGACGAGCTCCGGTGAGGCATCTGGCGCGGCCGTGATCGTGATGCCCGAGTGGGCACGCGTGAGCTCGATCGGCTCGTCGATCCGGTACTGGCCGTCGAGGACCAGGACCTGGGCCGTCTTGTCGGCGTTCTTGTGCTCAGCGAGGTGGTCCGCCGCACGTTGGATGGTGGCGAACGGATGGCCGCGGTTGCCCTTCTCCGAGGCGTCGTCCCCGTCGGGTGACACGTAGACCCGCAGGTTGCCCTGGGAGCCGCCGGAGGCGAGGGCCGGCGAGGGTGCGTTCGCGGTCACCAGTCCCGCCACCAGACAGGAGGTGACCAGCGCACCGATCAGCTTGTTGGGCTTCATGTGATGCTCCTCATCGCTCAGAGAGGGCGTCATCGCCCGTGGATCACCGTCCCAGTCCACCGTCGACGCAGGACCCGCCAGGCACGTCGCTCGACAGCGTGATATGGCATACGTATGACGTATGTCTACACAAGGTTCCGCATGGGGTCAACGACCGGCCTGGGCGATCCACGTTCGCAAGCGATCCGCCTCCCCCGACAGCAACGTCTCGTCGTCGCCGGGGAGGAACTCCAGCAGCAGGTCGAGGGGTCGGCCGGTCGACGCGAGCAGCTCGATCGCGCTCGTCCAGAGCTCCGACCGCTCCTCGAGCCGCAAGCGCTCGAGTGCCGGCCACCACGAGAAGACGTGCACCGCTCGGACGTGCGGGAGCAGGTCGGCGAGTCCGGCGAGCGCGCTCTCGGTCGGATCCCCGACCCGCGGCTGCCAGTAGGTGCCCACGTTGGGCCGGTCGACGGCGGCGAGCAGGTCGAGCGTCGACGGAACGGTGTCGGCCAGCGTCCCGTCGTGGTGCTCGAAGGCCAGCTCGAGGCCGTCCTCGGCGGTGAGGTCCGCGAGCTGCTGCACACGGCCCGCCACGGCGGCGCGGTCGCCCGTCGAGGCATCGGCCGAGCCCGTGGTCCCCGCCCACACGCGCAGGCGACGGCACCCGAGGGCCCTCGCCGCTGCGAGCACGTCATGGCCCGGGTCCTCGGGCGTGGCCCGCCAGTACGTCCCGTAGGAGCAGACCGCCAGACCAGCCGCGCGGGTCCGCGCCGCGAGGTCGGCCAGCTCGCCGCCCGGTGGCGCGTGGACGTCAGCCCCCCACTCCACCCCGTGCAGACCGGCCGCAGCCGCCAGCCGGATCACCCGGTCCGGGGACGAGTGACGCAGCGTCACGGAGCAGAGCCCGGGTCGCAGCAGGGACATGGCGAGCCCTTCGTCGGCACTCCTGGGTAAGCGGTTTCCTGTCAGCTCAGCGATCAGACCAGAGCTCAGAGCCGACCGCGGTAGGTCGTGCCGAGCACCGAGACGTCGGTCGGCCGCTGCGAGCGGTCGACCCGGTACATCCCGTCGTTGGTCGCCAGGAACAGCGGGGCGTCCGGGTAGTGCAGGTCCTCGGCCAGCGGCTCCTTGTCGGTCCAGGCGAAGAACGCCCGGCCGAACACCGCTCGGTCCTTGCGCCCGTAGATGTCGAGGTCCCCGGCGGTCATCGGGCTGCGGATGCACCAGTGCACACCGTGCTCGGCCCACACGGCCCGGTCGGTCATCAGCACCGACTGGCGCTCGTCCGACTCGAACACCGTGGTCCAGAAGTCCTCGCCGGGGTCGGCCACGTCGTCGGCGAGGAACACCAGGTCGTGGGCGTGCCACGCCGTGCTCGGCGCGACGTCGGCCTCGTTCCCCCAGTGCGTCGCCGAGGCGAAGTAGCCCGCGGGCACCTGGTAATGGGCGTAGGTGTCCCGGCAGCGGGCCACGAAGTCCTCGAGCTCGGCGTCGGGCGCGATCCGGCACACCTCGCGCATGCCGTACAGGGACAGGCCCATCCCCGCGATGAGCATCGGGGTGTCGGCCTTGAGCGTGCGGCCGGGGGCCACGTACCAGTACCGGTGGAAGCGCGTCCGGCCCTCGGCGTCGGTCCACGCCGAACGAGCGACGTGTCGGCACAACCGCAGGGCTTCGTCGAGGTACCGGGGGTCACCGAAGCGCTCGTAACCGAGCACCAGCGGGACGATCATCAGTCCGTAGTACTCCGCGGGTTCCAGGTGGCCCCCTTCGGCGCGGTCACCTGCCTGCCGCCAGGTGCCGCTGGATCCCTCGTCGGGGACGCCGGGCTGGTGATGCCGCTCGATGAGGACGTCGAGGTCCTCGCGGATCTCGGGCAGCCCGGAGCCGTCGCCGGTGACGTCGGCGAGCAGCATCTTGACCCACACGCGGGCGTACTCCTGGTTGCAGGTGCCGTCCTCGGCGGGGCGTCCGCCGCCGAAGGCTTGCAGCGCGACGAGGTTGCGGCGCACCACCGAGACGACGTGGTCGACCTCGGGTTCGTCCAGCAGATGGCCAGCATGCTTGAGCCCGAGCAGCAGCCCGATGCTGCCGGTGGCGTTGTGGATCAGGCCCGTGGTGGCGGACTCGCCGACCTGGAAGCCGACGTGGCGGTACTGGTCGTCGTCCTGCAGCGCGTGGCTCTGGAAATACATCATGCGGCGCCACATCGCGATCGCCCGCGGGTCGGGGCGGGCGGCGACGAGCTGTGCGATCGCGCCGGTCGCGGGGGCCGAGAAGGCTGCGTGGCCGCTGGTCCAGTCGAGGAAGGTGGCCGGGTTGGTGCCCCACACGCTGTGGTTGTGGAACCCGTTGATCGCACCTTCCTCGGTGACCCAGCTGAGGAACCAGCGGGTCAGGCTGACCAGATCGGGACGGGGGCTGGTCACGGGTGGCTCTCCGGTCGGGGCGGCAGGGCTGGATCGGGGGAGGATCAGGCGCCGGTCGCGAGTGACGCGGGATCGACGGGGTGCAGCGGGGGCCGTCCCTCCACGAGGGCGCGAACCTCGTCGACGGCGGCTCGTCCGAGGCGGAGCAGCTCCGCGCCCTGCGACCCCGCCACGTGCGGCGTGAGGGTGACGTTGGGCAGGTCCCACAGCGGGTCGTCCGGGGCGAGCGGCTCGGGTTCGGTCACGTCGAGGATCGCGCACAGCCGGCCGGAGACGAGCTCCGAGCGGAGGGCGTCGTGGTCGACGACGCCACCGCGGGCCGTGTTGACCAGCGTCGCCCCGTCCGGCATCAGCGACAGCAGTCTCGCGTCGACCAGGTGCCGGGTCTGAGGCAGCAGCGGCGCGTGCACGCTCAGCACCCGCGAGCGGGAGAACAGGCCCTCGAGGTCGACCAGTTGCACGCCGAGCTGCTGCGCATCGGTCGGCGAGAGGGTCGGGTCGGAGACCAGCACCTCGACATCGAACGGCGCCAGCAGCTCGATCAGGGCACGGCCGGTGGCCGACGCCCCGAGCACCCCGACGGTCGTGCGGTAGTTGCCGGCGATGGTGTCGTCGACGGTGAGGTCCGGGGCGGTGCGCTCGACGCCGAACCTGGCCGTGAGTGGCAGGACGTTCTTGGTCGACCACAGCACCGCGCCGAGGGCGAACTCCGCGACCGGTCGGGCGTTGAGGGCGGCACCGCTGGTGACCCGGGCGCCGCGGGCCCAGAGCTCGGGTGAGACGAGGTGCTTGACCGACCCCGCCGCGTGCACGACCGCGCGCAGTCGCGGCATGGCCTCGAGCACGGCGCCTTCGAGCCTGGGGGCGCCCCAGGAGGTGATCAGCACCTCGACGTCGGCAGCCGTGGCGGCATGGTCCGGCGCCGTCGGGTCGCTGAGGACCCGGCCGGGGTCCAGGTCGACGAGCGCCCGAAGCTCGGTGACCAGGGGCGCGTCGAAGAAGCGATGCTGGAGGCCCGGTGTCATCGCAAGAGCGGCCTTCATGTGCGCCTCCTGCGGATGTCGAGAAACGGACTTGAGCTAAACGTAGTATGTGTTACCTTAGCGTGCGAGTGGGATAACGCTTTCCCGCTGTTGCACTGGGTGCACAGGAGCACCCAGACCCGACTGGCCCTCACGAGTGACGGGCGGCGGGCAGGCGAAGGAGAGTCCTGTGGGAGCACGAACGTTGAAAAAGGCGGGGGCCAAGAAGACGGTGGCAGCCACGATGGCGCTGCTGATGCTGGCGACCGCCTGCGGCGGTGGCGAGACCGACGCCGGCGCGGAGAGCACGGACAGCACGGACAGCACGGACAGCGCCGACAACACGGATGGCGACGCCGACACCGATGACGTGCAGGCCGGCGGTGAGGTGCGGATGGTGGTCAACATGACCGACAACCTCACCACGCAGTTCTGGAGCGACCTGGTCGCGCCCTTCGAGGAGCAGACGGGCATCACCGTCAAGATCGAGGGTCCGACCGGCACGAACGTGAGCGAGACCTTCAGCGCGCAGCTGGCGGCGGGCACCGCGCCCGACGTCATCCAGTCCATCTTCGCCGACAACGAGATCGCGCCGGAGCTGCTGGACATCAGCGACCAACCGTGGATCCAGGGGACCCCGCTCCTCGACACCTACTCCCTGGGCGGCAGCAACTACGTGGTCGGCGTCGGCTCGCAGGCCCAGTCGCTGGTCTACTACAACAAGACCGCCTTCGAGGAGGCAGGCATCACGAGCACGCCGGAGACCTGGGAGGACTTCGACGCGGCGCTCGGCCAGCTCGCTGATGCCGGGTACACCCCCCTGCAGACCGCCGGCCAGTGGATGACCGGCCTGCAGCTCCAGCAGCTGTGGCACCCCACGCTCAACACCACCAACCCGCAGTGGCAGATCTCCGTCAGCGAGGACGAACTGACCCTGGCAGAGGCGTTCGAGCCGATGTTCGCCAAGTACGAGCAGTGGCTGGCGCAGGGCTACATCCAGCAGGATGACGTGGGTCTGGACCCGAGCACGGCGGACGCCAACTTCCTGGAGGGCGAGGTCGGCATGTACCCGCTCGGCAGCTGGCTGGTGGCCACGATCGATGGCGCCGGCGACCTGCCCTTCGAGGTCGGGGTGTTCTCGCCGCCGGTCGAGCAGGGCATGGACTACCCGGGGCCGCAGGGTGCGACGATGGCGTTCCCCTACATGGTGTGGGAGGGCAGCGAGCAGACCGAGAACGCCCTGCGGCTCATCGAGTTCCTCGTGACCGACGAGGATGCGATCGAGGCGCAGCTGCGGGCCGACGGCGTGTTCCGCGCCGGCGTGGACGCGCAGGCGTCCCCGGTCGGCCAGGAGATCCAGACGATCATCGACGAGGCTCCCTCGCTGGTGGCCGTCGGTGAGGGCGCGGGCGATGTCCGCCTGCCGGTCACCGGCCTCAACCCGAAGTTCACCGAGATCGTGCAGAGCCTGTACACCGGCTCGAGCGCGGCAGAGGCTGCGGCCGACCTCAACACCTGGGCCGAGCAGAACCGCTGACGTCTCGGTACGACCCTGGCACGGAGGAGGTGGCGATGAGCGTCATCAGCGACACCGCCCCCGTCGCCGATCCGGCGCGGCGCGGCTGGGACCGGCGTTCGGTCCGTCGCGGCGAGGCAACCCCTCGCCGCGACGGCCGGCCAGGACGGTCGCGCCGCGCGGTGCTGGCCGAACTGTCGATGATGGTTCCCGCGCTCGGTGTCTTCATCGCCCTCCTGGTGGTGCCGGTCGGCTACGCGGTCTACTACAGCTTCACCAACTACAACGGGTTCCCCAGCCAGACCCCGGAGTTCGTCGGGGTCGACAACTACGTGCGGCTCGTCCAGAGCGCCGACGTCACCAGCGCGATGGTGACGACCGCGATCGTCATCCTCGCGGGATCCCTGGTGGTCAACGCCATGGCCCTGAGCCTGGCGCTACTGCTGTGGCGCACCACGACCTTCACGGCGTTCGCGCGCGTGGTGATGTTCTACCCACACGTGCTGAGCCTCATCGTCGTCGGCTTCCTCTGGTCGGCGATCCTCGGCCCGCAAGGTGCGGTCAACTCGGTCCTCGGATCGCTCGATCAGAGCACACTGCCGTTCCTCACCAACCAGAGGTGGGCGCTGGGGACCCTCATCGGCGTCATCGCGTGGGCGCAGTTCGGGGTGCAGTTCCTGATCTACCTGGCCGGCCTGCAGGCCGTTCCCGACGACCTGCAGGAGGCATCCAGCATCGACGGAGCGAGCCGCTGGCAGGCGTTCCGCCACGTCACGTGGCCAGCCCTGGCCCCGTCGGCCACGGTGGCGCTCGTGACCACGATGCTCTCGCTGCTCAAGACCTACGACGTGGTGGTCTCGCTGACCGGCGGCGGACCGGCGGGCGCCACCAAGACCTTCGCCTACCAGATCCTGGCGGTGGACTTCCCGAGACGGCAGGTCGGGCTGGCCTCGGCCGAGGCCGTGGTGCTGATCCTCGTCGCGGCGGTCCTGTCCTTCGCGGCGCTCGCGATGCGCCGCAAGAGCGATGAGGCGGCAACGTGAGCGCGATCGGTCTTCGTCTGCCCAAGCGCCCCCGGCCCTCCGGGGTACGGCACTCCCTGCGCTGGTACGCCGTGGTGTCGGGACTGTGCCTGGTCATGCTCGTGCCGATGTACCTGTTGGTGGTCAACGCCTTCAAGGACCAGCAGGCGATCGTCCGTAGACCCTTCTCCCTCAACCCGGGGGAGATGACCGTCGAGCACCTCTCCAACGCGTGGAACAACCCCGACTTCGACATCGCCTTCGGCTACTTCGTGACCTTCGGGCTGGTCATCTGCGTCAACCTGTTGGCCATCAGCGTGTGCGCTCCGGCCGCCTACATCATCGCTCGCTCCTCCCGGAAGGTCTTCCGGGTCGCGTTGCTGTTCTTCATCTCGGGGATGTTCATCCCTCCCCAGGCGGTCCTCGTCCCGGTCATCTTCGTGCTGCGGGCCCTTGGACTGGTGGGGACCTTCCCCGGGCTGGTGCTGTTCATGGCGTCCACGACGGTGCCGTTCACGATCTTCGTGTTCACCGGCTTCATCCGGATGCTGCCGGCGTCGCTGGACGAGGCGGCGTCGATCGACGGTGCCGGGCCGTACCGGACGCTGTGGATGATCATCATGCCGCTGATGAAGCCGATCGTGGCGACCGTGTTCATCCTCAACTCGCTGAGCGTGTGGAACGACTTCGCCAGCCCACAGCTCATCCTCGGCCCTGGCTCAGGCCTCTACACGGTGACGACCGGCGTCTACGCCGCGGTCGGCGAGTACTCGGCGGACTACACGCAGGTGTTCCCGACGCTGCTGCTCGCCGTGCTGCCGATCCTCGTCCTCTTCCTGCTGACCCAGCGGTGGGTCATGAGCGGGTTGTCGGCCGGCTCCGTCAAGGGCTGACCTTCGCCGCGGCGCCTTCCTCAGTCACCGCGCCGCAGGGTCGTCGAGCCGCTCCCAGGTCACCGAGATCTCCGGATCCGACTCGCGGTGGCCACCCTCGAAGTGCTCGCTCCACCACACGATCTTGCGCGGGAGGTAGTCGCCGTCGGCATCGAGCACCGTCCACAGCTCGGATGACCCCAACCGGACACCACCGTCGGAAGCGGGCTGCTCCGGGTACGGGGCCGGTGGCACGAAGTCGCCGTCGGGGACCGTCACGGGGCAGCCGACCGGTGTGGCGGTGACCAGCGTCGGAGACGCGGGAAGCAGCTGCCCGACACCGAGGACGGTCCCGGCGAGCACGACGATGCTGGCGGCAACGCCACCGACCTGAGACACGTGTCGCTGGCGCTGGGTGCGGTTCCACAGCTGGTCGAAGTCGGGCCGCAGCTCGCGGTTCGAGGCCGCGTCGTGCAGGAGCTGTCGGATGTCGTCAGCCATCGTCGGCCTCCAGCGCGGGAACGTCGGGGACGAACTCCTCTCGGAGGGCTGCGACCGCACGCTTGGTCAGGGACCGGACGGCGTCCGGGCTGGCGCCCATGCGGCGTGCGGCCTCCTCGACCGGAAGATCGAGGTAGTAGCGCAGGATCAGCGCGGTCCGCTGCCGCTACGGCAGGGCAGCGACGGCTTCCCGGACCGCCAGACCCCAGGCATGGTCGCGGTCATCGGACGACGGCCCCACGAGCAGACCCCAGCGGGTCACGCGAACCGTGCCGCACCTTCCGCGCGCGGCGGCCCCGCGCTGTCGGTGGCGCGAACGTCAGGACGGTGAACGGCCCGCGCGGTTGGGCAGTCGTCGACGCTGCCACGATTCGAGGATGTGGCTGGTCATGGCCTCCCGGGCACGCTCGGGGTCCCCACCGGTGATCGCTGCGTGGACGGCCTCGTGCTCGCGGAGGGTCAGCGTGAACGCGCCCGGCACGTCCACCCCGTGGTAGCGCGAGCTCTCCTGGGCCCGGTCCATCAGGATGCGTGCGATGCTGCTGGCCAGCCGGTTGCCCGACAGTTCCATGACGGTCTCGTGGAACACCACGTCGGCGGCGCGGAACGCCGCCTCGTCGTCCACGGTCTCGCGCATCCGGTCCATCGCCGCGTCCAGCGCCTCGAGCTGGCCGTCGTTGCGGAGCCGGGCGGCCTCTGCCGCCATCACCGACTCGAGCTGGGCCCGCACGGTGCTGAGCTCATCCAGGGTGCCGAGCGTCTCATCGTGCTTGATCAGCGAGGTGAGCACGGCTCGGTCCAGGGGGTTCCACGCCGTCATCGGACGGACCACGGTGCCGCGGCCGCGGGCGACGGTGAGCAGGCCCTTCTCCTCGACCCGCTTCACCGACTCGCGGATCACGGTCCGGCTGACCCCGAACTCCTCGCTCAGCGGGCCCTCGGGCGGGAGCGACTCGCCGGGGAGGAACCGACCGGAGACGATCGCGTCGACGAGCCCCTCGACCACCACGACGCCCAGCATCGGGCTCGCCGGGCGCTTGGCCGCCAACACGGTGCGTGCGTTCTCACTGGACATGGAGCCGAGTGTAGGACCTCACACGTATCACCGCTCTCCGGAACCCCAGCCGGCCATCCGTGCGGGAGCTTTACATCAGACATCATACGTTTATGCTACAGTGTCCCGAACGCGGGCGACGTCGAGGTGGTGCTGGTATGCGTATCACGGGTTATCGCACCCTCACGACCCTCCACCGCTGGGGTCGCCCCATCGGCGACGTCAACGGGCATGTGGCATCTGGTATCACCAGCATCCCGATCGTGCTCGTGGACACCGACGACGGCAACGTCGGCGTCGGGCTGGGGAGCCACGACGGCCTCGACCGGGTCTTCCCGGCCCTGGAGGGCGAGGACCCCCGCGCGGTCACGGCGCTGTACGACCGGATGCTGGCAGCCGTCTTCAAAACCGGCCACGCCGGCGCGGTCTTCGGGGCGATCGGCGCCTTCGACATGGCACTGTGGGACCTGAAGGCCAAGGCCGCCGGCGAACCGCTGTGGCGGATGCTCGGCGCCCGCGACCGGGTCGTGCCCGGTTACGCCTCGGGCCTCGACGGCCCCCTGGACGACGGTGCGCTGGTTCGCATGCAGCAGGCGTTCGTCGACCGCGGGTTCACGGCGGTCAAGCTCAAGGGCGGCCTCGACCTCGCCGCCGACCTGCGCCGCCTCCGCCTGGTCCACGACCTCTACACCGACGCGCTCGGCACGGCCCCGCGGCTGATGCTGGACGCCAACGAGTCGTGGTCCCGGAAGGAGGCCATCAGCTACGTGCAGCACCTCGAGGAGCACATCGACCTGGCGTGGATCGAGGAGCCGGTACGCCGCTGGGACGTCGAGTCGCACGCGATGATGACCCGTGCCGTCAGAGCCGCCGTGGCGACGGGGGAGAACCTCACCGGTCTGGAACAGTTCCGACCGCTCGTGCAGGCTCATGCCGTCGACGTGGTGCAGACCGGCAGCGTCTGGGGCATCACCCACTTCCTCCGCGTCGCGGCGCTCGCCCACGCCTTCGATCTGCCGGTCAGTCCGGTCGGCTACCACGGCAACCCGCTCGCGCACGCGGCGGCCAGCGTGCCCAACCACCTCGGCCTCGAGGTGCACGACCTCGGCGTCCCCATCGGGCTCCAGGTCGACCAGGAGATCGTCGACGGATGTGTGGTCCTGGGTGACGAGCCAGGCCTCGGCATCGCCGTCGACGAACCGGCGATCGCCGCGCTCGCCGAGGCGGCGGACTGGGGCCGCGCCAACGGTCCGCACGTGCGCCCCGAACGCGCCGGCCGGCGGCTGATCGCTCCCGAGCCGCACCGCTACGCACCGTCCCTGAGCGTCGCAGAGCCGGTCGCCGACGCGGTCGCCGGCGACTGAGATCGTGCCGTCCCGGTCGCCGCGCATCGATGCCCACCACCACGTGTGGGACCTCGCGCGACGCCCGCAACCCTGGACGGACCAGCTGCCGACGCTGCGCCGTTCCTTCCCGATGGACGAGCTCATCCCGCAGCTCCAGGCGCACGGGATCGACGGCTCCGTGGTCGTGCAGACCGTCGCCAGCCTCGACGAGACGTACGACCTCTTGTCACTCGCCCACCACGAGCCGATGGTCGTCGGCGTCGTCGCGTGGTTCGACCTGCCCGACCCATCCCTTGAGGCCACGCTCGCCCGGACTGCTTCCACGCTCGGCGGACGCCGGCTGGTCGGCGTGCGACACCAGCTCCAGATCGAGGCGGACCCGAAGTGGCTGATGCGACGTGACGTGATGCGGGGTCTGGCGACCTTGTCGCGGCACGGCCTCGCGTACGACCTCGTCGTCTCCCCCGAACAGCTGCCGCTGGTCACGTCGGTGGTGGCCCGCCTGCCCGAGGTCCAGTTCGTCCTCGACCACGCCGGGAAGCCTCCGATCGCCAGTGGCGACCTCCGCGACTGGTCCCGGGACGTCCGGGCGCTCGCCCGCCACGAGAACGTCGTGGTCAAGCTCTCGGGACTCGTCACCGAGGCGTCGTGGACGGGATGGAGCTGCGACGACCTGCGACCGGTCGTCGAGACCGTCCTCGACACGTGGGGCGCCGACCGGACGATGCTCGGATCGGACTGGCCGGTCTGCCTCCTCGCCGAGGCCGACTACGCCCGTGTCACCGCAGCCCACGACAAGCTCCTCGCCGAACTGAGCGACACCGAGCAGGACGCCCTCCGTGGGGGTACGGCACGACGCGTCTACCGGTTGGAGATCGCGTGAAGACCCGTCCTGTCGGCCGCACACGTCTCGCGGTGACCGAGCTCGGTTTCGGTGGCGCTTCCCTCGGCAACCTGTACCGGCCCACCGACGAGGGCACCGGCCGGGCGGCTGTCGAGGCGGCGTACGAGGCCGGCATCCGCTACTTCGACACGGCCCCGCACTACGGCCTCGGGTTGTCGGAGGAACGCCTCGGCCGCGCGCTGGCTGGCGTCCCGCGCGAGGACTACGTGCTGTCGACCAAGGTCGGTCGCCTCCTCGACCGCAACCCGAACCCCACCGGGTCCGATCTGGAGGTCGGCGGCTTCGACGTGCCCGACACCTGGATACGTCGCTGGGACTTCTCGGCTCGCGGCGTCCGCACCAGCCTCGAACGCAGCCTCCAGCGGCTCGGTGTCGACCGCGTCGACATCGTCTACGTGCACGATCCCGACGATCACGTCGACCAGACCATCGCGGAAGCGGTCCCGGCGCTGGTCGAACTGCGCGAGCAGGGCATCATCGGCGCGGTCGGTGTCGGGATGAACCAGTGGGAGGCCCCGCTGCGGATCGTCGAGGAGACGGATGTCGACGTGGTGATGCTGGCGGGGCGTTGGACCCTGCTCGACCGCTCGTCTCGGCCACTGCTCGATGCCTGCGCCGCTCGTCAGGTCAGCGTGGTCGCAGCGGCGCCGTACAACTCCGGGCTGCTGGCCCGGCACCGGCCCGAGCCGGGCGCCCGGTTCGACTACCTGCCAGCCTCCGACGAGCTCCTGCGCCGCGTGCACGCCCTCGCTGACACCTGCGAGCGGTGGGACGTCACCCTGCCCGACGCCGCCGTCCAGCACCCGCTGCGTCATCCGGCCGTCGTCTCGGTCGTCGCCGGCCTGCGCGCTCCGGCCCAGGTCCGCCAGTTCGTCGAGCGGTACGCCACCACCGTGCCCGCCGACGCCTGGCCCGAACTCGACCGCTGACCGCGCCCGCCACCCACCACCACCCGACAGGAGACACCATGCGCCTCGCCCGACTCGGCCCCCCCGGCGAGGAGATCCCCGTCCTCGTCCACGACGGCACCTCGCTCGACCTGCGTCCAGTGACCGACGACATCACCCCGGCGTTCCTCGCCGCGGACGGCCTGACCCGGGTTCGCGACGCCCTTGCGGCTGGCACGCTCGCGCCGCTCGAGGATGCGGGAGAACGGCGGGTCGGTGCGCCTATCGTCCCGCCCGGCAAGATCGTCTGCATCGGTCTCAACTACCGCGATCATGCCGAGGAGACCGGAGCCGCCCTCCCGGCGGAGCCCGTGGTCTTCATGAAGGACCCGGCCACGGTGGTCGGCCCGTACGACACCGTGCTCATCCCGCCCGGTTCCACCAAGACCGACTGGGAGGTCGAGCTCGGCGTCGTCATCGGCAGGCAGGCGCGCTACCTGGACTCCGAGGCCGACGCCCTGGCGCACGTGGCGGGCTACGTCGTGTCCCACGACGTGTCCGAACGGGAGTACCAGCTCGAACGCGGGGGGCAGTGGGACAAGGGCAAGAGCTGCGAGACCTTCAACCCGCTGGGTGGCGAGCTGGTCACGGCGGATGAGATCGCCGACCCGCAGGATCTACGCCTCACGCTGTCGGTCAACGGGACCAAGCGGCAGGACGGCACGACCGCCGACATGGTCTTCTCGGTGGCCCACATCATCTGGTACCTGAGCCAGTTCATGGTCCTGCGTCCCGGTGACCTCATCAACACCGGCACGCCCGCCGGCGTCGCGCTGGGTCTGCCCGACCACCCCTACCTGCAGCCCGGGGACGTCGCCGAGCTCGAGATCAGCGGCCTCGGCAGCGCCCGGCAGACCTTCGCAGCGGCAACGCGATGAGCGCGCCCGAGTACGACGGCCTGGTGGCCGCGGTCACCGGCGGCAGCGCTGGCATCGGCCTGGCGGTCGCCGAGGAGCTGGCCGCCCGTGGTGCCCGCGTGGCGTCGCTCGATCTTGACGTGGCCGACCTCCCCGACCACGTGCTCGGCGTCTCCTGCAACGTCACCGACAGGTCCTCGATCGACGCAGCCATCGCCCGGGTCGTCGATGAGCTCGGCGGTCTGGACGTCCTGGTGAACAACGCCGGCATCAGCGCCGTCGGCACCGTCGAGGAGCTGAGCGACGACCAGTGGCACCGTGTGCTCGACGTCAACGTGGTCGGCATCGCGCGCGTGTCGGCGGTCGCACTGCCTCATCTGCGCCGCTCCGCCCACCCGTCGATCGTCAACATGTGCTCGATCGGCGCGCTCAACGGGTTGCCACAGCGCGCGGCCTACAACGCCTCCAAAGGTGCCGTGCTGGCCCTGACCTACGCGATGGCCACCGATCACGTCGGTGAAGGGATCCGTGTCAACTGTGTGTCGCCTGGCACCGTGCACACCGGCTTCGTGGACCGGATGCTCGCGAAGTTCCCCGATCCGGCGAAGGAGAAGGCGGCGCTCGATGCCCGCCAGGCCACCGGCCGCATGGTGTCTCCTCAGGAGGTCGCCGACGCCGTCGCGTACCTCGCCAGCCCCCGCTCGGGCTCGACCACCGGGACGGCGCTCGACGTGGACGGCGGGATCACGCATCTGCGCCCTCGCGCCACGCAGAGCACCCGATGACGCTGCAGCGCCATGCCGCGGTCATCCGGCTCCGGCCGGAGAAGGAGGAGGAGTACCGCCGGCTGCACGCGGCCGTGTGGCCCGACGTGCTCGCCGCGTTGCAGCGGGCCGGGGTGCGCAACTACTCCATCTTCCTCCGCGACGGCCTGCTGTTCAGCTACATGGAGTACGACGGCGACGACTTCGAGCGGTCGATGGCCCTGATCGCGCAGGACCAGGCGACCCAGCGATGGTGGACACTCACCGACCCGTGTCAGGAGCCGCTCGAGTCGGCCGGTGCCACCCGGTGGGCACCGATGGAGGAGGTCTTCCACTGTGACTGAGCCCCCGCCCCCATCGTCGCCCGAGCACCGTCCACGTCGGATCGCGCTGCTGATCACCTGCCTCGCGGACACGCTGTACCCGGATGTGGGCAGGGCGGTCGTCGCGCTGCTGGAGCGGCTCGGCCACGAGGTGGTGTTCCCGCGGGCGCAGACGTGCTGCGGCCAGATGCACATCAACACGGGGTACCAGCAACAGGCGCTGCCCATCGTGCGGCACTTCGTCGAGACCTTCGAGAACCACGAGCTGGTGGTGGCACCGTCAGGGTCGTGCGTCGGGTCGGTCCGCCACCAGCACGCGATGGTCGCGCGCGCGGCCGGCGACGAGGAGCTGGCACACCGGGCCGAGCGGATCGCCGCGCGGACCTTCGAGCTGTCGGAGCTCCTGGTCGACGTCCTCGGTGTGACCGATGTCGGCGCGTCGTACCCGCACCGGGTGACCTACCACCCGACGTGTCACTCGTTGCGGATGCTCGGCGTGGGGGACAAGCCCCTGGCACTGTTGCGGCAGGTGCACGGCCTCGAGCTCGTGGAGCTGCCTGACGCCGACCAGTGCTGCGGGTTCGGTGGCACCTTCGCGCTCAAGAACCCGGACACGTCGACGGCGATGCTGGCCGACAAGATGGCCAACGTGCTGGCGTCGAAGGCAGAGGTCTGTTCGGCCGGCGACAGCTCCTGCCTGATGCACATCGGTGGGGGACTGGACAGGCTCCGTGCGGGCGTGCGCACGGTGCACCTCGCCGAGATTCTCGCATCGACCGAGCAGGTCGACGCGTGACCCCCGAGGGCGGCGGTCCGTTCTCGGTGGGCACGCCGTTGCCGGTGGCCCATGCGCCCCGTGGGGTCGGCCACCTGCGTGGTGACCGGCCGTTCCCGCAGGCTGCCCGTGAGGCGTTGGGCGACACCCAGCTGCGTCGCAACATCGGCGACGCGACCCGGACCATCCGGGCCAAGCGGCTGGCCGTGGTCGACGAGGTCGACGACTGGGAGGCCCTGCGGGATGCCGGTGCCGCGCTGAAGGCGGCCGCGATGGCCCGGCTCCCGGAGCTGCTCGAGCAGCTGGAGGAACGGGTCGTGGCCAACGGCGGGGTCGTGCACTGGGCACGTGACGCGACCGAGGCCAACCGGATCGTCACCGACCTGGTCCTTGCCACGGGCGAGCGCGAGGTGGTCAAGGTCAAGTCCATGGCCACCCAGGAGATCGGCCTCAACGAGGCCCTCGCCGATGCCGGCATCGCCGCGTGGGAGACCGACCTGGCCGAGCTCATCGTCCAGCTCGCCGACGACCAGCCCTCGCACATCCTCGTCCCTGCGATCCACCGCAACCGCGCCGAGATCCGCGAGATCTTCCTCCGCGAGATGCCGGGCGTGGACCCGACGCTGACCGACGACCCCCGGCAGCTGGCCATGGCGGCGCGGGCCCACCTGCGCCGACGGTTCCTGTCGGCGAAGGTCGGGGTGAGCGGGGCGAACTTCGCCGTGGCCGAGACGGGAACGTTGTCGGTGGTGGAGTCCGAGGGCAACGGCCGGATGTGCCTGACCCTGCCCGACACGCTCATCACGGTGATGGGGATCGAGAAGCTGGTCCCGACGTGGCAGGACCTCGAGGTGTTCCTGCAGCTGCTCCCCCGGTCCGCCACCGGCGAGCGCATGAACCCCTACACCTCGTTCTGGACCGGCGTGCACGACGGTGACGGGCCGCAGGCCTTCCACCTGGTCCTGCTCGACAACGGCCGTACTGCCACCCTGGCCGACGAGGTGGGCCGCGCAGCGCTGCACTGCATCCGCTGCTCCGCCTGCCTGAACGTCTGTCCGGTCTACGAGCGCACCGGCGGCCACGCCTACGGGTCGGTCTACCCGGGGCCGATCGGGGCCGTGCTGTCCCCGCAGTTGACGGGCGTGGAGGACAACGCGTCGCTGCCGTTCGCGTCGACGCTGTGCGGGGCCTGCGAGGACGCCTGCCCGGTCAAGATCCCGATCCCCGAGATCCTCGTGCACCTGCGTGCCCGACACGTCGCCGAGCAGTCCGAGCAGCGACGCCTCCCCACCGGCGAGGCCACAGCGATGGCCACCGCGGCCTGGGTGATGTCCGACCCGAAGCGGTTCGCCGCCGCGCAGCGCGCCGTCGGCGCGGGGCGGCTGGTGGCCCGGGACCGGGGTGGGCAGCGCACGATCCGCAGCGCCCCGTGGCCGCTGTCGGCCTGGACCACCAGCCGCGACGCCCCGGCCCCGCCCGCCGAGACCTTCCGTCAGTGGTGGGACCGCACCCGCGGGAAGGGGTCGCGATGACCGCGCGAGACGAGGTCCTCGCACGCATCCGGTCGGCGCTCGGTCCGGCCCCGGCCGCCCCCGACGTCCCGCGCGAGTACAGGGGGCAGGGCAGCGATGATGGCCGGGGCCGAGCCGCGTTGCTCGACCTCCTCGTCGATCGCCTGGAGGACTACAAGGCCACGGTGGTACGGGTCGACGTCGGCGGGGTCATCGACGCGGTTACGAGCGGGCTCGGGGACGCGGCGACCGTCGTGGTCCCACCCGGCCTGCTCGACGCGTGGCTGCCGACGGGCCCCCGCACGATCCGCGACGACGGCCTGGACGCGGAGGCGCTCGACCAGGTCGACGCCGTCGTCACCGGCGCGACCGTGGCGGTTGCCGACACGGGGACGATCGTGCTCGACGGCTCGCCCGACCAGGGTCGACGCGCGATCACCCTCGTGCCCGACCTCCACGTCTGCATCGTCGCAGCCGACCAGGTCGTCGCCACGGTCCCGGACGCCCTCGCGCGACTCGACCCGACGCGCCCCCAGACGTGGATCTCCGGCCCCTCGGCGACCAGCGACATCGAACTCAACCGCGTCGAGGGTGTCCACGGCCCCCGCAGGCTCGTGGTCGTCCTCGTCGACGGCGACGC
Organism: Nitriliruptor alkaliphilus DSM 45188; assembly: GCF_000969705.1. Classification (GTDB taxonomy): domain Bacteria; phylum Actinomycetota; class Nitriliruptoria; order Nitriliruptorales; family Nitriliruptoraceae; genus Nitriliruptor; species Nitriliruptor alkaliphilus. Next base: position 817,866 of record NZ_KQ033901.1, read on the forward strand.
CTGACACCTCCGTGGTGTCGGCACCGTGATGGACAGGTCTCCGTCCCGCGCCGTACGCTCGATGCATGGGAGTCCAGGCCGTCATGTACACGACGGACGATGTCGCGCCACCGGAGCGGTTCGACTACTGGCGCGATGCCATCTGCGCGGCGTACGTCCGTCTCGATGCCGATCCCGTTGGTATCGGCTCCCGCTTCGATGGCTCGATCGATGTGCAGACCTGGAACGACACCCTGCGGATGTCCCACGTCGCGGCGGGCGGCCAGGTCGTGCGGCGCCCGTCGGGTGCGGACGGGGACGACTGCCTTCTCAGCATCCAACTGGTGGGGACCGGTCGCATCTCACAGGAGGGGCGCACAGCCGTGCTGTCGGCCGGCGACATGGCGCTGTACGACTCCTCGCGGTCCTACGAGCTGGTGTTCGACTCGCCGTTCCACCAGATCGTCGTGCAGTTCCCTCGTGAGCAACTGACGGGTCGCGGGATCGATCTGGCCTCGACGGTGGCCCGGCGATGTGCGGCTGAGGCGGCAACGACAGCGGTAGGGACCGCTCTCGTCCGGTCGCTGTTCTCCCACGCCGAGGGACTGGACACGCTGAGCACCAGAGCGTTGTCCGAGCATGCACTGGACTGCCTGGCGACCGCGCTGCGACCTCAGGGGGCGGCGCCCCCTCGGCAGGGGGCCGGCTTGACCCGTGCGCAGGTTCTGGCCTTCGCGGAGGCCAACCTGCACGATCCTGCCCTGTCGATCGCCGGGATCGCCGACGCCTTCGCCGTGTCGCCGCGGACGCTGCAGCGTCTCTTCGACGACGGCGAGGGATCACTGAGCGAACGCATCGCTCGTGCGCGCCTGCGCCGCGCGACGGCAGCGTTGGCCGATCCTTCGAGGGCGTCCTCTTCGATCGCGAGCATCGCTGCCGTGTTCGGGTACTGCGACGCCTCGCACCTGGCGCGGGTCTTCCGCCGCGCACACGGGTGTTCACCCTCCGAGTACCGCGCCGCGCGCGGCTGACCTGTCGCCTGCGTCCCGGTGACGTGACGTCTCCGTCCTCGCAACGTGACGAGTGTCGCCGTCACAGTGGTGTGGTCGGCCACCTGGGTCGACCAGTCGAGGGAGACGACGAGCATGCTGACGCGAACGGTTCGAGCGGCAGCCGTCCAGGCCGAGCCGGTCTGGTTCGACATGGACGCCACCGCCGACAAGGCAGTGTCGATCTTCGACGAGGCGGGGCGGGCCGGGGCCGAGGTGATCGCCTTCCCCGAGGCCTTCATCCCGGGCTATCCGTGGCAGATCTGGCTCGACAGTCCGGCGGCGAACATGCCGCTGGTGCCGAGGTATCTGATGAACAGTCCGACGGTCGACGGGCCGCAGCTGGCCAAGATCGCCGACGCCGCCAAGCGCAACGAGATCACGGTCTCGATGGGCTACAGCGAACGCGACAGCGGGACCCTGTACCTCGCGCAGGCGGTCTTCGATCCGGCCGGCGAGCTGGTCCAGGCGCGTCGCAAGCTCAAGCCCACCCACGTCGAGCGCACCGTCTACGGCGAGGGCGACGGTTCTGATCTCGACGTCGTCGACCTCGAGTTCGGCAAGGTCGGTGGGCTGTGCTGCTGGGAGCACCTGCAGCCGCTGTCCAAGTACGCGATGTACAGCATGGGTGAGGACATCCACTGCGCGGCATGGCCATCCTTCTCCATCTACCCAGGCGCCGCGCAGGCACTCAGCCCCGAGGTCAACACCGCTGCCAGCCGGATGTACGCCGTCGAAGGTCAGGTCTTCGTGCTCGCGGCCTGTGGGCTCATCGGTGACGCCGGCGTCGAGTTCTTCTGCGACACCGATACGAAGAAGGCGCTGCTGACCAGGGGCGGAGGCTTCGCTCGGATCTACGGCCCGGAGGGCTCCGACCTCGCTGAACCCCTCGCCGAGGACGAGGAAGGCATCCTGTACGCCGACTGCGACCCGGCACTGCAGGCGATCGCCAAGTCGGCGGCCGACCCTGCCGGCCACTACAGCCGCCCGGACGTCACCCAACTCCTCCTGCATCGCTCGCCGACCCCGCCGGTGGTCACCCGTGGCCAGCACGCCGCGCGCAACGACGAGCGCGTGACACGCGAGCACGTCCAGGACCGCACCGAGGACGACGCGATCGTGGTTCCCGAGAGCGTCAAGGCCACGGCCGAGGCCTGAGCGGGATCGCACCGGCGGGGACGCTTGGCCGCGTCCCCGCCGTCCCCAGCCACGACCGGGAGCCGCTCGCCGTGCGCGACCTCACGCCCGACCCGTCCACGCTCGACCCGATCGAGACCGCGTCGGTCGACGAGTTGCGGTCCCTGCAGCTCGAGCGGCTGCGCTGGTCGCTGCGGCACGCGTACGACAACGTCCCGCACTACCGCGAGGCCTTCGACGCGGCCGATGTGCACCCCGATGACTGCCGGGATCTGGCCGATCTCGCCCGGTTCCCCTTCACCACCAAGCAGGACCTGCGCGACCACTACCCCTTCGGCATGTTCGCGGTGCCGCGCGAGCAGGTCGTGCGCGTGCACGCCTCCTCCGGGACGACCGGCCAGCCCACGGTCGTCGGCTACACGGCCGACGACGTGTCCATGTGGTCGGACGTCGTGGCGCGGTCGATCCGCGCGTCGGGTGTGCGATCCGGCGACGTCGTCCACGTCGCCTACGGGTACGGGCTGTTCACCGGTGGCCTCGGGGCGCACTACGGGGCCGAGCGGCTCGGGTGCACCGTGATCCCGGTGTCCGGCGGCATGACCGAGCGGCAGGTCCGGCTGATCAGCGACTTCCGGCCGGACGCGATCATGGTCACGCCGTCGTACATGCTGGCGCTCATCGACGAGATGCGGGCGCAGGGCCTCGATCCGCGCGACACGTCGCTGCAGGTGGGGATCTTCGGCGCCGAGCCGTGGACCGAGGCGATGCGCCAGGAGGTCGAGAAGACCGTCGACATGCACGCCGTCGACATCTACGGGCTGTCCGAGGTCATCGGCCCGGGCGTGGCCAACGAGTGCGTCGAGACCAAGGATGGCCTGCACGTCTGGGAGGACCATTTCTACCCCGAGGTGATCGACCCGGAGACGGGTCAGGTGCTGCCCGACGGCGAGCGGGGAGAGCTCGTGTTCACGTCCCTGACCAAGCAGGCCATGCCGGTCGTGCGCTACCGGACCCGGGACCTGACGCGGCTCCTGCCCGGCACGGTGAGAACCATGCGACGTATGGAGAAGGTCACCGGCCGGTCCGACGACATGATCATCCTCCGCGGCGTGAACCTGTTCCCGACGCAGGTCGAGGAACTGCTGCTGGCCGAACCCGACCTCGCCCCACACTTCGAGTGCGTGCTGACGCGACCGGGGCGCCTCGACGAGCTGACCGTCCGGGTCGAGATCCGCCACGAGTCGCTGCCGGCGGACCAGCGCACGGCGATCAGCACCCGCCTCCGCCACCACATGAAGTCCACGATCGGCGTCACGGCTGACATCGAACTCGTCGAGCCCACCGCGCTCCTCCGCTCGGTCGGGAAGATCCAGCGTGTGCGCGACCTCCGCGGCGCCTGATCCACGGCACGACGACCGGGCCGCCCCGGTAGCGCCGCTTCGCGCCGCGCAGCAGAAAGGCGGGCCTCCTACGGGAGACCCGCCCTGACCTGCGGTGATGTGGCGGAGGGTGAGGGATCTGAACCCTCGAGACCCTTGCGGGCCTACCCGCTTTCGAGGGAGTGGCGGCGCTGCCGGCCAGGAACCTCACCTGCCGGAACCTGCCGCTGACCTGCAGCTTCGCCGCATCGCTCTGCCTGTCGGTGAGGGCTGGCGCCGGGACGTGCCACACCACGTGTGACCAGCACGTGACCAGCGCCGTGGTGCCGGTTGGTCGGGCACGTCGCGCCGGATGGCTCCGAACGACTCGAGGACGCTGCGATCTGTCGGCCGTGAGGTCGCGCTGATGGCCGGCGCCGAGCCCACCAGCGCGACCCGGCCAGTGATGCAGGCCCGTGACGTCGTGGCGTTCGGCCACGAGACCGGGCGTGCGCTCTCCGACGGCCGGATCATCGGACGAGCTGAGCCGTTCGCCAAGGTCTTCCCCTCCTCACGCGAGGTGAAGCGAGCGGTGGGCCTGGTGGCGTGGGCCATCTTGGAGGACATCGCCCTCGACGCCAGGCTCGACGATGCGGGGCGGCTGGTCTCGACCACGAACGTGCGCCGCATCGCGGCCAACCTCGGGATCAACAAGGACACGGCGGCCAAGCACCTGGCCCGGCTGCGTGACTACGGCTTCGTGCTCCAGGAGGAGGGCCGCCAGGGCCCGTCGGGCCGGTGGGAGGCATGCCGGTACGTCCTCGATCCCTCGGCGTGTCTGGAGCGGTTCACCCACACCCCGCCCTCGACCAGCCGCGGCCGAAGTGCGCGCCGGCCAGTCGCCGACGACGGCGCCACGACGCGGTGTCCGAAGGACCCGGACACGGCCTCCGAGCGGGCCGATCGGCTGCTGAATTCCGCCGTGTCCGAAGGGGCCGGACACGGCGGCACCGGACGCGGTGAGGTCGGACACAACAGAGAAGAAGCTGCTGTTGGAGACCAACAGCAGACGGTGGGTAGCGACGATGCCGTCGGCCAGCTCGTCGGTCTTGGGATCGCGGCCGACCGCGCCAGACGACTGGTGGAGGACCACGGTCCCGACCGCGTCCGTGCCGTGGTCGACGGGGCTGTCAGCCGGGAGGTTCGCCGTCCTGCGGGCTGGGTGATCCAGGCCCTGGCCGAGGGCTGGGATCTCGGGCCCGACCGGCACGAGGACCGCGAGCTGGTGCGACGCCGGGCCGAGCGGCGCGCGGCCGAGACACGCCGCCACCTCGACGAGCTCTGCGACGACGACGAAGCCCATCGTGACGCCACCGGTTGGGCGAGGGTGCTCGACGGCGTCCTCGACGACAGGTTGCTGGCTGAAGCGGTCCACGCCGTCGCCGACCGGCTGCCTTCGGCGGTCCAACGATCAGCACCGATCGTCCGGTCCCACCTGCTCGCACTAGCCGCCCAGGCGCATCTCAGCCACCCGGAGGAGCCGGTGGACGCCGCGCTGAGGAGACACCTCCGTGACCGGGCGATGGCCCCCGTGACCACAGATGGTCACACGCGTCTCACGGCCGCACCCGCTGGTCACCCGCGCGGTGATGCGGGCCGTCTCGCCTCCCGGATCGCAGCCGTGCTCGCCCACGGCCGCAGCTGCCCACCGCCGCATCAGGCACCGATCGCACTGGAGAGGACGCACCGATGACCCGTACCCACGAACAGATCCTCGCCCACCTCGAGCAGGCCGCTGTCGGCGAGGGCGTGCCCGCCGCCGACGTCGACCGCTACATCGCCGACCGGCTCCAGGTCCCCTTGGACTACTACTTCGCCTACCTGCTCGTCTGGGGCGCCATCGAAGCTCACCGTGCTGCCAGCGGGCTCGCGCGGCCGATGGCCGGAGCAGAAGCTCGCCCGGGCGGTGAGCCGCGATGACCTCCCCGCACGAGACGGCCCAGTTCCGCAATAGCGCCACCTACACCGTCGTGCTGACCTACACCGTCGCGGGTGGCGCCCGTGTCCAGACCGCACGGCGTCGGGCTGAGCGGGTCGCCGAAAAGATCGCCAACGCGGCCAGCCGCCTGGGAAGCGTTGTGGACGTTCGCGCCGTGGCCGGGCCAGCCGGTGCCGATGGCGAGCTGCTCTGGCCGACACCGGTGCGCTTCTCGGCGGCGAACACTGGTGAGTCGCGCCTCGATGACCCGGGCAAGCTGCCGCGCTACCTCGACCCTGACTACGAACGAGCGCTCACGTCCCTGGCCGACGCCCACGTCCGTGCCCGCGCTCGACGAGATGCCGACCGTGAACGCCGCCGCGCCATCGGATGCGCCAATGCGCTCCAAGCGGTCACCCCGTTCAGCCGTGGGTGCAACTGCGTGTACTGCCGGCCTGTCGAGCACCACGCGGTGGCCCTGTCACAGACCGACGGTGAACACTGGTGTTCGTGCGGCCGCTACATCACCACAGCCGGCGAGCGCTGCCCCGACCATCGGGACGTGCAACTCGTTGTCCTCGACGGCGACCCCGAAGAGCTGACGACGCTGGCGAGCCGCCCCGATAACCGAGGCTCGATGCAACAGGATGAGTGAAAGGGTCGGCACTGCGTTTACCGGTCAGTCTGTAGCCAGACGGCCGTGTCCTGCGGCAGCGTTCCGTCGCCGGTCAGGGGTCCGCTGGTGAGCGTGATCTGTGCATCCGGGGGCAGTTGCAGCGGCGTGTCGGCGAAGTTGACGGCGCAGACGAAGCGTGGGGACCTCGCGAACATCAGCACGTCCTCCGGTGTGTCACACCACTGCATGGTGCCGTCGCCGAGGGCGGGGTGGTCGGCACGCTGGCGCAGGGCCCGGCGGTACAGGTTCAGGGTCGAGTCGGGGTCGGCAGCCTGGGCGTGGACGGTGCGATCCGCCCACGCTGCTGGTTGTGGCAGCCATGGCGGGGCTGACCCGTCGGGGCTGAACCCGAACGGCGGGGCGTCGCCTGACCAGGGGATGGGCACACGGCAGCCGTCCCGGCCTCGGAGGGTGCGGCCCGATCGCTCCCAGGTCGGATCGGTCAGCACCTCATCGGCGAGATCCTCAACCTCGAGCAGGCCGAGCTCCTCGCCTTGGTACAGGTAGACGCTGCCGGGCAGTGCCAGCATCAGCAGGATCGCCGCGCGTGCCCGTTGCAGGCCACGCTCGTGATCGGCGGGGACACCGATCAGGTGGTCGAAGTTGTGCCCCCGTTCCTCGCCTTGGGGCCTGGCGTAGCGAGACGGGTGGCGGGCGACGTCATGGTTGGACAGCACCCAGGTAGCCGGAGCGCCCACGGCCTGCTGGGCCGCCAGGTTCCCATCGATCACGAGGCGAAGTGACTTGGCGTGCCAGCGCGAGGAGAGGAACTCGAAGTTGAAGGCGTTGTGCAACTCGTCTGGCCGCACGTACTGGGCCATCCTCTCAGGCGTGTCCACCCAGGCCTCGGCCACGAAGACGCGCGGTGGGTCGTAGCTGTCAGCGACCTTGCGCCAACCCCGGTAGATGTCGTGGACATCCGGCCGGTCCCAGTGGGGATGCTCGCGGTCCGGGCCCGTTCGGTGTGACAGCTCGAGCGCGTCCAGGTCGGGCAGATCGACATCTTTGGTCAGGGAGTTGGCCACATCGATGCGGAAACCGTCGACGCCACGATCGAACCAGAACCGCAGGGTGTCCTCGAAGTCGGCCCGGACCTCTGGGCAGGACCATGCCAGGTCCGGCTGTTGGGCGGCGAACAGGTGCAGGTACCACTGGCCGGGCTGGCCGTCGGGCTCCGTCACCCGCGTCCACGCCGGACCGCCGAACTGGCTCATCCAGTTGTTGGGTGGCTGGTCCCCACCTGGGCCGCGGCCAGGGCGGAACAGGTAGCGATCGCGTGCCGTCGAGCCCACGCCACTGGCGAGGGCCTGCTGGAACCACGGGTGCTGGTCGGAGGTGTGGTTGGGAACGATGTCCAGCAGCACACGGATGCCGAGTGCGTGGGCATCGCTGATGAACCCGTCGGCATCAGCCATCGTGCCGGCTTCCGGGTGCACGTCCCGGTAGTCCACGATGTCGTACCCGCCGTCGGCGAGGGGTGAGGGATACCACGGGTTGATCCAGATGGCGTCGACACCCAGGTCTGCCAGGTACGGCAACCGCGAGCGCAGGCCGGCGATGTCGCCCGCCCCGTCGCCATCGGCGTCGGCGAAGCTGCGCAAGTAGACCTGGTACACGACCGCGCTTCGCCACCAGTCCGCTCCTGCCCCGGTCACCGACGCGCCCCCGCGACGGGGAGGACGCGCCGGTCTGACTCCATGGACCCGGTGCGCGAACGCATGTATGGCTTCATCGGTCAACTCCTGTCGTGAAGGTCGCAGCAACGGGCCGCGAATCGGCTCGTTGGGCTCGTTTCGGAGCGCCTCGGCGAGCGTCTTGGGGCTGAACTCATTGATGATCGATGTTGCAGTGCCGTATGCGGAAGCTGGTGCTGAGGAGGTCCATGGTCCGGGAGCTGGGTCCAACGAGCAGCGCGAACTCACCTGGTTCGACGACGCGGCGGCCATCGGCGGTGACCAGCGTGCAGGACGCTGCGGGCAGCTGGAGGTCTACGGTGATGGCTTCGCCCGGGTCGACGAGGACCTGCCGGTAGGACTTGAGCTCCTTGCCGGCCCAGGTGACGCTCGTGACCAGATCGCTGACGTAGACCTGCACCGTCTCCAGAGAAGGGCGAGCGCCGGTGTTGGTCAGCGTCACCTCAGCCCGGATCGCGGCGTCGGGGGTCACTTCGGGGGTGTGGATGACCAGATCGGTGTACTCCACCGTGGAGTAGCTGAGCCCCTCCCCGAAGGCGAACAGCGGGTCTTGGGTGAGATCGGCGTACCGGTCGCCGTGTTGACCGCGGATGACGTTGTAGTAGACGGGTTGTTGGCCGACATGCCGTGCGAACGACACGGGCAGTCGCCCTGAGGGTTCGATCCTGCCCATGATCAGCTCGGCGATGGCTCGCCCGCCACGCATCCCGGGGTTGAACGCCTGGATGAGCGCGGCGGCATTCAGAACGGCCTCGGGCAGCGCCAGGGGCTTGGAGCTGAGCACGACCACGATCATCGGCGTGCCGGTGGCTGCCAACGCTTCGAGCAGCGCGATCTGCCCGCCGACGAGCTCCAGGGTGGCGGTCGAGCGGGACTCGCCGGTCAGCGCGATGTTGTCACCCACGACGGCGATCGCGTAGTCGGCGCGCTGCGCAACGGCCACCGCCTCGGCCACCATGCTCGGGTCCACGGGGACAGGCTCGAGCATCGGGTGCCCCAGGCCGTTGGGGAGGAGCGAGCCGGACGACTTCACGACGCCGATCTCGGCCCCACGAGCATGGGTGACGGTCCAGTCGGCAGGGACGACCGCACGGAGACCGTCGAGCACGGTCTCAACGGTCTCGCGTGGGTGACCGTCCATCATCCAGTCGACCTGGCCGGAGGAGCCGGCCCAGTCGCCCAGTTGGACGTTCGGATCATCGGCGTTGGGCCCGATCACCGCGATCGTGCGGGTGTGGCCGCTGACCTCGGTCCGCACTGCCGTGGGCTTCTCCAGTGGCAGGGTCCCGTCGTTGCGCAGGAGCACCAGTGATCGGCGCGCGATCTGGAGGTTCAGGGAGGCGTGGTCGTCGCAGCCGATGACCACCTCCTGGCGTTCTGGATCGGGCAGGCGTGGGTTCTCGAAGAGTCCCAGCTCGAACTTGGTGCGCAGGATGCGGCGCAGCGGCGAGTGAAGGTCCTCCTCGGTGATCAGACCCCGCGACAACGCCTCCTGAGCACCTTCGAAGAAGCCGGGAGTGCCCATCACGATGTCGTTGCCGGCGCGGAGGGCAACGGCGGCTGCCTCGGCGTCGTCGGTGCACACTCGCTGTTCTGTCACCATGCGTCCGACGTTGTCCCAGTCGGTGACGAGCGCGCCGGTGAACCCCCACTCCTCCTTCAAGACGTCGTTGAGCAGCCAGGAGTTGGCCGTGATCGGTACGCCGTCCATCGACTGGTAACCGAGCATGAAGGTGCGACAACCTTCGCGTGCCGCACGTTCGAAGGGCGGGAGGAACCATGATCGGAGCTTGCGGCGGCTGATGTCGGCTTCACTTGCGTCACGCCCTCCCTGGGTCTCGGAGTAGCCGGCGAAGTGCTTCGCGCAAGCCAGGACTGCCGTTCGGTCATCTAGGCCGTCGCCCTGGTAGCCGCGGATCATGGCGGCACCCAGCTCTGTGATCAGGAACGGGTCTTCACCGAACGTCTCATCCACGCGGCCCCAACGCAGGTCCCGCACGATGCACAGGACGGGTGAGAGGACCCAGTGGATGCCGGTGGCGGACGCCTCGATCGCGGTGACTCGGGCGCAGCGTTGGACCAGGTCCGCGTCCCACGTGGCGGCCATGGCCAGCTGCGTCGGAAAGACCGTCGCACCGGGCCAGAATCCGTGACCGTGGATGCAGTCGTCCGCGACCAGTAAGGGGATGCCGAGGCGGGTGCGCGCCGCCAGGGCCATCGCCTGCGTCATCCGCTCCGGGGAGGCGTGGATGATCGACCCGGCGTGCCGTTGCACCACGACGTCCTCGAGGTCGTTCATGGCATCGAGTTGCAGGAGCTGACCGATCTTCTCCGCCGGGGTCATGCGGGTCAGCAGGTCGTTCAGCCGTTCTTCGATGGGTAGGGCCGGGTCTTGGTACGGGGCTGACCGGCGGTCAGCCAGCACGTCCGGCGGCCCGGACAGGTTCGACAGCAATCGATACTCCGCGAGATGTTGGATGGCGAGGTGGATCCGCACGCTGGCAGGGGCGGCGGCCGGTTCGGCCCTACTTGATCCCGGCGTCGGCGACGCTCTGGATGAAGAACCGCTGGAGGAGGATGAACAGCAGCACGATCGGGCCGATGACCAGGACAGACCCGGCGAGCAGCAGTCCGTAGTCGGTGGCGTCCTGTCCTGTCGAGAAGAGGGACAACGCGACCGGAAGGGTGTACTTGTCCTCGCTCTGGGCGGCGACCAGCGGCCACAGGAAGTTGTTCCACGAGAACAGGAAGGTCAGGATCCCCAGCGTCGCCAGCGGTGCACCACAGAGGGGCATGACGATGCGGGCGAAGATCCCGGCCTCACCTGCCCCGTCCAGCCGAGCGGCTTCGATCAGCTCGTTGGGGATGCCGAGCATGAACTGGCGCATCAGGAACACCCCCACCGGTGTGGTCAGGAACGGTAGGAACAGCGCCGGATAGGTGTTGACCAGACCGACCTTGCTGATCAGCACGAACAACGGCGTGAAGGTGACCACGACCGGGGTCATCAGCGTGATCATCACCAGGGCGAACAGCACTCGCTTCCCGGGGAAGTCCATCTTCGCCAGGGCGTAGGCGACCATCGAGCAGAAGACCAGGTTGCCGAGAACGGTGACGATGGCGACGAAGAGGCTGTTGAAGAAGAACTGCTCGATGTGGAGCTCCTGGAACCATCTGGCGTAGTTGCTCCAGACCGGCTCCGCGGGCCAGAACCCGGTCGGGTTCCGCAGGATCTCGCCCTGGGTCTTGAAGGAGCTCAGCAGCATCCAGGCGAAGGGCAGCATGGTGGCCGCCAACCCTGTGATCAGCGCGGCGTAGAGCACCGCGGCTCGCCGTGACGTCACAAGACCGAGGCGTCGCGTCCTCGGGGTTGGGATCGTGCTCGGACGAACGGGCTTGCGGGTGGGGAGCGTGTCGTCGGCGATAGCCATCTGTGTGCCCTCAATCCTTGGATCGCAACGCCCGGAACTGCACCAGGCTCAGCAGGGCGATAGCCACGAACAGCACGTAGCTGGCAGCGGATGCCGTGCCGTACTTGCCGAACCCGAACTGGTTGTAGGTGAAGTAGCTGACCGAGAGGGTCGAGTCCAGCGGCCCGCCCTTGGTCATGACGAACGGCTCCTCGAAGAACTGCAGGTAGCCGACGGACAACAGGACGGCGCCCAGGAGGAGCGTCGGTCGCATCAGGGGAAGGGTTATCAGCCGGAAGGTCTTCCACCCGCTGGCGCCGTCGACCCACGCGGCCTCCTTGACCTGCTCCGGGATCATCTGCAGGCCAGCGAGGAAGATGATCATGAGCGTTCCCATGTTCCGCCAGACCGCCATCATGATCATCGCGGGCATCGCCCAGGTCGTGCTGTTGAGCCAGTTCGGCCCGTCGATGCCGATCCATCCCAGCATCGCGTTGAGCAACCCGTTGTCCTGCAGGATGAACCTCCACACCACGGCCACCGCAACGATGCTGGTCACCACGGGGGTGTAGAAGCCGACCCGGAACGCTGTCCGGAACCTGTCGATACCGCTGTTGAGGGCCATGGCGAGCGCCAACGCGACGATCATCGTGAGCGGGATCCCCACGATCACGAAGTACGCCGTGACCACCATCGACTGTCGGAACTGTGGATTGCTGAACAGATCCGCGTACTGATCCAGGCCCACGAAGTTGACCGACAGGGGGTCTTGGACGTCGCGGCTGCTGAAGTCGGTGAAGGACATCAGGAACGAGCTCACGAGCGGGAAGAGCATGAAGACGGCGAAGCCGGCCACGAAGGGCAGGGCGAACAGCCACGCCACCACTGCTCGCTTGCGGCGCCGCGCCTTGACCGGATCCCTGCGGAGCCGCCTCACGGCGTTGCCGTCGTCCGCCCTGGTCTCGGTGGTCGACACGGTCAGGCTCCCGTACCGATGGAATCGGCAGTTGCCTGCAGGCTCTTCATCGCCTCCGCTGGGGACAGACCCGCCCGAATGACCTGCTCGAGAACTGTGTCGGCAGCGGCGCTGACCTGGGTCCAGGTCGGCACAGCTGGCGGTGAGTTGATGTCCTCGAGCTGGGCACCGAAGACCGACAGCTTCGGGTCATCTGCCAGTGCCGGCTCGGTCCAGGCGCTCTGCGCGGAAGGAAGGTCTCCGACGGCCTGCTGCCACCTGACCTGGACCTCGGGCTGGGACAGCCACTGGATGAACCTCCACGCAACGTCCTGGTTCTCGCTGTTCTCGAACACCACCAGGTTGCCGCCACCGACGAAGGACGTCGACGACGTGCCCGCTGGTATCCGTCCGACCCCGATCAGCTCCTCGAACTCGGACCCGCCGGCGGCGCTGAGGCTGCCGATCGCGCTCGGCCCGGCGACGAACATCGGTACCGAACCGTTCACGAACGCGGCCTCCGCTGCGCCGGCTCCGGTGTCCGGCGTCGCGGTCGCGATCCCGTCGGTGAAGAGGCTCTGGTAGTAGGTCAACCCATCGACCATCTCGTCCGAGTCCAGGGTCCATTGCGTCTGGTCCTCGTTGGTCAGCTCGGCGCCGGCCGACCACAGGAACGGCAGCATCGACTGGAAGGAGTCGGCGCCCGCCACCGGCAGGTTGATCCCCCAGGTCGCTCCGGCCTCGGTCTGCATCGCTTCAGCCATGGCCTTGAAGTCATCCCTGTCGGTCGGGAACGTCGGGTACCCGGCATCCTCGGCGAGGTCCGCGCGGTAGTAGATGACCCTGGTGTCGACGTACCACGGCACACCGACCATGGTGCCGTCGACCTCGTTGGAACCCAGAGACCCGTCGAAGAAGTCACTGGTGTCGAAGTCGGCGGGTACCGGGGCGAAGGCATCCGCGAAGTCCCCCATCCACGTCGTGCCGATGTGCGCCATGTCGGGGGTGGAGTTGCCGGCGATCGCGGTCTGGTACTTGTTGTGCGCCGCGTCCCACGGGACCGCCGTGACGTTGATCGTCACGTCTGGATGCTCGGCCTCGAACTCCTCGGCGAACGCGGGCAGCGCGGCGCCCTGGTCGGCCTGGGCCCACACGGTGATCGTGCCGGCGAGCTGACCCTCCCCGATGGTGCTCGCCTCCGCCGGTGCGCTGTCGGCCTCGCCGCTCCTCCCGCAGGCGCTCAAGGCCAGTGCGGCTGCCATCACGACCGCAACGGCCGGCTTCACTCTCGTTCGCAACATGGGGGCTCTCCCATTCATCGTCGATCAACTCCGGCAACTTCGTGCTCACGGTCGGGCTGTCCCTCTGGAGCCACCGTCGACGCATCGGAGACGTCCCCCAAGCCCCGGTTCGAACGGAACTGCAGCACCGCTGCTCCCTCCAGCGGGGCGCGAATCTATGCGCTTAGATTGGGACGCCCGTCACCTAAGCGCATAGACCGAGGTTTGGCAAGAGCTTTCTTCGGAACCCGGCGGTGGGCGGTGTCGCGGTCGGGTGCTTGGTACATCCGTCGCAGCAGGTCCACGGCGACCCAGGCGGCGGCGACCTCGTCCTCGGTGTCCCCGGCCGGAGCCGGTCGAAGGCTCCTTGTCAGGGTGGCCCAGTCGGGTCCCACGGAACCCGAGGGGGATCCAGGCCTAGCCGTCGCCGGCTGAGCAGCCGCAACTCTCCCGCAGTACGAGCTGCACGGGGAACCGTCGAGAGCTGGTTGGCTCCGTTGGATGCGTGATCCGGCGTACGAGGGTTTCCACCGCCATCGCGCCCATCGCCGCCATCGGCTGACGCACCGTGGTCAGTTGGGGAGAGAGGAGGCGCCCAGCGACCAGGCCGTCGAATCCGGTCACCGCAACCGTGCCGGGTACGTCGACTCCCAAGGCGCTCAGGGTGTCCATGAGTGTCCAGGCGACCTCGTCGGTGGCGCACACGAAGGCGTCCGGCAGTGCGTTCCGATCCTCGAGGTCCACGACCATCGCTCGATGGTCGCCGTCTGCCGCAACGGGCGCGCGGGGGACTGGAAGTCTGGCGGCACGCAACGCGGCGCGGAACGCGTTGAACCGATCCAACCGATCGACGTCATGGATCGGGCCGACGAACTGCAAGGTACGCGCGCCGTGCGACGTGATGAGGTGCTCGGTCAGGTCGCGCATACCGCCGGTGTTGTCCACGCTGATCCGACTCAGGTCGTCATCGACCGTCGATTCGGCGAGGACCACGACAGGCAGAAGTTGAGCCGTGCGATGCAGGTCGGTGTCGCCAACCGTTCCGGAGAACACGGCCAGGCCGTCCACCCGACCGGCGATGTCGAGCAGCACGGCACTGCTGTTCGCTTGGCTTGCGCCCCCGACCAAGAGGGCATAGCCACGCCGCCAGGACTCCCGCTCGACGCCGCGCTGGACTTCGTCCACGTAGAGCGGGAACTGCCGGCAGTCGGCGTTCGGATCGGCCGACGATGGGTCGAACGACGGTCCCCTCTCGAGATCCACAGGCCGGTGGTCCAGAGAGAGCAGGCCCAACGCACGGGTACGACCACGCGCCAGCCCCCGAGCGCTGGCGCTGGGTATGTACCCCAGTTCCCGCGCCGCGGCGTGGACCAGTTCGCGCGTCGATTCCTTCACCTTGTCCGGCTGCCGGAAGGTGAACGACACCGTGGCGATCGACACCTTGGCCTTCTCGGCGACGTCGTACACCGTGGGACGCTTGGCCACACTGCACCTCCTCGGTCGTGAACCCTATGCGCATAGAGGCGAGCGGCTACGCCCTGAGCTCGAGGGCGCGATGACGAGGACCCCACGGACGCCCTCGACGACGCCTCTGCCGTCGGATGTGACCAGCGCGGCTTCGCGCCAGGCAGCAGAAGGGCGGGCCTCCTACTCGAGACCCGCCCTGACCTGCGGTGATGTGGCGGAGGGTGAGGGATTTGAACCCTCGAGACCCTTGCGGGCCTACCCGCTTTCGAGGCGGGCGCACTCGGCCGGACTATGCGAACCCTCCAGGCGCCCGCGGAGGGTAGGGGTTCTCCGTCGAGAGCGGCAACCGACCCGCGGGTCGGCGCGGCGGCCGCGCTCAGACCGGGCGGAGCACGTCGCGGGTGAGCTCGTCGACCGTCCGGACCCCGCTGAGCGCGAGGGTGAGGTCCAGGTCGGCGAGCAGGCACCGCAGCACGTGCTCCACACCGGCGGCGCCGGCGAGGGCCAGCCCCCACACGTAGGGCCGGCCGATCATCACCGCATCCGCACCGAGGGCGAGGGCGATGGCACAGTCCGCGCCGGTCCGGATCCCGCTGTCGAAGATCACCGGGACGCTGTCACCGACGGCGTCGACCACGTGGGGCAGGGCGTCCAGCGATGCCATCGCCCCGTCGACCTGTCGGCCACCGTGGTTGGACACCACCATCCCGGCCACCCCGGCGTCCACGGCCAGGCGCGCGTCGTCGGGGTGCTGGATGCCCTTGACCAGGACCGGCAGCGGTGAGCGATCCACCAGTTCGCGCAGGTCCTCCCAGGTCTGGCTCGGGTCCGAGAACGTCGCGATCCAGCGCAGGACGGCCGCCTGCCGGGTCTGCTCGGACATCGACCGCCATCCCTCGGTGCGCACCGCCTCGCCACCGTCGGGCAGGCCGGCGAGGAACGCCGGGTCGGTGAGGTAGTTGCTGAGGCCCTCGGCGTGCAGGAACGGCAGGTAGGCGGTCGCCAGGTCGCGGGGACGCCACGCGAGCAGGCGGGTGTCGAGGGTGACGACCACCGCCTCGTACCCGGCGTCGGCCGCACGCTGGATGAGCGAGTCGGCGACCGCGTCCTCGGACGGCCAGTACAGCTGGAACCACCGCGGGCCGTCACCGGCCGCCTCGGCGACCTCCTCGATCGGGTAGCTCGACACCGTCGACAGCACGAACGGGACCTCGACCGCCGCGGCACCCTTCGCGACCGCGACCTCGGCCTCGTCGTGCACGATCGACTGGACACCGACGGGACCGAGCAGCAGCGGCGTCGGGTGGGTGCGGTCGAGCAGCCGGATCGACAGGTCGCGCTCGGCGACGTCGCGCAGCATGCGCGGCACCAGCTGCCAGCTGCGGAAGGCCGCGAGGTTGTTGGCCGCGGTCACCTCGCTGCCGGCGCTACCCGCCACGTACCCGTCGGCCTTCGGATCGAGCCGCTCCCTGGCCGCTTCGCGCAGCCCCTCGTAGGTCACCGGCAGCTCGGGCAGCGTGCCGGCCATCCCCGAGAAGTACACGCCGTACTGGAAGGTGTTGAAGCCCACGGTGGCCGCTCCCTGGTCGTCCCTCGGCGTCGCGCTGCTGCGCCGACGCGCTCCCGCCGACGACCGTAGTCCCGCGTCACCGTGGGCGACGGGCGCGGCGCTCGCGGAAGAACCCCCGCAGCAGGTCGCCGCACACCTCGGCCTGGACACCCCGCACGACCTCGAGGCGGTGGTTGAGTCGGGGGTCGCGAGGGATGTCGTACAGGGCGCCGACGGCCCCCGCTTTCGGGTCGTCCGCGCCGAAGACCACGCCGTCGAGACGCGCGAGCACCAGCGCGCCGGCGCACATCACGCACGGCTCCAGCGTCACGTAGAGGTGGCACCCGTCGAGGCGCCAGCTCCCGAGCGTCCCGGACGCCTGACGCAGGGCGAGGATCTCGGCGTGGGCGGTCGGGTCCTGGTCGACCTCGCGGCGGTTGTGCCCCCGGCCGACGACCTCGGCCACGACCTCGCCGACCCCACCGTCGATGGTCCGGACCACCACCGCCCCGATGGGCACGTCGTCGTGCGCCGCGGCCGCGTGGGCCTCGGCGAGCGCCTCGGCCATCCACCGCTCGTGCTCCACGACAGGGAGGGTAGGTGGCGCGGCCACCAGCTTGGCTACGGTCGGTGCTGTCACACGCCGCTGTGCCGAGGAGGAAGCCGTGCCGACGACCCGTCGCCACGGTCGCCGCCCGTACCCGGCGGTGACCGCCTCCTGCACGCCCCACGACCGGCCAGGCCCCGCCAGCCCACCCCGCCGGTCACCGCGACGAACCAGCGGGTGACCATCGACCGCTCGGAGCCCCACGTGCCGCAGTCCACCGCCTCACCGCTCGATGGCCACCGCTGCCTGGAGGTGCTCGCCTCCCTCGACGGCCAGCTCGGCGAGGTCGACCCGGACGCCCGCGCGCTGGTCGCGCTGACCCCGGGTGAGGCCGGCAGCGTCGCCCTGACCCCGGTCCAGCTGCGCGGCGACGGGGTGCTCGAGGTCCCGGCGGACGCGCTCGGGGTGGTGGTGGTCACCTCGGAGGACGTCCGTCTCGACGACGCCGACGAGGTCGTGCAGCTGCGTCAGCTGGTCGCGATCCTCCCCAACGGCACCGAGGCCGGCGTCGTGCGGGTCGGCGACGACCCGACGCCCCGCACCTGGTCGACCGACGACGACGCGCCGGCGGACACCAGCGCGCACGTGGTCGAGACACCCGCGTCAGCCGGCGGGCAGCCGGACGGAGGCGCCGACGCTGCGTCCTCGGAGGGGTTGCGGCCGCGCGATGTGACCGCCAACAGCGCCCGGCGCGCGTTCGGTCTGCCCTCCCTGGCCGACGTCCCGCCCATCGAGGACCTCCTCGCCCGGGCGTGGCTGCTGCTGGTCGCCGAGGCCGGCCTGTCCGCGTTCGACACCCCGGAGGGACCCCGCGAGGTCGAGCCCGAGGAGGTCGCCCACCTCGACGGCGCCGACCCGCTCTCGGGCCTGTGCACCTCCGACGATCACGAACAGGACCGCGTCCCCACCTGGGAGGAGGTCCGCGAGGCCGCCGCCACCGGCGACCTCCAGCTCGCCAACTACACCGTCGAGCCCACGCACGCGGCCTGGCTGGACGCCGCCGGGTTCGCGCAGGTCGTGGACCGCACCCTGCCGTCGACCGAGCAGCTGCTCGGCACCCTGCGCATCGTCGGTGAGGACCCGCTCGTCGGCTGGGCCATCGATCACATCGCGGCGAGGGGCTGGGGCCGACCCCTGTGAGCCGCCCGCTGACCGCGCTGCTCGTCGTGCTCACGATCGTGCTGACCGGTTGCCGGGGCCAGGACGCGCAGGTGCTGCTCGACGGCGCCAGCGACGCGCTCCACGCGGCGGGCACCAGCCGGTTCGAGATGACGGTCGAGACCGTCGGCGAGGGCAGCGGCCGCTTCGAAGCCGAGGGGGCGCAGGACCTCACCACCGGCGCCCTGCGCATGGTGATCGACCTCGGCGACGACGCGACCCGGACCGAGACGCTGCTGCTCGGCAGCGAGATCTTCGTCCGCAGCCCCCTGTTCGCGCTGTTCACCGGCGACGAAGCCACCTGGGTGCGCGTCGACCTCGAGGAGACGGCCGAGCGGCAGGGCCTGGACGGGCAGGCCCTGGTCGGCGAGCAGACCGGCCCGGCGGCGCTGCTCGCGCAGCTCGACGGTGCCTCGGGTGACCTCGAGACGCTCGGGTCCGCGGAGGTCCGGGGGGTCGACACCACCCACCTGCGGGTCACCGTCGACACCCGCGCAGCCATCGAGCAGGCCGACCCGTCGGTCCGGCAGCAGCTGCGCGCGTACGCCGAGGCGAGCGGCCTGCCGGACACCTACCCGATGCAGCTATGGATCGATGACGACGGGCTGGTCCGCCGCATCCGCACCGTCCTCGACGTCCCGAGCGGCAGGGGTGGCGAGGACGTGACCCAGCAGACCACCCTCGAGCTGTACGACTTCGGCGTCAACGTCGACCTGCGGGCGCCGCTGCCGGAGGAGACCGTCGAGCTCACCGAGCTCGCCCGGGAGCTCGAACGCCTCGAGGAGCTCGACCAGCTGGACGCCGAGGATGGATCCTGACCGTGGCGCTGCGGGAACCGGCGGAGGACCGCGCACGTCTCACCGCCTGGAACCGTCCCCGGAGGTGTGCTGTGCCCGTCGTCCCTCGCCTGGTGCCGTGGCTGGTCGGCGCGTTGGCCCTGACCGCGTGCGGGCAGGGGACCGGCGCCGGAGGTGGCGCGACGGCCGACCCATCCGGTGAGTGGACCCTGGTCTCCGGCACCGGCCCAGGCGGCGAGGTCGAGGTCGGCGACGGCGTCGAGGTCACCCTCGGCATCGACGAGGACCGGTGGGGTGGCGCCGTCTGCAACAGCTACGGCGCGAACTCGGTCGAGGTCGGGGACGGCACGGTGACGATCACCGACGTGGACCGCACCGAGATGGCGTGCCTCGACGAGGCGCTCATGCGGGCCGAGGATGCCTACCTCGCCGCGTTCGTGGCGGTCGAGGCCTTCGAGGTGACCGGCGACGAGCTGCGTCTGACCGGGGACGGCGTCGAGCTGGTCTACGAGCCGGTGGCCGCCGAACCGACGGCCGCGCTCGTCGGGACGATCTGGGTCCTCGACACCCTGATCGAGGGCACCGGGCCCGATGGCTCGGCCAGCTCGACCTTCGGCGACGAGGAGGCGACCCTCGAGCTGCGCGACGACGGCAGCATCCTGGCCTCCAGCGGGTGCCTCGAGCGCGACGACGGGTCCTACGAGGTCGACGGCGACCGGCTGCGCACGAGCTTCGCGAACGACGACGACTACGACTGCGGATCCGAGCAGGCGTGGGCGCAGGACACCCACGTGTGGGACGTGCTCGGCGACGACCCGACCTTCGAGGTGGTCGGTCAGCGCCTCACCCTGACCGCGGGCGACCTCGCCACCAGCTACCGCGCGGAGGACGCCGGCGGGCCCGCGGCATCGGGCTGAGCTGGCGTCACGCGTCGGTGCAGTTCGGGCCCTCCTGCGGCTGTTCGAGGCTGCGCGCCGTGCGCGCCGGCCCGGTCCGCAGGTCACCGAAGTCGACGATCAGCGTCCCGGCGTCGTCGATGCTCGACGCGTAGCGGTCGAGGCCGCGAGGCGCCGGCCCCCTCACCCACTCGCCGAGCCGGTTGTAGCGCGAGCCGTGGCAGGGGCACTCCCACCACTGCGAGGTCTGACACCACGGCACGGCACAGCCGAGGTGGACGCACCGCTGGGTGTACAGCGCCATCAGGCCGACGTCGCCGAGGACCGCGTGATCGCGGCCGTAGGTGGCGGCCTGCGCCTCGCGGGTCGGATCCCACAGCACCAGAGACACACCGCCGGCCGGCACCCGGATGGGGATCCGCGTGGCCACGAGCTCGGAGACGAGGTCGGCCGCCGCCCCGAGCGCGTGCGGTCCGGTCAACTCGTCGCCCGGGCGCGGGTAGAGGAATCCGAGCGACCCGAGGGCGAACCCGCCGAGGCCCGTCCCGACGGCACCGCCGAGCGAGTACCGCAGGAAGCTGCGGCGGGTGACGGCAGGGCCGCTGACCACGAGGGCTCCTCGGTTCGACTCACACCGTGTCACGGATGGACAGCGCGTGTGCGCCCGGGGCCGGATGTGTAGCGCTCTGCGAACACCCTGCGCACGGATGCAACCCAGCGTCACCCCGGGACGTCAGCATGGGGGAGCGACAGGAGCAGCACGTGATGGTCGACGACACGGGGGCGATGGCAGCGATGAGCCATCGAGATACCCGCCGCAGGACACGCATCGCCGTGGCCGTCTACGGCGTCTGCCTCGTGACCCTCCTCGCGATCGGTGCGTACCTGGCGCCGTCGGGGACCGTCGCGGTGCCCAGCGGCGGTGGGACGGAGACCACGCCGGAGGTCCGCTGACCCGCACCGGGCGGGGCCGCGTGCTGGCTGGCTGACCTCGGGGGGAGCGAGCCCGCACACGGCCCCGCCGTGGAGGGCGACGCACGTCCCGCGGTGGACGACGGCGGGAGCCGTCACCCACGTCCCGTAGCCTCCAGCCTCGATGCCTCCTCCCGCCGTCCCCTCCGCGTCCGCCCCGGGCCCCGCTGCGCTCGGGCGGGGTGTCGTGGTCCGCGCCGGACAGGACGCTCCGGCCGGGTGGCACGACGCGCCGCGGCTGCGCATCGACGAGGCGGTCGCCGGACAGCCGGGTCCGCTCGCCGACGTGCTCCACCACGCGTGGTTGACACGGCGGCCCGTCGTGATCGAGCTGGCGGCCGACAACGACGTGGTACGTGAACCCGAGGTGTCCCCGCTGCGGCCCTATGAGGTGCCGCGCGACTTCGCCTTCCACCGTGAGCGTCTGCACTGGCTGACGTGGGCCAACACCTACGACGCCCGCAGCGGCCAGCCCATCTGGTGGCACGGTGTGCTGGCCGAGCGGCGTGGCGACGCCCGCCGCAGCGACACCCACGACATCGAGCTGCCCGGTGACGGCCGGCCCGCCTGGGTGGACGGCGGCCCACGCGGCCCGATCGACGCGGTCACCGACCCGATCGTGCACCGCGAGTCGGTCAGCCTCGGCCGCCTGACGCTCCTCGGCACCGCCGCCCCCGCCGACGAGCTGGCCCCCGACCAGCTCGCGGCGGTCTCGCACCGCAGCGGACCGGCCAGGATCATCGCGCCGGCCGGATCGGGCAAGACCCGCGTCCTGACGGCCCGGCTTCGTCACCTGATCCGCGACCGAGGGGTGGAGCCCGAGCTGATCACCGCCGTGGCCTACAACACGCGCGCCGCCGCGGAGATGCGCGAGCGCACCGCCGACCTGTCCGCCGATGGGCGCCGCGTCAGCATCCGCACCCTGCACTCGCTGGCCCTGTGGATCTGCCGCATGGAACGCGAGCGCGAGGTCATCGACGAGCGCGGCCAACGCGACATCCTCGACCGCATCGTGCGCACCGCCCGCATCCCCAACCAGGACCCCTACCAGCCCTACCTCGAGGCGCTCGCCGAGGTCCGGCTCGGCTTGGTCGACCCCCAGCGGGTCGAACTCGAGCGTGGCGATGTCGACGACCTCCCCGAGGTGTTCGCCGACTACCGCGAGGAACTCGACCGTCGCGGCTGGCTCGACTTCGACGAGCAGATCTACCACGCGATCGAGCTGCTGCTGCGCGACCCGGCGATCCGCCAGCGTGCCCAGCGGGCCGGCACCCACCTGCTGGTCGACGAGTTCCAGGACCTCACGCCGGCCTTCTTGCTGCTGGTCCGCCTCGTGGCCGGACCGAGCATGCAGGTCTTCGGCGTCGGCGACGACGACCAGACCATCTACTCGTTCGCCGGGGCCACCCCGGACCACCTCGTCGACTTCGACCGCTGGTTCCCGGGCGCGGCCCACCACGCCCTCGAGGTCAACTACCGCTGCCCACCGGGCGTGGTCGAGTCCGTCACCCGACTGCTGTCCCACAACCGGCACCGCGTGGCCAAGACCATCCGGTCCGGCGCAGCGGACGACCTCACCGAGGCAGCTTCCTGACCCGCGTCCACAGGTCTGGAGTGCTCGGACCGCTCGACGTACGCTCGGACCCGTAGCGTCCCTGTCCCGCGAGAGGAGGTGCGTCGTGTCCGTCCCGGTCGGCACCGGTCTGACCTACGACGATCTCGCGTCGTTGCCCGCCGACGACGGCCTCCGTCGCGAGCTCATCGACGGGGAGCTGTACGTGTCACCGACGCCGGTTCGGCGCCACCAACGCGCCGTGCTACGGATCGCCGCGGCGCTCCTCGACCACGTCGACGAACACGGCGGCGAGGTCCAGCCCGCACCAGCCGAGGTGAAGTTCTCCGACCGGACAGCCGTGCAGCCCGACGTCGTCTACGTCGGCGCCGCCCGACACGACCAGCTCACCGATCCGCGGTTCGTCGACATCGCGCCCGACCTCGTGGTCGAGGTGTCCTCGCCGTCCACCCGGCGACTCGACCTGATCAAGAAGCGCGCCCTCTACGAGCGCGAGGGCGTCACCGAGTACTGGTTCGTCGATCTCGAGGCCGATGTCGTCGACGTCTACCGCCTCGACGAGGCCGGCCACTACCCGGCGCCCACGACCCTCGCGACCGGCGACACGCTCACCTGCCTCGCCGCCCCGGGCTTCGAGCTGCCGGTCGCCGACGTGCTCGCGTGACGCACACGACCACCGCTGCCGCGCCCGACGCGGCGACGACCTCCAGCGCGCCGGGCATCCACCTCGTCGATGCCGGAGCGGCCGCCGCTCGGGCGGTCGCCATCGTCCGCGACCGGCTCGACAGCGGCGCCGCGACGGACGGGGTGGTCGTGCTGGCGCGGGTGAACAGCGCGCTGCTGCCGATCCAGATCGCGCTGACCGACGCCGGGATCGGCCACAGCGCACCGCTCGACCCGCAGGTGCTCGGCCGCACCGGTATCCGCACGGCCCTCGCCTACCTGCGCCTCGGCCTCGACCCCGACCGCATGCAGAAGGCCGACATCCTCGACACGCTGAACCGGCCGGCCCGCAAGGTGAAGTCGGCGGTCCAGCCCTTCCTCCAGCGCTCGAACCGGTGGTCGATGGGGCAGCTCGAGCAGATCCTCGACTCGCTCGACGGGGTCCAGCACGAACGGTTCGCCGGGTACCTCGGGGACCTGCACCACCTCACCCACGAGATCACCGCCGGCGCCGACACCGCCAGGTGCCTGTGGATCATCCGCAACCGCATCGGTCTGGGTGAGGCGATGGAGGCCCTGGACTCGTCCACCACCCGGCCCGAGGGCAGCTCGCACGGTGACGACCTCGACGCGCTCCAGCAGCTCGCCGACGACCACCCCGACCCGGTCACGTTCCGCGAGCGGCTCGTGGAACGCCTTCGTGTCCCCGCCGACCCGGACGGCGTGACCCTGTCCACGGTCCACCGCGTCAAGGGTCTCGAGTGGGACCACGTCCTGGTCGTCGCCGCCAACGACGGGCTGTTCCCCCACCGCCTGTCGGAGGACGTCGAGGAGGAGCGACGCGTCTTCCACGTCGCGGTCACCCGCTGCCGCCTCAGCGTCGACGTCGTGGCCGACCGGGCACGACCGTCGCCGTTCGTCGCCGAGCTCACCCGCCCACCCGCCGAGCCACGGGCCCGCGACCGCCCCGGGTTCACCGTGCCCGACGAGGTCACGCCGCGCTCGAAAGCCGGGGGCGCGACCGTCGCCGAGGTCGGGTTGCAGCTGACCTTGCCGGGTGGCCTCAGGGGACGGATCGCCGCGATCGAGGGTGCGGTCGCCGTGGTCGCGGTCGACGCCCCCGTCGGCGAGGTCACCACCCGGGTGCCGTTCGGCCGCCCGGTGGAGGTGTCGGGCAGAGCGACGACGCTGGCTGCCGCCCCGCGCGTGACCCGCGCACCCACGACCACGGGCCGGCTGGTCGACGTCGGTGGTGTCGACGGTCCCGCCGATCCTGCGCTGCTCGAGGCGCTGAAGGCGTGGCGGACCCGCACCGCGCAGGCGACCAACTCCCCGGCGTTCCTCATCTTCCACGACCGCACCCTCGAGGCGGTCGCGGCCCGCAAGCCCGGCAGCGTGCGCGAGCTCGGTGCCATCCCCGGGATCGGGCCGGCCAAGCTCGAGCGGTTCGCCGACGACCTCCTCGAGCTGGTCGACGCCCACCCGTGACGGCACGGTGCCACTGGTGGGTGACGTGCGCTGACCGGGTCGGGGCCCCGGAGGTTCGGTGAGGTCGCTGACCTGTGGCAACATCCCGGACCGCCGCGGCAGGCCCCTCCCGCAGCTCCCCGCCCTCCGCCGCGCTGTCGCTCGGCCGATCTCGTCGGTCACCGCTGCGACCGTTCACCCCGTCCGCCCTCGCCCCGAAGGTGCTGCCTCGATGCGTCGTCGCTCCCTCCGTCTGCGCAAGTGGCAGAAGGAAGCCCTCGACCGGTTCGAGGCCCACCCGGGACGTGACTTCCTGACCGTGGCGACCCCCGGTGCCGGCAAGACCACGTTCGCCCTGACCGCGGGGCTCCGCGACCTCGGGCGCTTCCCGCACCGACGCATCGTCGTCGTCGCACCGACCCAGCACCTCAAGCACCAGTGGGCCGAGGTCGCCGCCACCTTCGGCCTCCAGCTCGAGCCGCGGTGGGGGTCGTCCGACCCCTTCCCCCGGGACATGCACGGGGTGGTGGTCACCTACCAGCAGGTCGCCGCCGACCCCCGACCGCTGCGCGGCCCGGCCGAGGACGCGTTCGTCGTCCTCGACGAGATCCACCACGCCGGCACCGAACGCGCCTGGGGAGACGGTGTCTTCCACGCCTTCGAGCTGGCCGCCCGGCGCCTGTCGCTGTCCGGCACCCCGTTCCGCAGCGACCAGAACCCGATCCCGTTCGTCGACTACGACTTCGAGGAGGCCGTCGCCCACTACACCTACGGCTACGGCGAAGCGCTGGCCGACGGCGGGGTCGTACGCCCCGTGTTCTTCCCCCGGATCAACGGGCACATGGAGTGGTCGGCGCCCGACGGCACGCTGATGAACGCGACCTTCGACGACAAGCTCGACCGCACCGCCGCGTCGCAACGGCTGCGCACCGCGCTGTCGCCGGAGGGCGAGTGGCTACCGACCGTCCTCGACCAGGCCCACGCCGAGCTCACCCGCATCCGTGAGCTGCACCCCGACGCGGGTGGCCTCGCGATCACGATGGACGTCGATCACGCGCACGCCGTCGCGCAGCTGCTGCGGTCCCGCCACGGCGTGGAACCGGTGGTGGCCACCTCCGACGACCCGCTGGCGTCGGAACGGATCGCCCAGTTCGCCGCCAGCTCCGACCCGTGGATCGTGGCGGTACGCATGGTGTCCGAGGGGGTCGACGTGCCGCGGCTGCGCGTGGGCGTCTACGCGACCAACACCGTGACCGAGCTGTTCTTCCGACAGGCGGTCGGACGCCTCGTCCGCTGGTCCGGCCCGCTCCGTCGCCAGAAGGCGTTCTTCTTCCTGCCCGACGACTTCCGGCTGCGCACCTTCGCCACCCAGATCGCCGAGCAGCGCACCCACTCGCTGCGCCGCCGCGAGCAGGACGGCGACCAGCTCCCCGTGGAGCTCGACGCGGTCGAGCACGGCCAGGGCGAGGACCAACTGAGCCTCTTCGAAGCCATCTCGGCCACCCCCCTGGACGACGGCGATCCGTCCTCCATCTTCGACGACGCCCACCCCGACGACCTGATCCACGACCCGGACGAGGCCCACGACCTCGCGCTCGAGATCGAGCTCGCCGCGCCGCCGCCGCTGTCCGGTGGCGGCAAGGACGAGGCCGACGGCCGGGTGCTGACCGTCAGCCGCACCCAGCGCAAGCGCGAGCTGCGGCAGGCCAACACCGACCGGGTCACGATGCTGCGCCACCTGACGGGCCTCGCGCCCGAGGTCATCAACGCCCAGCTGAACCGCGACACGGGGATCCGCACCATCGACGAGGCGACCATCAAGGACCTCGAGAAGCGCCTCCACCTCGCCGACCGCTGGGTCGACAGAGCCTGATGCGCCGGGCGTGCTCCCTCGGCTACCGGGTGGGGCCGGAGGCCGGGGGGAGGGTGCCGGCGAGGACCCCTTCGACCACCTCGGCCGCCGCGGGTGGTCCGAGCCCGGCAGCCTGGTCGGCGAGCCGCCCCGCGGCCGCCGCGTAGCGTTCGTCGGCCAGGACCCGCACGACGGCCCGACGCAGCTGCCCGCTGCGTCCGATCGGAGCGGGCAGCCACGGGGTCCACGGAGCTCGCAGGTCCACGCGGCGGCCGGCCCCGGCCCAGGTGACGCGAGCTGCGGCCTCCAGCTGGTCCCCGAAGTCGGGCACCAACGTCAACGGCAGCCCGCGGAGCAGCGACTTGCCGACGACGCCGGCCCCGCCCGGGGCGATGACCACGGCACGCGACGCCCTGGCGGCGAGGTCCAGCGCCTGGTGGTGGGGGATGGACCCGACCACGCACCCGAGGGGCCAGACCTGGGCGGTGCGGACCGCCACGTCGGGATCCTCCGTGATCGCCACGAGCTGGAGGTCGAGGCCGACGAGCGCTTCCACCGCCAGGCCGGCCAGGCCGCCTGTGGCACCGGTCCCCGTCGAGTCCGTGACCACGACGATCGGCGCACCGTCCGGGTCGATCTCCCGGAGGATGGCCCCGGGTGACCTCCCACGGTGTCGCGTCGATGACACGGCCGGGACGGCGACGCCGACCTCCGGTGGGTCCCAGGGCAACGGCCCGACGAGGTGGGCGTCGTCGGGCCAGCGCAGGCGCGGGTACTCGAGGCCGGGCAGCGACCCGATGAGGCGTGCCGCCGGACGCCCGCCACCGGCCGGCAACCCGAGGAGGGACCGGGCGGCTGCGCGGTCGCGGCGCCCGGCCACTCGCGAACGCGCCGCCAGCCGGTGGACGTAGCGGTCGTCGGCCCGGACCCACGGCCGCCGCGAGGGGTGGCGGCCGAGCCCCATCGGCGGCAGCTCGACGGCGGCGTCGCTGAGGTGGTGCGGCACCAGCTGTACCCACGGCAGATCGCACAGCTCGGCCGCCAGACCGCCGGCCGCCATCAGCACGTCACCGACCACCACGTCCGCGTCGACGTCGCGGAGGAGCGCCGCGAGAGGCCGTGCGGCGCCGGCGGCCCACGACCACAGGTTGGCGGACAGGTCGGCGTGCTCATCGTGCGGCTCGGCCTCCGGGATCGGCGCCCACGGGACCTGTGCGGCGTCGAGCTCGGGCCCCCGACGGGTTCCGGTCACCACCAGCACCTGGTGCCCCCGGTCCCGCAGGGCAAGCGCCACCGCCACGATCGGGTAGGTGTGGCCACGGTCGGTGCCCGAGAGCAGGACGACGCACGCCACGAGCAGCTCCGAGGTCGGTGGGCGGCGCGCACCCTAGGTTCCCGTGGTGGCGGACCCGTAGCCCGACGAACTCGAGGCCCTCGTGATCGAGCTCCACCCGTTCACCGGCCACCTCGTGGTCGCGGAGCGAGCCCACCGCGTCGTCGCACCGCCCTACGACGCGCTCGATCCCGCCGCGCGTTCGGCGCTGGCAGCCGCGGACCCCGACAGCTACCTCGGGGCGCTGCCGCCCGGCACCTCGATGGACGGCGATCAGCTCGAGGCGACGCTCACCCGGTGTCGTGACCACCTCGATCGCCTGTTCGCCACCGGAGGGTTCCGGGCGCTGCCGGGCCCGACCCTGGGAGTCCTGGCGCTCAGCAGCGGCGACGAACATGCCGTCGCCGTCGTCGGTGACGTCCCCGTGAGCGCGTTCGGGGCCCTGCTCGACGCCGGCCCCGACACGCCACCGCGACCCTTCGGCGAGGACGACGACCGCATCCGGCCGCACGAACACGTCCGGGACGACCGAGTGGCACAGCTCACCCGGTACCTCGAGGTGGTCGGCGTCGCATCGTCGCCGGTCGCGCTCACCCAACGCCCGAGCACCGCGGTCACGACCGCGACCGATGCCGTCACCGGCGCACCCCCGGACCTCGCCTACCGAGCCGACGACGAGGTCGACGTCGCGCTCTGGTGCGTGACCGACGCGGCGACGCAACGCCGGCTGACCGCGGCGATCGCCGCGGCGGGTCCCGCCTACCTGGCCGACGGTCACCACCGCGGCGCCGCGGCAGCCCGGTTCGCCAGCACCGTCGGCGCCGGCCCCGGCGACCCCGCGGGGCGCGTCCTGTGCGCGATCCTGCCGAGCGACCAGCTCACCGTCCACCCCTTCCACCGGCGCTTCGACGCCGTGCTTCCGAGGGAGACGGAGGCGACGGACGCTGCCGTCGAAGCCCTGCTCGGCCGCCTGCGCAGCCGGGGTGTGGGGGTCAGCGCCTCCGGTCCGAACCAGCCTCCCCATCCCCACCGCATCGCGATGACCGCGGACGACCGTTGGTGGGACCTCGACGTCAGTGCGCTCGTTCGTGACGACGATCTCGTCGAGGCGCTCGATGTCCGCCTGGTCGACCGTGATCTCGCCCCGCTGCTGGCAGGCGACGCCCCGCAGGCCCCGTCGGTCACCGTGCCGGCGCCGCTCGGGCTCGGTGCACTCGTCGCACCGGGTGCCATCGGTGTCGCGCTCCACGCCCCCGACATCGAGACGGTGCTCGCGGTGGCGGCCGCCGGACGCTCACTGCCTGCCAAGACGACCTACGTCACCCCGAAGCTGCGGTCCGGCCTGGTGATCACGCCACGGTCTCCGTCGGACGCGCGGGACGACCTACCCTGCTGACAGTGGACGCCGCCCTCGAACTCGATCAAACCCTGCGCGCGCAGGGCCACCGAAGCACGCGGCCGCGTCGGGCGGTCTGGCGGGTGCTCGCGGGCGCCGACGCGCACCTCACGGTCGAGCAGATCGCGCAGGCGGTCCGGGAGGCCGGCGAGGACGTCGACCTCGCCTCGATCTACCGCGCGCTCGCCCTGTTCGCCGAGTTGGACCTGGCCCGTGAGACGCACCTCGGCGGCCAGGAGGCAGCCCGCTGGGAACGGGCCCATCCCGACGAGCACTTCCACGTGGTGTGCGGCGTCTGCGGGGACGTGGACCACCACGTGGGGTCGCTGGTGGCCCAGATCTACGAGCACCTGGACGAGGGTCACGGGTTCGAGGTCCACGACGTCGACCTCGTCGTGACCGGCCGCTGCGCCACCTGCCGCGGGTCCGTCGCCTGACCGACCGCGCCTGCTGCCTCGCGCTCAGTGCGGGACGGCGACGATGACCGTGCGACCCTCGGCCGCCCGGGCCAGGCGGCGAGCACCCCGTCCGAGCCGGCTGGCGGTCGGGGGCATGCCGGTCAGGACCACGTCCCCCTCCGTGAGCAGCCGTGGCAGCCGACCGAGGACGCCCTCGACCGAGACGATCTCGGCGGCGTCCTCGTCGACGTCGAGGTTGACCAGCTGGGTGCGGACCAGATCCTCCTCGTGGTCGGTGATCACCACGATCTTGGTCTCGGCCTGCCGGGCGATGCGGACCGCGACCTGGAAGGCGAGGGCGGTCCCGAGGAGGCTGCCCGGGCCGACGTCGTCCCGGGTCAGCACCACCACGACCCGGCGGGTGCGATCGTCGTCGCCGGGGCGACACACCAGCACCGGCACCGGGCTGTCAGAGATGATCTGGTCGATCACCGCGCCGAAGAACCCCTCGCGGGCGTTGGCGTACCCCTTCCACCCCATCACCAGGCAGGTCCCCTCCTGCTCGACCACCGTGTGCAGGACGCCGCCCGAGGTGGACGAGTCGATGCGCACCGAGGTCTGGACCTCCGACCCCGCGCCGAGCGCCACCTTCTCGGCGGCGAGCGCGAGGTCCCGGTGGGCACGGATCTGGTCGGGGCGGGCGTCGAGGGGCAGCACGTTGACGGCGACGACGGCGCCGGAGTCGGATGCCGCGACCTGGGCCGCCACCCGCACCAGCGACGCGACGGTGGCCGGGTTGGCGACGGGGACCACGACGCGGGAGCCGAGCGGGGCGTTGGACCGGTCGGGAGCGGTGATCCGCGGCCCGTAGCGGTCGGCGGACCAGCCGGCGATCAGCGCGGAGGCGAGGATGACGAGCACCACCGCGTTGACCTCGACCGACCCGATGAGCCCGAGCTCGGCAGCCACGGTCGTCGCGGCAAGCGCGCCGGCCGCCTGACCGACCGTCAGCGAGAACATGATCCCGCGCTCCGGTCCGGTGACGCCCATCCAACGACCGGACCCCTCGGAGGCCAGGAGCTTGGCCGCCATCATGGCGGCGATGAACGCGCCCGCCAGCGCCACCGTGCGGCCGTCGGCGACGGCGAGCGGGTCGAGGATCATCCCCGTGGAGATGAGGAACGCGGGGATGAAGACGCTCTCGCCGAGGAGGCGGACGCGGTCGGCGATGGCCGTGCGGGCCGGCACGAACGGGTTGAACGCGAGACCGATGAGGAACGCGCCGACGATCGGCTCGATGCCGATGTAGCCCGCGACCACCGCGGCGACACCCATGCCGCTGAGCAGGTAGGTCAGGCGCACCCGACGGTCCTGGCCGAGCCCGGTGAAGAACCAGCGGGTGAAGCGCGGGACGCCGAACAGCACGACCGCCATGTACCCGGCGAGCCCCGCCCCGAACAGGACCCAGAACCAGCCCGTCGAGTCCCCGGCGGCGCCCGCGGCAGCGACGGCGAGCACGAGGAGGGCCGCGACGTTGGCGATCAACGTCGCGCCGAGCGCGGCGGTGACCGCCCGGTTGGCGGTCAGGTCGAGCAGGCTGACCGTGCCGTAGCTGAGCAACGTGTGGCTGGCGAAGGCCGACGCGACGATGACCGCGG
Organism: Nitriliruptor alkaliphilus DSM 45188; assembly: GCF_000969705.1. GTDB lineage: Bacteria > Actinomycetota > Nitriliruptoria > Nitriliruptorales > Nitriliruptoraceae > Nitriliruptor > Nitriliruptor alkaliphilus. Next base: position 849,168 of record NZ_KQ033901.1, read on the forward strand.
CGAGCAGGTCGATACCCATGGCCGTCGCGACGCCCGTGACCACGATCATCGGTGTGAGGAAGGTCGTGATGCCGAAGACGACCGAGTCGCGCCGGTGGCGTCGGAAGCCGTCGAGGTCGAGGTCCAGCCCGCCCTGGAACATCAGGTAGAGCAGGCCCACGTAGCCGAGGGTCTCGATGAAGGTGTTGCGGTCGAGCACCCCGATGACGTTCGGCCCGATGACCATCCCGCCGAGGACGAGCCCGATGATGGCCGGCAGGCGCAGACGCTCGGCGATCAGTGGGCCGAGCAGCACCATCAGGAACAGCACCGCGAAGACCGCGCCAGGATCGGTCAGCGGCAGGAAGCCATCCAGCATCGGTCCCCGCTCGGGCTGTGGTCGGGCTACGTGGGCCCGCGGAAGGTACGCGGACCGCGACCCGGCCGGAGCGCCGACCGGTCAGGGGCGGTGCGCGAGGGCGCGGAGGCTGACGGCCAGACCCCCCAGGCACCAGAGGCCGAGGACGACGAGGTCACGCCCGTCGAGGGTGAAGGTGTCGCTGGCCAGCGCAGCTCTCATCGCGTCAGCCGCCGCCTGGACCGGCAGATAGCTGTGCACGGTCTGGAACCAGCCGGGCAGCTGGGCAGCCGGGAACGTGATCGGCGAGAAGAGCAGCACGAAGAAGACCAGCACCTGGCTGGCGACCATCGCGAGCAGCTGGGGGAGGCTGACCGCGATGGCGAAGCCGACCGCGGTCGCCATGACCACCATCAGGATGCTGACGGCGATGAGCAGCGGCAGGTCGATGGCGAAGGTCACCCCGTACCGCAGCCAGGCGGTCAGCAGCGCCGCCAGCAGGCCGGGCAGGGCGACCACGGTCCAGACGGTGAGGTAGGAGCCGAGCAGGAGCCACCGGGCGATGGGCAGGGTCCGCAGGTAGGTGAACGAGCCGTTGGCCCGCCCGGCGGAGACCTCCTGGGGGACCACGACGAGGCCGACCATGATCAGCAGGACGGTGGGCGCGCCGGTCGACAGGAACAGGGCGGTGGAGGCGTCCATCGACGGCACCAGGAACCCGAAGCCGACCACGATCCCGACGGCGAGCATCGCCTGCACGATCACGACGACGGGCAGCATCGTGGCCCCGATGCTGGTCAGGTGCCAGCGCACCATGAGCGCGTACGCACCGCGGCGGGTCGCCACCGGCGCGGCGGTAGCGCCGGGGTGGATCGCGAGGGTCACGTCAGCCACGGGAGGGCTCCAGTTCCTTCTCGTCCGACGCGGGGTCGGTGATCGACAGGTAGACGTCCTCGAGGGAGGTCGGAGTGAGGGCGAACGCCTCGATGCGCCCCGCAGCGCGGCTGCTGGTCGCCCAGGCGATGGCCGCCTGAGCCTCGGCGGCGGGGATGGCCAGCAGCAAACGCCTGGCGGTCCGCGTCCGTCGGTGGACCTCCACCGGCGGCGTCAGGACCGCATCGTCGTCGTCGGTACCCGGCGGGAGGCTGAGTTCGAGGCGCAGCAACGTGTCGTCGTGACCTCGGACCTCGGTCGGCGTCCCGGATGCCACGACCCGGCCGCGGTCGAGCACCACCAGCCGGTCGACGACGCGTTCGGCCTCGACCACGTTGTGGGTCACCAGCAGGACGGCGGCGCCGCCGTCGGCGAGGTCCCTGACCAGGTCCCAGAGCCGCCGTCGGCGGGCCGGATCGACGTCGTTGGTCGGCTCGTCCAGGATCACCAGCGGCGTCGGGGCGATCGCCGCCATCGCGAAGCTCGTCAGCCGCCGCACCCCGCCGGACAGACCAGCGCCCTCGGGCAGCGCGCGGCGATCGAGCCACTCGGTGATCCCGAGCCGCTCGGCGGTGACCTCGGTCGCCTCCCTCGCTGCGCGGCGGTCCAGCCCGCGCATCCGCGCCGCGAGACCGATCGCCATCCGCGGCGTCAGCCCCTCGATCGGGGCCTGCGCCTGGGCCTGGACGGCGACGCGGCGACGTGCCGCGGCCGGCTCGGCGATGGCGTCCACCCCCGCGAGGCGGATCGTGCCCGCGTCGGGACGCAGGAGCCCGACGACCTGGGAGACCAGCGTGGTCTTGCCGGCCCCGTTGTGCCCGAGCAGCCCGACGATCTCGCCGGCGCCCACCTCGAGGTCCACCTCGTCGTTGGCGACCACGTCGCCGAAGCGGCGGCTGAGGCCCTGTACCGCGAGCACGGGGTCCACGATGTCCATCCTCCTGGCCGATGTCGCGACGGCCCTCACGGACGCCGCGGCGTACTGTCGGTATCTGGATACTGACGGTATTCCGATACCAGCGGTACGTCAAGCTACGCTGCCGTCATGCCGACCGCGTCCCCGCCGCCCACCCGCTCCGAGCGCCAGGAGCGGACCCGTTCCGCGCTCGTGGCCGCCGCCCAGCGGGCCTTCGCGCGGGACGGCTTCCACGGCGCGAACCTCACCGCTATCGCGGCCGAGGCGGGGTTCACCAAGGGCGCGATCTACTCGAACTTCGCCAGCAAGGCCGAACTCTTCCTCGCCGTGCTCGACCACGACATCGACGAGGCGTTCGCCGAGGGCGCCGACATGCTCGACCGGGGCGCCTGGGAGGAGGACCTCGGATCGGAGGACGAGCGGGCCGCTCGGCACACCGGCCAGGTCGTGGCCTCGCTGGAGTTCATCGCGACGGCGCTGCGCGACCCGGACCTGGCCGCGCAGCTCGAGCAGCGCACGGAACGGATCCGGCGGCAGTTCGTCGAGCTCGCGGCCGCGCACCGCGCCGAGGACGACCCGCTCGACGCCGAGGAGCTCGGCACGCTGCTGCTGGCGCTGCAGCAGGGCACCGGTCTGCTGCTCGGACTCGGCGTCCCGAGCCTCACCGGCGAAGGTGTGGCTGCCGCGATGGAGCGGATCGTCGCGCCCGGAGCGCGGTGCTGACGAGCCGCTCGTCGCCGCGACAGGTTTCTGCTGAGGACGCCGGTCAGCGCACCGCAGGCGGGTTCCACCGGTCGTCGGGGGTCGCTCGGTGACGTGAGAAGACGACGGTGACGGCAGACGGGCGTCCAACGCCGTTCGGGCGTCACCGTCGAAGGCTGACGTCACCAGACCACGGTGGCGCGGGCGAACTCAGCTGAGGACGAGCGTGTCGAGCATGAGCTCCGGGTTGTCCGCGGCCACCCGGTCGGCGACGAACCGGCTGCGGAACAGGGCCATCGGCGCGCCGGTCGACCGCCGGTAGACCTCGACGTCTCGCATCCCGGCCAGGACCTTCGCCCCGTCCTCGTCGGTGGCGCGTGCCACCTCGAAACGGGTGCCCTCGAGCCGGACGGGAGCGCCGAACTCGTGCTCCATCCGCCAGGTCGCGACCTCGAACTGCAGCCGGCCGACAGCCGCCCAGATGGGTGCCTGGTCGCCGAGGTCGGGGTGGCGCAGGACCTGCACCACGCCCTCCTCGTCGAGCTGGTCCACGCCCTTGCGGAACTGCTTGGTGCGGTTGCGGTCGGTCGGGTGCGCGGTCGCGAAGTGCTCCGGCGTGAAGGTCGGCAGCGGCGGGAACACCACCGGGGCGCCCTGGGCGTGGAGGCTGTCACCGGCGACCAGGTCCATCGCGTTGATGAGGCCGATGACGTCGCCCGGGTAGGCCTCGTCCACGGTCTCGCGGTCGCGGCCGAACACCGCGGTGGCGTACTTGGCGGTCGTGCCCCGCCCCGTGCGGTGGTTGATCAGCGTCTCGCCCCGCTCGAACCGGCCCGAGCAGACCCGCACGAACGCCATGCGGTCGCGGTGGCGTGGGTCGAGGTTGGCCTGGATCTTGAACACCAGGCCGCTGAAGGGCTCGTCGATCGCGCGGTGCCCGCCGTCGCGGGTGGGTCGGGCCGCCGGCGGTGGAGCGAGCTCGACGATGGCGTCCAGGAGCAACCGGACCCCGAAGTTGGACAACGCCGAGCCGAAGAACACCGGCGATGCGGTGCCGGCCAGGAACGCGTCGACGTCGACGTCCGCGCCGATCGCGTCGAGCAGTTCGACCTCCTCGCGCACGTCCTCGCTGACCCAGGAGTCGGAGCCGGTCAGGTCGGCCTCGTCCTCCTGCGCCATCTGGCCACCACGGACCCCGGCTGCCTCGAAGCGGAAGGCACGAGCGGTGCGGCGGTCGATGACACCCTGGAACTGGCCCTCGGGCTTGATCGGCCACGTCACCGGCTGGCCGACGAGACCGAGCGTCCGCTCGATGTCGTCGAGGATCTCGAGCGGCTCGGGCGTCGGCCGGTCCATCTTGTTCACGAACGTGATGACGGGGGTGCCCCGGGCCTTGCAGACCGCGTACAGCTTCTCGGTCTGGGGTTCCACACCGCGGGCGGCGTCGAGGACCATCACGGCCGCGTCGACCCCGGACAGGACGCGGTAGGTGTCCTCGGAGAAGTCGCGGTGACCGGGGGTGTCGAGCAGGTTCAGCACGTGGCTGTCGTGCTCGAACCGCGCCACGGCGGACGACACCGAGATCCCACGCTGCTGTTCGAGCTCGAGCCAGTCCGAGGTCGTCGCCCGGTCGGTCTTGCGGGTCTGGACGGCACCGGCACGCCCGATGGCGCCCGCGTACAGCAGGAACTTCTCGGTCAGGGTGGTCTTGCCCGCGTCCGGGTGCGAGATGATCGCGAACGTCCGGCGGCGCGCAGCCTCGGTCTCGACGGCGGCCACGGCTCGATGTCCTTCACTCGTGCGGGAGCGCGCTCGGACGCCCGGGGGAACCGCACGTGGGCGGGAGAGGCGTACACCGGCCACCACCGCGCGGGCCCGGCACGGTACCGGACCCCGGTCAGGTCAGGCCGACCACCAGCAGGACGAGGCCGACGCCGACCAACAGCTGCGCGACGAGGTCCACGGCGCCGATGACGGCGACGGACCGGCCGGACTCGCGGGCGAGCACGGCCTCGACCATCCACGTCGAGAACGTGGTCAGCGACCCGCAGAACCCGAGGGCGAAGACGACCTTCATCCCGGCGCCCAGCGGCGCGGCGAGCACCACGGCGACCAGCAGTGCCCCCACGAGGTTGACGACGGCCACGGCTCGGGCGCGGTCGAGGGTCCCCGGCTCGCTGGTGGCCTCCAGCACCTCGTGGCGCACGAGCGCGCCGGCCGCGCCGGTCAGCGCGAGGCCCACGACCACGAGGAGGACACTCATCGGTCCGGCTCCGTGGCACCCAGCTCCGGCTCGGTCGGGGCGACCGCGTCGGTCCGCTCCCCGAGGCGGAAGCCGATGAGCGCCGCAGCGAGGCCGGCACCGAGGCTGAACAGCCCGATCGCGGCGGCAGCCCACACCTCACCAACGAGCCCGGCTCGCGTCACCTGCTCCGCCAGCGCGGAGAACGTGGTCAGCGACCCGAGCACCCCGGTCCCGAGCAGGGGCAAGAGCCGTGCCCACTGGCGATCGTGGCGAGCGCGGGCGACCAGCCAGCCGAGGGCCAGCGCCCCGAACAGGTTCACCAGGAGGACGGCCAGCACCTCGCCACCGGCGGTGGTGGCGACCGCCGCGATCACGACCCCGGACCGCACGAGCGTCCCGACCGCTCCACCGATGGCGACGTGGCCTCGCACGCGGCGCGGATCGTCCGAGAAGGTCGCGGGGGGGACGCTCACGGCACGGACGCTACCGTCCGGACCACGCCATCAGGAGCCCTCCCGTGTCCGAATCCCTGCAGGTCACCACGCCCGCCGAACACGTCCGGCTGCTGACGCTGCACCGGCCGGAGCGGCGCAACGCGCTCGACCTCGCCACCATCGAGGCCTTGGTGACCACGCTGCGCGAGCTCGATGCCGACGACGACGTGCGTGCGATCGTGCTGACGGGCTCGGACCCGGCGTTCTCGGCCGGGCTCGACCTCGCCGAGGTCGGCTCGGGCGTCATCGACCTCGAGGCCATCGGCGAGCGCGGCGACGACCCCTGGGTGGTCCTCCAGCAGGTCGCCACGCCGACCATCGCCGCGGTCAACGGGGCCGCCGTGACCGGCGGGCTGGAGCTCGTCCTCGACTGCGACCTCGCCATCGCCTCCGACGCGGCGCGGTTCGCCGACACCCACGGCCGCGTCGGCATCCACCCCTCGGGGGGCCTGACCGTCCTGCTGCCGCGGTTCGTGGGTCGGAGGGCCGCCCTCGGGATGAGCCTGACGGGCCGCTTCGTCGACGCCGAGGAGGCGCTGACGATGGGCCTCGTCAACGCGGTCGTGGCGCACGACCAGCTGCTCGACGCCGCGGTCGCGACGGCGGTGGCGATCACGGAGGCCGACCAGCGCATCCTCGCCGCGATCCTGGCGACCTACCGGGCGGTCGACGGCCTCCAGCTCGACGAGGCGCTGGTGACCGAACGCGAACGTGCCTTCGAGGTCCGCGTCGACGCGGACGCGGTCGAAGCGCGACGAGCCGCGATCATCGCGCGCGGCAGCGGCCTGACCAAGGGCTGACCGTCAGGCGGCCGAGCGGGGCCGCGCGAGCAGCACCGGGAGGCGCTCGGTCCCGCTGGCGAGGTGGGCCGCCAGCGCGTGGTGACCGTCGATCACGTACAGCCCCGGTCCGTGGCTGACCAGGTGGACGTGCCGCATCTCGAGCGGGCGCGTCGTCGCACGTTCGGCGAGCCACCGGACCCGCTCGGGATCGATCGCCACGTCGAGCGAACGCAGGTCGAGGGCGTACCGCGGGATGGCGGTGCGTACGCGGTCCTCGTCGAACTCGCTCGGGACACGCCAGGCGTCGTCGGCGAGCAGGCGGATGCGACCCGGCAGGTAGTCGGGGAGGTGGTCGGGCAGCGACCGGGGGAGGGGAGCGAGCACGGTGGTACCGAGGGAGGACGAGGGCTCCGGGGAGCGGTGGGGAGGCTCCAGTGGAGCGCACCTGTGTGACGGGGAGGTGACCGCACCGCGTCGGGCGCGTGAGTACCGTCCCCCAGGAGGTTACACAGCCGCGCGGGCGGCAGTGAACGTGGAACGCATGAGCGCGCTGGACAGCTGGTTCCTGCACGTCGAGGACGACGTGAACCACATGCACATCGGCTCGGTCGGCGTGTTCGAGGGCCCTCCTCCGGGGTTCGACGAGCTGCGTGACGTCCTCGGGGCGAAGCTCGACCTCATCCCGCGGTACCGCCAGCGGTACCGCGAGGTCGCCCGCGGTCTGGCGCGGCAGGTGTGGGTCGACGACCCGTACTTCGAGCCCGAGTACCACGTGCGACACACGGCGCTGCCCCGGCCCGGCGGCGAGACCGAGCTCCGGCGCCTCGTCGGGCGGGTGATGGGCCAGCAGCTCGACCGCCAGCGACCGCTGTGGGAGACCTGGTTCGTCGACGGGCTCGAGGGCGACCGGTGGGCGATGGTCAGCAAGATCCACCACTGCATCGTCGACGGGGTGGCGGGCACCGACCTGCTCGCGACGGTGCTCTCGACCGATCCCGATCACGACCCGGCCGACGGGGTGGTCGGCAGCAGGTCCTCGAACGGCGGTCCGGCGAACGACCGCGAGCCGTCGAACGTCGCGCTCAACCTCGCCGGGGTGCCGGTCCGGGCTGCACGTGCCGCCGCCGCACCGCTGCGTGCGCCAGCTGCGGTCGCCACCGGCGCGGCGACCATCAAGGGCGCGGGTGAGCTGCTCGGTGTGGCGCGACGCATGCCGCCGCACTCGCTCGCCGGTCCGATCGGGCCGCACCGGCGGTACGCCACGGCGCGCACCTCGCTGGGCGACGCCAAGGCGGTCAAGCAGGCGCTCGGCGGCACGGTCAACGCACCCTCGTCCCGGTCTCGCTGCGTCGGGACGATCAGCGTGGCGACCTGCACAACCTCGTCAGCGCCCCCTTCGTGTCGCTGCCCGTCACCGAGGAGGACCCGGCGGAGCGCTACCGGCTCGTCCGCGCGTCCATGGACGGGGTCGAGCACTCCGGCGAGCAGGTGACGACCGCCGCCCTCGTCGGCGCCTCCGGGCTCGCACCGACCGTGTTCGTCGGGATGGCCCTCCGCGGGGTGTCGAAGCTGCTGCACCGCTACCAGCCGCTACATCACCACGGTGACCACCAACGTCCCGGGCCCGCGCGAACCGATGTACCTGCTCGGCCGCGGGATCGAGCAGGGGATGGCCGAGCTGGTCGCCCTGGTCCGCTGACGGCTCCGCCGCAGCGATCTCGGGGCAGCGCCACGGCCCGGCAGGCCCGGGGGGCACGTCCCCCGGGCAACGCGCCGGGTCAGGCGGGCACGGTCCGGCGTCGGCGGAGCAGCGCACGGGTCGTCAGGAGCGCGGCGGCCAGGGTCAGCGCGATCGCCGAAGCGATCAGGTCCCGTGGCGGAGCCGCAGCGCCGTCGCGGGCCAGGATGCCGAGGTCACGCAGGTCGAGCACCTGCGTCTGCGACGAGGCCGTGGCGTCCCCGCCACCCGACGTCGACGTCGCCGCCGCTGGGGCCGGCTCGTCGCACCGGTCCGGACCGTTGCCCTTGCCGTGGCCCGGACGCTCGCCGGGGCAGCCGGGCTGCGCACCGTCGCAGTGCGGCGGCCGGTTGTCCTGCCCCTTGCCCGGACGATCCTCGTCGCAGCTGCTGCCTGGGTCACCGTCGCCCTCACCAGGGTCGGTCGGGTCGGTCGGATCGGTCGGATCGACCGGGTCCTCGCCCTCGATCTCGCCGGCGAACTGGCGTGGCGGCGGCAGGGTGACCCGGTACAGGTCGATGGCGCTGCGGCCGTTGCCGACGTTGAAGTCCGAGCTCGCCCCGTCGTAGGTGAACGTGCCGTCCTCGTTCTCGGTCACGCGCCAGACCGCCGAGGTCCACGTGTTGGCCAGCTCGGGGATGAAGTAGCCGACGTGGTGGAAGTCGAACGTGTCGTTGCCGTCCTCGTCGACACCCTCCACGTAGTCCCAGACCTGGACCCCCTGCGTGTACCACCCCATGAAGATGCGGTTCTGGCCGGGGATCTGGTGGAAGACGTGGGCCGTGCACTCGGTGACCTGCGGCCCGGTGTTGATCGGTGCGCGTGCGATGGCCTTCTCGCCCTCCGCGGTCAGTGCGTAGGACTCCCACGCGTCCTCGGCGGTGTCCGGCGCCTGGTACCCGGCCGGGTCACCGCCGCCCTTCAGCCGGTCGACGGCGTAGGCGTGCAGCCCCCCGTTGCCCTGCGGGATGTCGACGCCGGGCGAGCACGACGCGCCACCAGGTGCGACACCGCCGCCCCGTTCGTCGGTGACGATGATGTTGCGGCCCGAGTGGGTGAACTCGGCCTCATGGTTGAAGTCGACGTCCTCGTCGGCGTCGAACGCCGGAGCGACGGCGCTGCCGACGAGCGCCTCACGTCCCTGGTGGTGGGCCGACCCGAGCCACTCGACACCCTCGACCGACGGTGCGCCGTCCGCGAGCCAGCTGTGCACCCGCAGGTCCTGGCCGTCCTCCCCGACGACGCAGTCGGTGACCATGGCTCCGGTCGAGAAGGCCGGGCCGGAACTCGACGGGCGGACCGAGCACGGCAGCGGGGTGCCGTTGATGCGGTCGTCGGTGCGATCGTCGGGGGTGCCGTTGTCGTCGAACATCCCGCTGATGTCGAACACCAGCAGGGCGTCGCCTCCCGCGCAGGTCAGGGTGTCGTCGGGATGGACCTCGAGCTCGTGGCAGCCGTGCACCTGGGTCTTGTTGGTGTGACCGAGGGCCATCTGCACGTCCTCGTACCGGTACCGGTACACCTCCGGCCGGCAGGACTCACGCTTCTCGTCGACCGACGCGCCGGGTGCGAGGTCACCGAAGGGCGCCTCGAGGCAGCTGCGCAGATCGACGACCTCGAAGCCGTCGAGGTTGGTGTTGGTGGCCGTGGTCTCGTTCGCGCGCTCACCCGCGGCGTTCACCGCGACCCTGTCGGAGGTCACCGCGTAGGCGATGTGCGGACGGCTCGGATCGACGTTGACGGTGTGCGCCTCGCCGATGTGGCTGGTCAACCCGATCTCGACCGGGTTGGCCGGGTCGGTGATGTCGATGATCTCGAGGCCACCCTGGGGCGCGCTGCCGACGATCGGCACCTCGCCGCCGTCGTGGCAGCGTCCGGACGCATCGGTGGCGTCGAGCAGCAGCTGGGCGTCCGCGGTGCGGTCGACCAGGTCACCCCAGTCGACGTTGTAGATGACATCGCCCTTCGGGGTGGCTTCGACATCGTGCTGGAGCCCGAGCATCGCCAGCGGGTCCGACAGGCAGGCGGCCGAGGGGTGCCCGGCCACGAACGACGGTGCGAGCTCGCCGTCCTCGGTCAGGCGCACGATGGTCTGCCCGCCGGCGTTGACCCCCGTGCCGAGCGTGCCCGCCGCCAGGTAGGTGTCCCCACCCTGGGTGAAGAAATCGAGGTCGGTGTGCGGGTTGCCCGTCACGATCGTGGTCACCAGGTCCCACGCAGCGCCCTCGCCGCCCGAGTTGAACGTCGTCGACAGGGTGGTGGTGGGACCGAACCCGGGGACGATGTGGTCGAGCTCGTGACCGACGGCGGTGCCGACCGCGGCCAGGGTGAGCACGAGCGCGAGCAGGGGGGCGGTGAGGCTGCGGAGATGGCGGCGCACGGCGGACCTCGTAGGTGGGCAGGCTGTGGACTTCCGTCCGCGACCAGCCATCTCCTGCCCGGAGCGCAGTGGACGCACACCGCCGGCCGCCCGCACCGCTCCGTCACACGTCCCGACGGGCGGTGACGCGCCGAGCGACGAGGAGCGGACCCACCGTCCAGGCGGTCATGACCGCTGCGAGGACACCGTGCGTGCCACGGACCCCGAACCGGTCGGTCAGGTAGGCGCCGAAGGGCCCGAGGGCCGTGCCACCCTCCAGCACGAGCAGCGCCCAGATGCGTGCCGCCTCCAGCGGGTTGAGCACCACGGCTGCGAGCAGGCCGGCGGGGCCGAGCCGCAGGCCCGGGGCGACCCCGGCGAGCAGCAGGTCCATCCCGAGCGCCAACAGCAGCCAGACCGATGCCGCGGCAGCGGTGGCCTGGTGGTGGGTCGAGGCGATGGCCGAGATGGCGACCCCGATGGCCACGGCGCTGGCGGTCGCCAGCAGTCCGACACCGAGCACGACGCCGAACGCGTACAGATCGGCGGCGGTGGCCACGGTCGACAGCACCACGAGGGCGACCCCGAGCCCCGCTGCCAGGACGATCCACACCGCCCCGACGGACCCGGCGAACGCGGCGAGGGGGAGCACGCCCCGGCGGACCGGCTGGGAGGCCAGCATCGCCAGCATGCCGCGCTCACGGTCGCGCGCCAGGCTCCCGGCACCGAGGAGCAGGCCGATCAGCGGCGGGAGCAGCAGCGACAGGTGCACCAGGCCGTCGGTCGCGGCGCCGGCGCCGGCCAGGCCCAGCGCGGACAGCGAGCGCAGCCCGGCGAGGGTCACGGCCAGGGCGGCTGCGGCGAAGATCGCGCCGCCGACCGACAGCCACCTCGTGCGGGCGGCACCTCGCAGCTCGAACCCGGCGAGCTCCCGTACCCCGAACATCGCGCTCATGCGGACACCTCCTGCGGGTCGCGGTCGGCCGCCGCGACCCGTGGATCGATCGGTCCGGCCGCGGTCCCGCCGACGACGTGCAGCGAGGTGTCGGAGGCCAGACGGCCGTCGACGAGACGGACCGTGCGGTCGGGAAGACCGCCCAGGTCCCCGGGCGAGGGCGCCGCGACGAGGATGCTGGTGCCGGTCGCGGCGAGGCCCTCGAGGATCGCGAGCAGCGCTGCTCGGCCGTCGTCGTCGAGGTTGGCGGCCGGCTCGTCGAGCAGCAGCAGCGACGGGGCCCCGAGGAGCGCGACCGCGAACGCCACCCGTTGGCGCTGCCCCCCGGAGAGCTGGCCCACCGGCTGGTCGAGCGGCGGGAGGAAGCCGTCCGGCAGCGTGATGCTGTCGGGGGCACACCGGCGGAGCCGGGCGAACAGCGCCAGGACCTCGGCGACGGTGGCCCACGTGGGCAGACCGGGCGACTGGGGCAGGTACCCGACGTCGGGGTGGCCCGCACCATCGCTGCCGAGCCGGTGACCCTCGAGGTCGAGGGTGCCCTCGAAGCGGGCGAGGCCGGCGACGCACCGCAGCAGGGTGGTCTTGCCGCTGCCGTTGCTGCCGGTGAGCAGCACGATGCTGCCGGCACCGACGTCGAGGTCGACGCCGTCGAGGACCGTGCGGTCACCGAAGCGCTTGCGCAGGTCGCGGAGGGCGAGCCTGGCTGTCGTGTCAGACGGAGATGGCACGGACGGACCTCCTGGAGCGCGCGGGTACGCGGCTGGGACGACGACGGGAGAAGGCGACGAGGGCGGGGAGGACGAGCGTGACGCCGAGCAGGCTGCCGATGGCGCGTGCGGTCGGATCCGGGCTGGTCGCCGCGAGGGCGGGTGAGACGGGCACGGTCAGCGGCAGCTCGTCGGTCAGCACCGGGTCGCGTTGACCCCACCGCTCCTCGACCGATCGCAGCAGCTGCATGGCCGGCGACCCGGCGATGGCGATCAGTTCGGGGTTGCGGGCCAGGAGACGGTCGACCGAACCACCCTCGCTGTGGGCGACCGCGCCACGGCCGTGGCCGAGCGCGTCGTAGCCGCGGTAGGTGCTCCAGTAGTTGCCCCACCCCTCGGCGGCCCACGCGATGTGGACGTTGTTGGTGCCGAGCGACAGCGCCTGGGTGGTGTTCGCCGCGAAGCTGTTGCCGGCGAAGCTGGCCCGAGCCGTCGACAGCACCTGCACGCCGACGGTGTTCCGGGCGACGGTGTTGGCCTTGAAGATGGTCTCGTTGGTGGACTCGACCGGCCCGTCGAGGTGGATCCCGACCCGGTTGCCGACGAGGACGTTCTGGACCGCTTCGACGTCGGTGACGTCCTTGAGGATGATCGCGAACCCGGTCGAGGGGCTGACGTTGCCCTCGATGTGGTTGCGCAGCAGCAGCACCTCGCCGCCGTACATCAACACGACGCCGGAGAGGTTGTCGACGACGTGGTTCTGCACCAGCGCGAGGTCACGGGCGAACATCGAGTGGACCGCGTAGCGGCTCGCGTGCAGGTGGTTGCCGTCGAGCAGGGCGCCGGAGCCGAACGAGACGAAGACCCCGTCGCGTGCGTGCTGGACGTGGTTGCCGCGGATAAGGACGTGGTCCGCGTCGTGGAGCCAGATGCCGTCACCGCGCGCACCGCGGAAGGTCGCCGCCGGCGCCGGGTGGTCGTGACCGGCGTGGTCGGCGTGACCGGCGTGACCGGCGTGATCCGCGTGGTCCCCGTGGGGCGAGAAGCTCGCGCCACCGCCGGCCGCGTCGTCCACGTCATCGTCGTCGGCCACCGCGTGGCCCTCGTCGACGATCGCGGCACCGGCGCGCCCGTGGATGTGGTTGTCCTCGATGCGCACGTCGGACGCGGTGTCGACGGCGATCCCGATGTAGCTGTCGTCGATGACGACGCCTGACACGGTGACATCGTCGGCCTCGATACGGATCCCGGCCGGGTCGCCGGTCGGTCCCCCGCCCGAGCCTCGGACGACGACGCCTCGGATCTCGGTGCCCGGCGCACGGACGGTGATCACCGACCCGACGCCGTCCCCCAGGATGATGGGCAGGCCGCTGCCCTCGATGACGATGGGCTCGTCGATGACCACGGGGCCGGTGTAGGTGCCGGCGTGCAGGCGGAGGGTCCCACCTGGCGCGGTCGCCTCCACGAGCTCGGCCAGGTCGCCGATCACGGGGTGCTCGATCACCCGGGGCATCGCGGGGTGTCCGGCGGGACCGACCTCGGGTGCCGGCGCGCCCCGATCGTCCGCGTTGCCGGCACCGCCCGGGTCGTCGTGGCCGGCGTGGTCGTGACCGCCGTGGCCGTGATCCTGGGCCTGCGCGGGGCCGGTGATCGTCACGCTGCCTGCGACCACGAGCAGGGCGACCATGGTCACCGCGCTCACCGTGCGGTCCGATCCGGCGATCCGGCCGCCGTCGCCGGGTCCGTCACCACCGTCGTCGACGAGGGCGCGACCGGACAGCAGCCGCGGACCGAAGGTGACGAGCACGGCCGCCAGCACGATCGCGCCGAGGCCGAGGCCGGGCCAGGCCCAGGTCTCGAAGTTCCAGACGGTGGTCCTGCCGACCACCCAGGGGGTGAAGGGTTCCATCCGGAACGCGGCACCTGGCGCGACGTCCTGCCCGAACTCGTGGAGCCGGTACTGCGTCGCGCCGAGGACCGCGACCGGCAGCGTCCACAGGTAGAGCAGGCCCAGCCGGCGGACCCACCTCCTGGCGACCAGCACGGCGAGGAGGGTGGCCACGACGCCGGCGACGAGCGCCAGCGGCCACAGCGCCATCTCGGGTACGTCGTTCGGGTCGAACACCCCGAGCCCGACGTAGTGGTTGAGGGCGTTGACCTCGTTCAGGTCGCCGCCGACGTCGTGACCCCAGGCGATGGTGCGCAGGCCGCCGGGGTACTGCGGGGCGTAGAGGGTCGCCTGCCACAGCGGCAGGAACCAGCCGCCCACACCCACCAGCAGCGCCGCGATCGACCCGAGGGCGATCGAGACACCCCGCCCGAGCCGGGTGGCCCGCAGCGGTGCGCCGGCGGCGCTGCTGGAGTCGCTGGTGGTCATGCCCGGAACCTGTCTGTGCGGCGTGGGTGGTGGACGCCGACGGTCAGCCGGCGGTCAACGTCGCCTCCATCCCGGACGCGCGGTGCCCCGGGATCGAGCAGTAGACCTCGTAGGTGCCGGCGGGGATGTTGACGGTCTCGGTGACCGTCGCGGTGGCGTCGGTGTAGATCTCGAGGTCGAGCTCGTCGATGGTGAGGTCGTGCTCGACGACGCCGGCGTTCTGCAGGGTCAGCGCGACGTCCTCGTCCGCGGCGATCGAGATGTCCTCGGGGTCGAAGGCGAACTCGGTCGCGACGACGGTGAGGCCGCCCGCGGCCGCTGCGTTGGCGGCGTCGTCGGCAGGGGCGGCGCTGTCGTCGCTCCCGCCGCAACCGGCGGTGAGGACGAGCAGGCTGGCCGCAGCGAGTGCGGAGGTCAGGCGGGTGGTGCGCATCGGGGTGCTCCTCGGGATCTCAGGGGTGGGATGGGGATGTGGGGGTTCGGGAGAAGACGAGAGGGGAGGTGGCCCGGGGGCGACGGTCACGCCGCCCCCGAGTGGTGGCTCAGGCCGGCTCGACCAGGAGCCATCCCTGCATCTCCAGGTGCAGGGCCGAGCAGAACTCGGTGCAGTAGAAGCCGAACGAACCGGCCCTCGATGCCTCGAACTCGATGGTGACGGTCTCACCCGGGTCGAGGCTGACCTGCGTGTTGTAACCAGGCACCGCGAAGCCGTGGGTGATGTCCTGGGCTTCCTCGACGCTGGTCAGGTGGATGACCACCGTCTGGCCCTCCTTGACCCGGATCACGTCCGGCAGGAAGTGGCTGCGCTTGGCGGTCATGTAGACGTGCAGCTCACCGTCGACCTCCTCGAAGCGCTCCTCACCGGCCTCGATGGCGTGGTCGGAAGGCTCCATGGTCAGCAGGTCGGTGCCCGGCGGGTAGGTGCTCCACACGTTGCCCTGGATGATGTCGCGGTGGATGATCTGGGCGTAGTGCGGCTCACCGAACCCGACCGGCATGTCCTTCATCAGCTTCGGGCCGTCGTCGTGCTCGACGTCGATCAGCTGGAGGTTCTGCGGGTGCAGGGTGCCGACGGGCAGGTGACGGTCCACCGAGAGCTTGTTGAGCGACACCAGCCACTTGCCGTGCGGGTTGGCGGTGTCACCGTGCGCCATGGCCAGGTGACCCACGCTGTAGTGCACGTCGATCTTGTCGACCAGGGTCCACGGCTCCTCGCCACCCGCCGGCGCGTCGGTCGCCCACTTGGCGATCGCGCTCTCGACGAACAGGCTGGTGTAGGCGTAGCCGTCACCGTCGAACTGGGTGTGCAGCGGACCGCCGCCGAGCTCGACCTGGGCCTCGACGACCTCGTCGAAGTCGAGGACCGGGACGCCGTAGACGTCGGTGCCGACGAAGGACTCGTTGGCGATGGCGTCCTGGATCTTCTCGAAGGAGTAGACGATCGCGGTCGGGTCGAGCTTGCCGGCGACGCTGATGTACTCACCGCCCGGCTGGACGTCCACACCGTGCGGGTTGCGCGGCTCGGGAGCGAAGTACAGGAGCCCCTCGTCGATGGCGGTGTCGAGGGTGATGACACGCATGCCGTTGTGCTCGACGTACTTGCCCTCCTCGACGACACGCTCCGCGGAGTGCCAGTCGATGATGTGCAGGTAGTCGTAGTCGCTGGCGATCGAGCCGGTCTCGAGCGGCGGCTCACCGTCCATGATCCCGCCGGTCGCCATCTCGATGTTGTAGGAGTTCAGGAAGGCCCACCCATCGCTGGCCCCCTTGCCGACGTCGGCGAGGTCCTGGTTGTAGGGGGGCAGCTCGATCTGGAAGCTGTCCTCGAGGGACATGCGGCCGGTCTCCTGGTCCACGGGGATCCAGGTGGACATGCCGCGGAACTCGGCCTCGTAGTCCTCGAGCTCGGCGTAGTTGTCGTCGTTCCACAGCGGGGACGGGGTCTTGGCGGAGATGTGGACGTACTCGGTGTTCGGCGTCGCGAACACCCCACCGTGCGAGGTCTGCAGGTTCGGCAGGTCGAGGATCTGCTTGGGCTTGAAGTCGCGCAGGTCGACCATGCCGATGCGGCCGTTGGCCCGGTCGTTGATGTAGACGAAGCGGCCGTCGTAGTCGCCGTCGGTCTCGGACAGGGCGGGGTGGTGGGCGTCGCCCCACAGCAGCGTCTCGTCGTGCTTGGCGGGGTCGGTCCCACCCTCGAGGATCTCGGTGCTCCAGTCGGCACCGAGGCCGTAGCCGGCCCAGGCGTCAGGGGTGAAGACGGGGATGGTCTTCAGCAGCTGCATCGACGGCATGCCGATGACGTGGATCTGGCCGGAGTGACCGCCGGAGGCGAACATGAGGTAGTCGTCGTGCTCGCCAGGGGCGACGAAGGTGGCCAGCGCCGCCTCCGCCTGTTCACCGGTGAGCCCGCGCTCGGCTGCGGCGGACGCGAGCGCGCCGCCGGTGGCGGTCCCGGATCCCAGACGCGACCCGAACACGCCGAGGGCCAGTCCGGCGACCAGCGCCAGGACCAGCCCCAGGTTGGTGAAGACCTTCATCGGTGGTTGTCCCTCCATGCGTGCGGCGCCCGGATCTCGGCCGCGGCCCCGCCCGGCGAGCCGGAGCGGTCAACGTTGAGCAACTGACTACCCGTAGTCTCGCGCTCAACGTTTACCGTGGAGAGGGCCGAAGGTCCCGAGCTGGTCGGACCGACCGACCTCTCGGGACTCAACGTTGACTGCTATGGTCATGGTCATGGTCATGCGCCGGGGAGCGGCCCCGGTCCGACCGATCCGAGGGAGCTGTGGAGCTGTCGCTCGGCCGCCGCGCCGACTACGCCATCCGAGCCACCCTCGATCTGGCCCACCATCCGGAGGGGCTGCGCAAGGCACGGGAGATCGGCGAGGCCATGGCCGTACCCACGAGCTTCCTGCCCCAGATCCTGGCGCAGCTCGTCCGGGCCGGGCTCGCCACCTCGACCGCCGGTCCGCGCGGCGGCTACGGGCTCGCGCGGCCAGCCGCGGACATCTCGCTGCTCGACGTGGTGGTCGCCGTCGACGGCGAGGTCGGCGCCACCCAGTGCGTCCTGCGCGGCGGGCCGTGCCGGTGGGAGGACATGTGTGCCGTCCACCTGCCGTGGGCGCAGGCGCAGCGCGCGATGACGGCCGAGCTCGACGCCACCAGCTTCGCGGACGTGCTCGAGCTCGATCGGTCGCTCGCGGTCGGCGACCTGCCGATCCCGCCCGAGCTCACCCGATCGTCGCCACCGATCGCACCCACGGCCTGACGCACGAACGCCACGAGCGGCCGCCCCGGGTGGGGCGGCCGCTCGTGTGTGCGGGTGGTGCGTGGACTCAGCGGTGGAGGTCGAAGCGGTCGGCGTTCATGACCTTGACCCAGCCCTGGACGAAGCGCTCGAGCATGCGCTCCTCGCCGCCGTCCGCGGCGTACTCCTCGGTGATGGCGCGCAGCTGCGAGTTGGACCCGTAGACGAGGTCGACGCGCGTCGCGGTCCACTTCGTCTCACCGGTGGCGCGGTTCTTGCCCTCGAAGCGGTCCTCGCCCTCGCCGATGGGCTCCCAGACGGTGTCCATGCTGACCAGGTTGGCGAAGAAGTCGTTGGTCAGCTGGCCCGGCCGGTCCGTGAGGATCCCGTCGGTGTCGTCGTCACCGGCGTTGGCGCCGATGGCACGCATGCCACCCACCAGCGCCGCCATCTCCGGCGCGGTGAGGTTGAGCATGAAGGCCCGGTCCACCATCAGGTGCTCGGTCGGGATGCCGACGTCCTTCTGCAGGTAGTTGCGGAAGGCGTCGTGCCGCGGCTCGAGGTGCTCGAAGGTGTCGACCTCGGTCATCTCCTGGGTCGCGTCGGTGCGCCCCGGGGTGAACGGGACCGTGACCTCGTGGCCGGCCGCCTTCGCGGCCATCTCGACCCCGACGCTGCCGGCCAGGACGATGATGTCCGCGAGCGAGATGTTCGCGTCGGAGGCGTCCTTGACCTGCTCCAGCCGGTCGATCACCGCCGACACGCCGGAGCGGACGTTGACGTCCCAGCTGACCTGCGGCTCGAGGCGGATGCGTGCGCCGTTGGCGCCGCCCCGGTGGTCGGTCTGCCGGTAGGTGCAGGCCGACGCCCAGGCAGCGCCCACGAGCTGGGCGGCGGTGAGGCCGGTGTCCGCGATCTCTCGCTTCAGCGTCGCGATCTGGTCCTCGTCGACCAGCGGTCCCTCGTGAGCGGGGACCGGGTCCTGCCAGATGAGCTCCTCGTCCGGCACCTGCGTGCCGAGGTACCGCGCGCTCGGGCCCATGTCACGGTGCAGCAGCTTGTACCAAGCGCGGGCGAACTCGTCGGCGAGCACGTCCGGGTTCTGGTGGTACTCCTTGGCGATCTCGAGGTAGTCCGGGTCGGTGATCATCGCCATGTCGGCGGTGTTCATCACCGGCGGGTTCAGCTTGCCCTCGACGTGCGCATCGGGGACCGAGTAGCCCTCCTGGACCTCGACGGGTTGCCACTGCTTGGCACCGGCCGGCGACTCGGTGACCTCCCACTGGTGGGCGAAGATCGTGTCGAGGTAGGAGTTGTCCCACGTGGTCGGGGTCGGGGTCCAGGCACCCTCGAGGCCCGAGGTGATGGTGTACTCACCGAGCCCGGTCTCGTGCTCGTTCGCCCAGCCGATGCCCATCTCGTGGACCTTGGCCTCCTCGGGCGTCGCGCCGACCGCCTCCGCCGGCCCGTTGCCGTGCATCTTGCCGAAGGTGTGGCCACCGACGGTCAGCGCGACGGTCTCACGGTCGTTCATCCCCATGCGGGCGAAGGTCTCGCGGACGTCGTGCGCGGACTTCTGCGCGTCCGGGATGCCGTTCGGGCCCTCGGGGTTGACGTAGATCAGCCCCATCTGGACCGCGGCGAGCGGGTTGTCCAGGGTCCGGCTGCCGTCCTCGAACGTGCCGGTGTAGCGCTCGTCCTCGGTCGAGAGCCACTCCTTCTCGGGGCCCCAGTAGATGTCGTCCTCGGGCGCCCAGATGTCGGCGCGGCCGAACCCGAACCCGAAGGTCTTGAACCCCATGGTCTCGAGCGCGCGGTTGCCGGCGAAGACCATCAGGTCGGCCCACGAGATCCTCTCGCCGTACTTCTGCTTGATCGGCCACAGCAGACGGCGCGCCTTGTCGAGGTTGCCGTTGTCCGGCCAGCTGTTGAGGGGAGCGAACCGCTGCGCACCGGTGCCACCACCACCGCGGCCGTCGACCGCGCGGTAGGTCCCGGCGGCGTGCCACGACATGCGGATGAAGAACGGTCCGTAGTGGCCCCAGTCGGCGGGCCACCAGTCCTTCGAGTCCGTCATCAGCGCGTCGACGTCGGCGGACAGCTCGTCGACGTCGATCTGCGAGAACGCCTCGGCGTAGGAGTAGCCCTCACCGAACGGGCTGGAGCCCGGGTGCTTCTGGTGCAGGACGTTGAGGGTGAGCTGGTCGGGCCACCAGTGCTCGTTGCCCTGCAGGCTCGGGGTCGTACGGGCGGCCCACTCCGGGCGGGTGGGCTGTTGGTCGGACACGGTGTCCTCCTGGGGGTCCGGGTGCCGCTCGGGCTGGGATCGAGGCCGGTCGGCTCGAGCGGATGGGGCGGATGGAGCGGACCGGGCGCGTCGGAGAGCGATGGACCTCAACCTAGAACAGTTCCAAGGGTGGAGCAACCTCCTGGTCGGACCGGAACGAGGTCTGGTAGCGTTCCGCCCCTGTGACCTCGACGACGCGCCTGAGGAACCCCCCGTGACCCCGCTGGTTGATCGCCTCCGCGAGCGTGGCTGGCGCCTGACCGCACAGCGCCGCGTCATCGCCGAGGTGATGACGGGCGAGCACGTCCACGTGACCGCGGACGACGTGTTCGAACGGGCCCGCGCGATCCTCCCCGAGGTCAGCCGCGCCACGGTCTACAACACCCTCCACGAGTTGGTGGGGATGGGCGAGCTCCACGAGATGGCCCACACCGACGGCCGCAAGCGCTACGACCCCAACGTCGTCGAACGCCACCACCACCTGGTGTGCGTCGACTGTGGGCGGATCCTCGACGTCGCCGCCGACGATCCGCGGCTGCCCGACGACCAGCGGCACGGCTACGAGTTGCTCGGCGTCGAGGTCACCTTCCGGGCCCGCTGCCCCGACTGCGCGCGAACCGGGTCGGCCACGACCCGACGGTCGTAGCTCGAGGGACCGACGACGAGCTCGGGCCCTGCTCGCCGCTCGTCGGTCGCAACGTCGGGATGGACTTCTCCGGCCGCGACGGCTGGTCGATGTACCACGGTTCGCTCGTACCCGGGTTCCCGCTGCTGAACCGCGCCGCGCGCAACGAGACCGAGCTGTTCCAGATCTGGATCAACCTGCCCGCCAGCGACAAGATGGTGCCACCGCACTCCGCCATGCTGTGGAGCCACCAGATCCCGCGTCACTCCTTCCTGGACCGGGCCGGACGGCCGACCGAGGTGATCGTCGTCGCGGGAGAGCTGGTGGACGGCCACCGTGCAGCTGCTCCCCCCGCCCCACTCGTGGGCGTCACGTCGGGACACCGACGTGGGCATCTACCACGCGGCGATCGCGCCCGACGGGTCGTCGCAGCTCGGCCCGGCGGCGCACCCGCAGACGATCCGCACCGTCTACGTCTTCCGTGGCGGGTCGGTCCGTATCGGGGACGTCGAGGTGGAGGGTGGCCACGCGGCCGTCGTGCGCTCCGAGGTGCCCGTCCAGCTGACCGACACCGGTGACGGGGCGGAGGTCCCGGTGCTCCAGGGCCGTCCCATCGGCGAGCCGATCGTGCAGTACGGACCGTTCGTGATGAACACCAAGACGGAGATCCAGAAGGCCTACCACGACTACCAGGAGACCTTCTTCGGCGGCTGGCCGTGGCCTGCGGACGACCCCAACCACGGACCCGAGCTACGGCGTTTCGCCCGCCACGCGGACGGACGCGTCGAGGACCTGACCGCCACCGGCTGCTACCGACGATGGCGGTGGCTGGTCCAACAGGAAACTCGGCGGCGAGGCGGCCCCTGCATGCCGTCGCCCGCTCATCGTCCGATGCGCCTCAGTCTGGTAGGAAGCGACCGGTCCGGTCGCTGTAGTTGCGGTACGCCTCGCCTATCCCCTCGGAGGACGCGAGCAGCCTCTCCTCCGCCGCAGCCCACCGCATGCTGGACGCCAGCCACACCGCCGCAACCGTCGCCAGCAGGTAGCCGCGGAACACCAGAGCGAGCCCTGCCGCGATGACCGTGAACGACCCGTAGACAGGGTGGCGGGCGTACCGGTACGGACCCGACGTCACCACCGTGTGGTCCTCGGCCACCCCGTCCACTTCCATGTAGCGGCCCAGGACCCGGGCCGCCCAGACGAGCACGACCACGCCCGCGGACCACAGCCCCAGACCGACCCCCTGTAGAGCCACGTCGATCCGTGACGACCAGTTCAACGATCCGTCGTACCCCCACCGTGGGGCGATGGCCACCCTGGCCGGATACAGCAGCGGGACCACCAGCGCCACGTAGCCTCCCCGAACGGCCAGGGACGGCAGCGGCAACCTCGCTCGGAGCCGAGCCGTTCGGCCAAGGCGTCCCCACCGTGACCCCAGCAGCCAGACCACGCCGTGGGCGGCGCCCATCACCATCGCGAGGAACTGAACGGTGGCCGCCTGCACGTCACGGCCTCCTCACACGGGGCACGAGACACCTGCCGGGAGACCGATCACGCCCGGTACCCACCGTGGGGATCGCCGCGATGCGCGTCAGCGCCGGGACACATCACATCACGAGGTGGATCCCCAGCGCCACGATCCAACTCCAGTAGACGACGATGAGACCGCGCTGCACGAGTCCGGTGATCGCCGCGTCCCTCTGGTACGCGACCGCGGTCCAGGCCGTCAGGACGAGTCCGACGCCAGCGGTCCCCAACGTGTACACCCGCCACCCGCCTCCGAGTTGGCCCGCCAGCACGAGACAAGCCCCGAAGAGCGCGATGAACATGACCGGACCGGACACATCGTGGATCTTCGCCTGCCAGGAGAGGTCAGCCTCCCGATCGGTCGAGGCGTCGGGCGGGTAACCACGAACAGGGTCGGGAGCGAACACACCAGCGATGGTCGATCCCAAGCCGAACAGCGCCAACAGCACCGCCCCGATCGTGCTCTCCAGACTCCGCTGGACACCCATCGCGAAGGCGAACACGCCGGCACCCAAAACGAAGAAGTTGGCTCTCTGGATCCAGCCTCGTTCGCCGAGCTCGAGCTCGCTGCCGGTGTGATACCTCGGGTCGTACCCAGGACGCAGCGCCCCCTCGATGAGCAGGACACCGACGAAGACCACGGCCGCTACCACCCCGACCAGCAGCAGCACGTCCGTCACGACAACCCGCCCATCCCGAACGTGCCATCACCTTCGTCGCGAGGAGAACGACCGTCAACACCGTTCACCAGTGGCTGTGTTCGAGGGCGGAGCTGACCTCGTGCCGGTCGATCTGCCACACGGTGAGTGGTGGGGCGAACGCCGGGGTGCGTGTCGGGCGGCGTGATGTCTGCCAGGTCCGCCGGATGGCGGCGAGAGATGCGTCAGTCCATCGGCGCAGGACCTGGAAGAGGCGGGGGTGTGGGAGCGTGGTGGGCATTGCCGGCCGAGTGATCGTCATCGTGGGCGGCTCCTGATCGATGGAGCCCGATCATCGTGACCGAGCCGTCGTCGGCGTCTCACGGCGGCGAAACGGCAGCGAAACGAGGCGGTGCATGGTCTACGGTGGCGTCGGGTCGGCGCCGTCGTTGGCTGGCTCCCATCCGATGGCATCCGCATGCAGTTCGAGATCCTCGGTCCGTTGGTCGTCGCCGAAGATGGCGAACGGCGCGATCCTTCCGCCGGCCGTCAACGTCGACTGCTCCTCGCGCTGCTGGTGCTGCGGGACGACGCGCTCCATGTCGACCGGTTGATCGACATCGTGTGGGGGCGCGACGAGCGCCTGCCGGCGCGTCCGGCGGGGGCGCTGCGCACCTACATCACGCGTCTGCGGCACGCACTCGAGCCCGAGGAGGTGGGTGGTGCGCCGCGCATGCTGGTGGGCGGCCCGGACCGGTTCCGGCTCGTGTTGGACGGGCACGAACTCGATGCCGCGGTCTTCGAGGCAGAGCTCGAGCATGCGACCGCACTCGTTGACCGCGACCCGCAGGTCGCGCTACAGGCCGTCGAGCGTGGGCTGGGACGATGGCGCGGTCCGGCGCTCGCTGAGGTTGCCGACGAGAGCTGGGCGCAGCCCGAGGCGGTCCGGCTGGACGAGCTGCGCCTCTCCGCCAAGGAGCTGCGGATCCGGTGTCTGCTCGATCTCGGCCGTCATGTCGGCGCGTTGGTCGATCTCGAGCGTCACGTGCGTGAACACCCACTGCGGGAGCGGCCACACGGGCAGCTGATGGTCGCCCTGCACCGCTGCGGACGGACCCTCGAGGCAACCGAAGTGTTCCGGGCGTTCCGTGACCGTCTCGTCGAGGAGATGGGTCTCGACCCTTCGCCCGAGTTCGAGCAGATGCACCGACGTCTGCTGAACGGCCGGGATCCGGAGGGGTCGGACACGGTCGGTCCGGCCGGGGCCTGGAACGAGCTGCCCGAGCCACGCACGCCGCTGGTCGGACGGGACGGGACGGTGCAGGAGATCGTCGACCTGCTGGCATCAGTTCGTCTGGTGACGTTGACCGGTGTCGGAGGCGTGGGCAAGACCCGTCTGGCGCTGGAGGTCGCACGCCGGGTGCGGCAAGGCGGCGGCCACGTCGTGTTCGTGGATCTGAGCGTGGCGAGCAACGGCAGGGGGGTCGTCGACGCCATGTTCGCGGCGCTGCGTCTGCCCGCAGCCGCCCGCAACGACGCTCTCGATGGGATCGTCCGCGTGCTCCGGTCCCGGCCGGTGCTGCTCGTCCTGGACAATTGTGAGCACGTGCTGGACACCATCGCGGTGGCCATCGATCGGTTCACGCGGGATTGTCCCGAGTTGACGGTGTTGCCGACGAGTCGAGAGGCCATCGGGATCGACGGCGAGCACAGCTACCACGTGCCCTCGCTCCAGCTGGCCGCCGGGGTGGCGCTGTTCACCTCCAGAGCCTCGGCGGCCTCGCCACAACGCGGACCGGATCCTTCCGAGGTGGACGCGGTCGAGGAGATCTGTCGCCGGCTGGACGGCATCCCTCTGGCGATCGAGCTCGCAGCCGCCCGCACGTCCCACCTGACCGCCGCCGCGATCGCCGAGCGTCTCGACGACCGGTTCTGGCTGCTGGCCGGCAGCCGCCGTTCGCTCGGGCGGCACCAGACGCTGCAAGCCACGATGGACTGGAGCTACGACCTGCTCGAGGAGGACGAGCAGGCCGTGCTGCGTGCCGCGGCGGTGTTCGTGGGCGGGTTCGATGCTGAGGCGCTGGCAGCTGTCGCCGAACGCAGCGATCATGGCACGCTGGACCGTCTCGCCACGTTGGTTCGCAGTTCGCTGGTCGAGGTCGACCACAGCGCCGCGCAACCGCGCTACCGGCTGTTGGAGACCGTACGGCTGTACGCCCAGGACCGCCTCGCCGACACCGGCGAGCTGGCGGGCCGACGCCGTACTCATGCCCAGCACGTCCTCGCGGGTGCGATGGCCCATCCGCCACGGCTCGCCGATGTGGACCCGTGGGGAACGACCACAGAGGACGACACCGACCTCGGCAACCATCTGGCGGCACTCGACTGGTTCGACCGCAACGACGCGCTCGCCGACCTGGGTCATCTGGCCGCCCGGATCTCGCTGGTGCTCGGCTACGACGGGTTCGTCGATGGCGCCGGCCGCTACCTCGGCCGCGACGATGTCGCCCCGGCGCTCCAGGACCCCGAAGAACGGGCGCTGTACCTGACCGCATCCGCGATCAACGCCAGCTACCTCGGACGCTTCAGTGGCCAGTTGACGTTCGGCGAGGCCGCCCTCGAAGCCGCCATCGACCCGGTGGTCCGCGGAGCCGCGACCAACATGCTCGCCAACGCCCACACGGTCTTCGACCCGCGGCGGATCCCACAACTCGTCGCCGAGGCCCTGGCCGATCTGCCCGCATCGGCGGTCATGATCCGCCAAGGCCTCCGCGGCCAGCTGGCCCTCGGGCTGGTCAGGGAAGGTCGCCTCACCGCGGCCGCCGACATCCTGCAGACCATGACACGCGAGGGAGACGGATTCGCGGCGGCGGAGCTGATGCTCGTGTTGCTCCTGCTCGACGAGCAGCAGCAGGCGCTGGCGGTGCCGCGACCGAGCGCCATCGACCCCCAGCTGGCCTTCTTCGACTACCGCTGGTCGCTGACGCGGGCGTTCGTCGCCGTCACGGAGGGGAAGTTCGGCGCAGCCGGTCGACAGCTCCTTGACGCAGCGGATCAGATCCGGACATCACCGATCAAGCTGCTCGACACCGACGTACTGCTCGGCTGCGCTGCCCTCGCCTACCACGCCGGAGACCACCACCTGGCTTCCGAGATCCTCGCGAGCTTCCGGGGCGCCGTGCGCAGCCCCGCCAGCTTCGCTGTCTACGTCCACTACCGCGACCTGCTCAAGGCCCGACTGTCCAAGCCGGAGCTCGCAGCGATCCTCGAGCAGGCCGCTCATCTCGATCCCGCCGAGGTCCTGGACCGCGAACTGCGATCGATCGCCACCACCTACACCACTGAGAATCGCTGATATAGCTCGGGGGCCTTCACAAGGCACCTCCGGAGATGCACAACAGAAGGCGTCAGTTCCGTCTGTCTGCATCCCGGAGGTGTTGTCATGGTGCACGTTCATGGTCGTGATGTCGCGCTGCGTGCGGCACGGATCGGTCGGATCCGCGCGGACCGGCGTCTGCTGGTCCCGGTGGACGTCGGCAAGCACGAAGCGATGGCGCTGGTCGCTGACGCGACGGGTGAGCGGCTGGTCGCGCCCTTCACGTTCAGCCTGGACCGGCCCGGCCTTGTGGAGTTGGTTCGGCGCGTCGATCGGGTGGCCGACGGTCGCAGCGAGGTCCAGATCGAGGTCGGGGTCGAGGCTGCAGGCCACTACCACCGGCCGGTGACGGCCTCGTCGATGCTGCCGATGTCGTGGACGCTGGTCGAGTTGAATCCGGCGCATGTGACCGAACAGCGGCGGGTGCTCGGCAAGCGCGGGATCAAGACCGACCAGATCGACCTCGCCGCGATGTTCGACCTGCTCCTCGCGGGACGCGGCCTCGTGGTCACGTCCGCTCGGATGTGTTGCAGCAGCTGCAGGCGTGGGCAGCGATGCGCCACCGGCGCGTCGGGGCGGTCATCGCGGTCAAGAACCAGCTGCTCGGGCAGATGGACCGCGCCTTCCCCGGCGCCAGCCGCTGCCTGGCCGGCAGCCTGCTCGACACCAAGGTCGGACGGCTGGTGATCGCCGAGTTCTCCGACCCTTCACGCCTGTCGCGGCTCGGGGCCGCACGGTTCCGCCGGTTCGCTGCCGCCCGCGACGTCATCGTCTCCCGTAAGGTCGCAGAACGGTTCGTTGCGGCCGCCAGGGCGGCGTTGCCACTCGACGGCGCAGCGACCGCCCGGGAACTCGTTGCCTCCGATCTCGAGCTGCTGGATCGTCTCGAGGCGCATGCCGACGAAGCCGAACAGCGCATCAGCGAGCTGCTCCCGTCCACCCCGTTCCAGGTGCTGACCACGACTCCTGGGTGGGCGACCGTGCGGGCCGGACGCTACGGCGCCGCGCTCGGCGAACCGGCACGTTGGCCCACCGCCCGGCAGGTCTACCGCGCTGCCGGACTCACCCCGAAGACCTACGAGTCCGCCGGGACCCGCCACGACGGCCAGATCTGCCGCGAAGGGTCCGTCGAGCTCCGCGGCGCGCTCCTCGAGCTCGGCATGGGCCTATGGCTGTGTGACCCGACCAGCCGCCCCTACGCCGTCTCACTCAAGGCACGCGGCAAGCCCGCCGGGATCATCGCCTGCGCCATGGCCCGCCGCGCCAACAAGATCGCCTTCGCGATGGTCCGCGACCAGAAGCCTACGACCCTGCCCACTGGAAGGACTGACCGGCCTTCACAACCCCGCGCGGACGTGACATCCTCGACGCGGAGGCCGGAACAGACGCCGCACTCGCTATGGCGGACCGCACCGCGGTTACGCCGATTACTGGCTTGGCGCCCGGCCTCCACCCATGTCCGGAGCCCGGACAAGGCCAGCTGACCCGCCTCCGGCGAGGTCGCATACGTCAGCATGGGCCCGACATGCACCCGTCCCGATCGAGGCCCGACCGCCCGCGCCATAGCCCGCGCGCAACCCGCCCCCCACGACGGGACGAACGCACCCGTACCCGGACGCCCTTGACGCGACCTACAGCCAGCTAGCACCTCGCCTGCGGGAACCTCCTGAGAACCCGACGATCGGCCCGTTGGGCTGACGGTGATACCCCCACCGTCGGCGTTTCGCCGCAGCGAAACGCCGACGACGGCCCGGTCAGGATGATCGGGCTCCAGATCAGGAGCCACCGACCATGACCACCCCTCGACCTGCAACCACGGCCACGCCCCAGCTGGCGGTGGCGACCCTGAGCATCGCCTGTGCCGTCGCGCTCTCCGGGTGCGATCCCGCGCCGGATGTCGTAGGCGTCGACGCATCGCCGACCACCGGTTCGACGGAGACGACCACAGCACCGGAGACGACGGCTGAACCCACGACCGCTCCCCCCACGACCGCAGTGCCATCGTCGGATCCAGCGACCCTGGTCGTCGACCGGCTCTTCGAGGCGTTCAACGCCCAGGACTCCGACGGGGTGGCCGGCGTCTTCGGCGACGACGTCCTGTACGTCCTCCACAACACCGGCGAGGAACTGGTGGGTGCCGAAGCCGTGACGTTCTTCGAGGGGTACTTCGGAAGGGAGACGGGCGAACGGATCACCGATCCCTTCCACGCACCCGACGGACGCACCTACTTCCACGGCAGGTTCGCGGACTCGTACGGGAGCTCGGCGATCCTGGTCTTCGACGTGGAGATGGACGGTGATCGGCTGGTCAGCATGGGCGATCGACAGCGGGAGTCCGAGGAGTACTTCGCCGCGGGTGCCATCGACCGCCTCTACGAGGCGTTCAACGATCAGGACATCGACCAGCTGACCGAGGAGTTGGAGGGGATGACCTACAGGTCACCCTCCGGGGTGGAGTTCACGGGGGTGGACGCTGCCGAACATTGGGCGGACTCGTTCGGGTCCGTCGTCACGAGGACCACCGGTGTGTTCGCCATCGGCAACGGTGCGTACGGGTTCGTGACCGAGCACAGGGCACCGGATTCAGATCGCTCCACCGCGTACACCGTCGAGGTCGAGCGGTCTGACGGACGGATCACCAGCATGACCGAACGCCGACTGACGAGCTGAGCACGGACTGCGGCGTCTCGCACCGACCGGGCAAACCGCTGGGGGCCGATGAACCCGCTGGCCGAGCGGTGATCGCCCACAGCCTCGACGACACCCGGGTGCTGCTGGTTTCGTCGTAACCTTGACGACCGTCACGGATCTGAATTGACCCGGACGTGAGGCCGCCGTACCCTGGACACGAGCAACTCGACGCGGCCCTGGGAGAGGGTCTCGTGGGGTGCCCCAGGAGGTGGGAGCCTGTCCTGGGCAAGGTCGGTCACCGCCATGCTGGTCGACGACCACGCGGAGCGCCAGGATGACCTCGTCGCCGCACCGGTTGCCTGCGACCACGACGCGCCTCGTGGGTCGGCGCCGGGAACTCGCGGAGGTGCGGCGGCTGCTCGGCGAGGCGCGGCTGGTGACCCTCACGGGCGTGGGCGGGATCGGCAAGACCCGTCTCGCCCTGGAGGTGGCCGACCAGGTGAGGCGCGCCTTCCCGGACGGCATCCGGTTCGTGGATCTGGCGACGGTCTCCGACGGCGAGCAGGTCCCCGAGGCGGTCGCCACGGCCTGCGGGGTCGCTGAGCGCTCCACCCGGCCCCCCCTCGCCCAGCTGGCCGACCACCTCGACGGTCGACGGATCCTCGTCGTGCTGGACAACTGCGAACACCTCCTGGACGCGGTCGGCGCGTTGGTGGACGGCCTGCTGCGCCACACCGCCGCTGCCCGGGTGCTGGCCACCAGCCGCCACGTGCTGGGCGTGCCCGGTGAGTACCTGGTCCCCGTGGCGCCGCTGGCCGTCCCGGACCCGGCCGTGGTCGCATCCGCGGCCGCGATCCGTGAGATCGAGGCCGTGACGCTGCTGATCGACCGGGTCACCGCGGTAGCGCCGGAGTTCGCGGTGACCGATGCGAACGCCGCGGACGTGGCGACGCTCTGCCGCCAGCTGGACGGCCTCCCGCTGGCGATCGAGCTGGCCGCCTCGCGGCTACGCACGCTCTCGGCCGAGCAGGTGGTGCACCGCATGACCCGCCGGTTCGCGCTCCTGACCGGGGGGAGCAGGACCGCCCAGCCGCGGCAGCAGACCCTGCAGTCGCTGGTCGACTGGAGCTACTCGTTGTGCGAGCCGGCGGAGCGGCTGCTGTGGGCCCGTCTGTCGGTGTTCGCCGGCTCGTTCGACCTGGCCGCCGTCGAGGGCGTGTGCGCGGATGCCGAGCTCCCGGCCGAGTCCATGGTCGAACTGCTGGACCGGCTGGTGGCGCAGTCGCTGGTGGCGATCGAGCCCGGCGGCCAGCAGGTCCGCTTCCGGCTGCTCGAGACGATCCGACAGTACGGGCGCGAGCGCCTGACCGAGCACGGCCAGGTGGTCGCGCTGCAGCGGCGACACCGCGACCACTACCTGGCCCTCGCCGAGCGCACCGCGGAACGGTGGTACGGGCCGGACCAGGCCGAGGCCCTGGGCCGACAACGCGCCGACCACGCCAACCTGCAGGCCGCCCTGGAGACGGCGTTGGCCGACCCGGCCGACCCGGCCCCGGCGCTGCGGCTGGTGGTGGCGCTGCGCTACCACTGGTGCACGGACGGGTACCTCACCGACGGCCGACGCTGGTTGGAGCGCGTCCTGCACTTCGCGGCCCCCGACGACGCGCTCCGGGCCGAGGTGCAGTGGGTTGCGGCCTGGGTGTCCCTGCTCCAGGGCGACCTCCCGGTGGCGGACCGTCACCTCGCGGACTGCCGTGCGCTGGCGGAGCGGACCGGGGATCGACGGATCGCCGGGTTCGCCACCAGCTTCCAGGGCACGGCCGCCCTGTTCCGCGGCGACCTGGAACTGGCCGCCGACCGGCTGGCCGAGGCCGTACGCGACCTCGATGAACGCGGGGAGACCGACGGCCAGCTGTGGGCGCTGTTCCAGCTCGCGATCACCCTCTCCCACCAGGGCCACCACGACCGTGCCGAGGCGACCTGCCGCCGGAGCTTGGAGATCAGCGCTGCCCGCGGGGAGCAGATGTGCCGGTCCTACACCCTGTGGGTGCTCGGGTTCAACACCTGGCGTCGGGGTTCGCCGGAGGAGGCCACCCAGCTGGTGGTCGAGGGACTGACGATCCAGCGGCGCTTCCGGGACCCGGTCGGCGTGGCCCTGATGATCGAGGTGCTGGCCTGGATCGCAGCCTCGGAGGGCGCGCTGCCGCTGGCCACCTCACGCCTGGCCGCTGCACGGGCGGTGTGGGCCAGCATCGGCACCACGATCGAAGCGTTCGGACCACCACTGGTCCGCCACCACGACGCCTGCGTCGCCCGGCTGGCGACGGGGCCGACCAGCCGCCCCGACCGGACGTACGCGGGCCGCACCGTCGCGGTCCGCGAGATCATCGACGGCGTCCTGGCCGCGGTGCCGGCGCACGGTCCGGGGCGCCGAAGCGAGCCGCAGGACCTTCCGGTGGAGGTCGAGCCGGACCACGCCGAGTGGTCGTCGGGCTCCGGCCCCGACCTGTGCGCGCTCACCACCCGGGAGCGCGAGGTCGCGGAGCTGCTCGCCCAGGGGCAGACCAACCGGGCGATCGCCGCGTCGCTGGTGATCTCGCCGCGCACCGTCGATGGCCACGTCGAGCGCATCCTGGCCAAGCTCGGCTTCACCTCCCGGACACAGGTGGCGGCGTGGCTCGTGACGCGGCGGGCCTGACGGACGGATCCGGGTAGCGGATGGGGTGATCTCACCCTATCGCCGACCACACCTGCGCCGTGATGCTGCTCCCACGCTGGACGATCAGGGAGGCAGCGCATGAGCATCGCCATGGAGACGGAGCGGGTGGCCGGGACGACGATCGACCCAGGCCAGCTGTGGATCGACGGTGACTGGACCCCCGCGGCTGACGGCCGCCGCCGCGACGTCCTGGACCCCGCCACCGGGGAGCTGGTCACCACCGTGGCCGAAGCCGGTGCCGAGGACGTCGCGCGTGCCGCCGCGGCGGCCCGGGCCGCGTTCGACGACGGCCGCTGGTCCGGCCAGACGCCGAGACAGCGGGCTCAGGTGCTGCTGCGGGCCGCCGCGCTGCTGCGCGAGCGTGCCGAGGAGTTCGCCCAACTGGAGTCGCTGGACGTCGGCAAGCCGCTCATGTTCACCCGGATGATCGACATCCCGACGGTGGTCGACACCTACGAGTACTACGCCGGCCTGGCGGCGAGCCTCGAGGGCGCGACCCGCGCGACCAGCCTCCCCGCCCACGCCTACACGCAGCCGGAGCCGTACGGGGTGGTCGGCGCGATCACCCCGTTCAACTTCCCGATGATCCTGAGCTCGACCAAGCTCGCCGCGGCGCTGGTGGCCGGCAACACCGTGGTGCACAAGCCCGCCGAGGAGACCCCCCTCACCGCGCTGCGCATGGCGCAGCTGCTGCAGGAGGCCGGCCTGCCCGACGGCGTGCTCAACGTGATCACCGGTGGCGGCGACGCCGGCGCTGCGCTGGTCGAGGACCCGCACGTCGACAAGATCGCGTTCACCGGTTCCACCACGGTGGGCCGGGCGGTGGCAGCCGCCGCGGCCGAGGGCCCCAAGCACGTCACCCTGGAGCTGGGCGGCAAGGGCGCCAACCTCATCTTCGCCGACGCGGACCTCGACGCCGCCATCGAGACGGCGATCAAGGGGTTCGTGTTCAACACCGGCCAGTTCTGCATGTCCGGCTCCCGGCTGCTGGTCGAGCGGCCGGTCTACGAACCGGTGGTGGCGGCGCTACGGGGCGCGGTCGAGCACGTCCCGGTCGGCGACCCGTTCACCGACGGTGTGGTCGTGGGTCCGATGGCCGGTCCCGGGCACCTCTCCAAGGTCCGCGCCTACCTCGAGCAGGCGGCGGCCGCGGAGGTCGAGATCACCTCCGGACCCGAGCCCACCGGCAGCGGCTTCTTCGTCCCGCCCACGGTGATCACGGGTGCGGCCCAGGACTCGGCGTGGGTGCAGGAGGAGATCTTCGGACCGGTGCTCACGGTCCAGCCCTTCGACTCCGAGGAGGAAGCCATCGCGCTCGCCAACGGCACCCCGTTCGGCCTCGCTGCCGGGCTCCAGACCAAGGACGTGGCTCGGGCCCACCGGGTCGCCGGGGCGCTGCGGGCCGGGATCGTCTGGGTCAACGGCTGGGCCCTGCTGGATCCGGCCATGCCGTTCGGCGGTACCGGTCAGTCCGGCTACGGCCGGGAGAACGGCCCGGAGGCGCTGGCCGAGTACGTGCGCACCAAGTCGGTCGTCATCAACCTCGGCTGAAGGAGTCGCACCATGCTCACCACCCGCGCAGCCGTGGTCGAAGCACCCGGCGCCCCCTTCCAGGTCCAGGACGTCACCTTGGACGGGCCTCGCCCCGGTGAGGTGCTTGTCGAGATGGTCGCCGCTGGGCTGTGTCACACCGACCTCGGTGCCCAGCTCGGCGGGATCCCGTTCCCGCTGCCCGGCATCCTCGGCCACGAGGGGGCCGGCGTGGTCCGGGAGGTCGGCGAAGGCGTGACCCGCGTCGAGCCGGGCGATCACGTGCTGCTCTCCTACATCTCGTGTGGGCGCTGCGGTAACTGCCGCGGCGGCCACCCGGCGTACTGCGTGACGTGGGTCCCGGACAACCTGCTGATGGGCGTCCGGGCCGACGGCAGCCGCACCGTCCACCGTGACGGGACACCGATCGGCGGCCGCTTCTTCGGCCAGTCCTCGTTCTCGGCGCACGCACTGGCCGACGAGCGTGCGGTCGTCAAGGTGGACGCCGACGCGCCACTGGAGCTGCTCGCCGCGCTCGTGTGCGGGGCCCAGACCGGCTTCGGCACGGTCTGGAACGTCCTCGCGCCCCGACCCGGAGCCACCCTGGCCATCTTCGGCACCGGTGCGGTCGGCCTCTCCGCCCTCCTCGCCGCCCGGCAGTTGCCGCTGGCCATGATCGTCGCCGTGGACCGGGTGCCGGAGCGGCTGCAACTCGCGCGCGAACTCGGTGCCACGCACACGGTGGACACCCGGCGCGACAACGCTGCCGAGGTGCTGGCCGAGCTCACCGGAGGCCGGGGGCTGGATCACG
Organism: Nitriliruptor alkaliphilus DSM 45188; assembly: GCF_000969705.1. Classification (GTDB taxonomy): domain Bacteria; phylum Actinomycetota; class Nitriliruptoria; order Nitriliruptorales; family Nitriliruptoraceae; genus Nitriliruptor; species Nitriliruptor alkaliphilus. The sequence continues at coordinate 883,104 of NZ_KQ033901.1, forward strand.
CCGTCGACACCACCGCCGTGCCTGCGCTCGTGCGAACGGCGGTCGACGCGCTCGGCGTGGGTGGCCGCTGTGCGGTCGTCGGGGCGCCTCCAGCCGGGACCGAGGTATCGCTCGACGTCCAGGGGCTGCTGCCGGGCAAGCAGGTGGTCGGGGTGACGCTCGGCGACGGCGACCCGGAGACGCTGCTGCCGCAACTCGTCGCCCTCTACCAGCAGGGCGAACTGCCGCTCGAACGGTTCGTCAAGCACTACCCGCTCGCGGAGCTGAACGCGGCCGCAGCGGACATGCACGAGGGCCGGACCATCAAGCCTGTCATCACCTTCACGAACTGACCAGGCACCAAGGGAGAGGGAGCAAGGGATGCAACTTCAACGTCTCGGTGCGGCGCTCGTGGCCGCATCGCTCGTGTTGACCGCGTGCGGCGACGGTGATGACGGTGGGTCGTCGGGCGAGGATCCGACACCCGACCAGACGCAGGAGGATCCGGACCAGCCGGAGGCAGCTGAGGGACAGGCGGTAGCGGCCGGTTCCGGTCCGATGATCGTGCAGCCGGGTGCGTGCGGACTCGGCAACGGTGAGGAGGCTGCCGGGGAGCCGATCAGGCTCGGTGGGGCGGCCACCAACATCCCGGGGGTCGACTTCACCTGGGTCCCGAAGATGGCCGCCATCTACTTCGACTGTGTGAACGCCAACGGGGGGATCCACGGCCGGCCGATCGAGTACTCCTTCGAGGAGGGCGCACCCGATCCGGCCGTCTGGCAGTCGATCGCCACGAAGCTCGTCGAGCAGGACGAGGTGCTCGCGATCGTCGGCAACACCTCGTTGCTCGAGTGCGACGTGAACACCGAGTACTACGCGAGCCACGGCTACCGGCCGATCATCGCCGGTGTCGCGCCGGGGTGCTTCCTCGACGACACGTGGTCGGCGGTCAACATGGGCCCGTACTACTCGTTGCTCGGCGCCACCCAGGCGGCGGTCCGTGCCGGTGCGGTGGACCGGCTGATCGCCGTGTCCCCCGATCAGCCGGGCATGGACTTCAACAACACGGCCGTGGAGTCCTTCGCCGTGCTCGCGGGCTTGGAGTTCGAGAGCATCCTGGAGCCGGTGCCGATCGCCGACCCCGCGGCGTTCGCCCAACGCCTCGTGGACGCGGCGGGTGACGGCGGCGGCGTGATCATGAACTTCACCGGACCGACGGTCGTCCCGCTGCTGCAGGCGATCCGTGATCAAGGCCTGATCGACGCGGTGATCTGGGCGAACTCGACGCCACCGAACGACCCATCGGTGTCCCAGGCCCTCCTGGACTGCTGCGGCACCGATTGGAACGGCAAGTTCCTGATCAACGCCGAGTTCAACGTCCTCGACTCCGGCCTGCCGGACAACGACAAGATGCTGGAGATCCACGCCGCTGCCGCCCCGGACTTCCCGGTCTCGTCGTTCGCCCAGATGGGCTACCTGGTGGCCAAGTTCACGACCGAAGCGCTGCTGCGGATGGGCCCCGACGCCGAGTACACCGTCGAGACGGTCAACCAGGCGATCGGAGCCCTGACGGACGCCGAGAGCGACATGCTCTGCGAGCCGTGGTACTTCAGCAACGACCTCGGGACCGGGAACGTGTCGAACAACACCGACCGCACCGTGGTGCCGATGGACGGCGCCATGGTCGAGTTCGAGGGCTGCTTCGACATCCAGGCGACCGACGAGAACCCGCTCGCCCAGATCCGAGCCGCGGCGGGCTGATCGATCGGACGTGGGTCGGCCGGCACGAGCCGGCCGACCCACGCGATCCGACGTCGACCGACCGTCCCTCGACGACCCTGCGGGAGCACCATGCCCGACCTCAAGCCGTTCCTGATCATCGGTCTCGCGTTGGGCGGGGTCTACGCCATGAGCGGCGTCGGCCTCGTGCTGCTGTACCGCACGACGGGAGTCCTGAACCTGTTCTACGGCGCGGTCGGCGCGGTCGGGTCGCTCGTCGCCTGGGAGCTGATCAACCAGCACGGTTGGAACCAGTACCTGGCGTTCTCGGCGGCGATCGTGCTGGCCGGAGCGATCACCTTCCTCTACGGGTGGTTCTTCGGCCCGCCCCTGGCCGACCGCGACCCGTTGGTGAAGGCCGCTGCCTCGCTCGGTCTCGCCCTGGTCCTCCTCGGCCTCATGCAGTGGTACTGGACCGCCGAGGTCCGCACGCTCGCCCTCCCCACGTCGGGCTGGCAGTACGTCAGCGGGTGGGTACGCATCAACCTGACCCAGGCGATCGGCGTGGTCTTCCCGATCGGCATCGCCATCGCCACGGTGACGTTCCTCGACCGGACCAAGGTCGGCACCGCCATGCGGGCCCTCGCCGACCACCGCGACAACGCCGCCCTGCTCGGCATCCCGGTCCGCAAGGTCGAGGCGTTCGCCTGGGCTGGTTCGGGCCTCCTCTTCGGGATCTCCGGGCTCCTGCTCGCGAACCTCGTGTCGATGGAGATCGCCGCGCTCACGTTCACCCTCCCGGTGGCGGCGCTCGCTGCGGCGCTGATCGGCAGGGTCGAGTCGCTGGCGGCGACGGTGGGCGCCGCGTTCGTGATCGGCGTCGTCCAATCGTTGCTCGGTGGGATCGGAGCGCTGGCCCAGTACCGGACCAGCACGCCCTTCCTCGCCGCCATCGTGGTCCTGGTGTACTTCGGCTGGCGCCGGCAGACCGAAGGCAGGGTGGCCTGATGACGACGCGCGTCGACACCCGCCTGCCTTCGCTCGTCACGGCGGCCACCCGCCCGAGGATCGCCACCTTCGCGGCGACGCTGATCGTGGCGCTCCTCGTCGCGCCGATGATCCTCGGTGCCTTCTGGATCAAGATCATGTTCGAGTTGGCGGCGTACTCGCTGGTGACGCTCGGGCTGGGTCTCCTGGTCGGACGGGTGGGCATCTACTCGCTCTGCCAGATCCCGCTCGTCGCCGCAGGTGCGTGGATATCGCTGCGCCTCCACTTCCTGTTCGAGGGGTTGTTCGACGGGTCGCTGCCGCTGCCGATCCTCCTGGTGGCGGCCGGTCTCCTCACCGGGGTGCTCGGCATCGTCATCGGCCTGCCCGCGCTCCGCCTCAGCGGGTTGTACCTGGCGCTGGTGACGCTGATGGCGGCCGGCACGATCACGCTCCTGCTCGTCTCGGTCAAGTTCCCCAACGGGGGCGGTGGCTTCTGGGGGTACGACCCTCGGACCCCCTCGGGGTTCAACGCCCTGCCCCGCCCGGGCATCGCTCAGAGCGACGTCGCCTACTACCGGTACACCGTCGTGGTCGTCGCCATCGTGTTCCTCATCGCCGCGTGGCACATCAAGGGCAAGCCGGGCCGGGCCTGGGCGTCGATGCGCCAGGCCGAGGTCACCGCGGTGGCGGCCGGGGTGAACACCACGCTGTACAAGCTGTGGGCCTTCGCGCTCTCGGCGTCGATCGCGGGTGTCGCCGGTGGCCTCATCGCTGCCGGCACCGGGGTCACCACCAACCAGTTCCCCGTCGAGGGATCGATCCTGCTGCTGGCGGTCGTGCTGCTGGGTGGGGTCTACAACCTGTGGGGTGCGCTGGTCGCTGCCTTCCTGCTGCGGGTGCTCCCGCAGATCCTCGACAAGACGCTCGGCCTGCCGATCGAGCTGCTCACCATCCTGTTCGGCTTGGGGGTGCTGTTCACGCTCATGGCGCAGCCGAAGGGAGTGGTCGAGGACCTGACGAACCTCGGGCGGTCGATCGCGGCGAGGATCGGGCGGACCGCCGACGTAGGAGCGCAACGATGATCACGGTCGCATCCCTCACCGTCCGGTTCGGCGGCGTGGTGCCGATCGCCGACATGACCGTGTCGATGGGCGCCGGTGTCAACGGCCTGGTCGGTCCCAACGGTGCCGGGAAGACGACCTTCTTCAACGTCCTGTCGGGCTTCGTGAGGCCTGCCGCCGGCACCGTGTCGGCGTATGGCGACGACCTCCTCGCCATGCCCCACTTCCGGCGCGTCCGGTGGGGGCTGCGTCGCACGTTCCAGACCGAGCAGGCGGTGGCCGAGCTGACCGTGTTCGAGAACGTCCTCACGATGCTCGAGCATTCCGGTGCGCCGGCGTCGGGGCGGCGCAGCGTCGTGATGGAAGCGCTCGACTTCGTCGGTCTCGCCGACCGCGCAGACACCGCGGTCGGCGGGTTGGGGGCTGCCGAACGCAGGCTCGTCGAGGTCGGCAGAGCGGTGGTCGGGTCACCCCGGATCATCCTGCTCGACGAGCCGGCTGCCGGGCTGCCCGACGAGGAGACCGCCGATCTGGGACGCATCATCCGACAGATCCCCGAGCTCACGGGCGCCCTGACCGTCCTGGTCGATCACGACATGGAGCTCGTCGCAGACGTGTGCGACCGGCTGGCGGTGCTCGACTTCGGGCACGTGATCGCCACCGGGCCGACCCGTGAGGTGCTCGACGACCCGCGGGTGATGGCCGCCTACCTCGGCGATGAGCAGATCGAGGAGGTGGCGTCGTGACCGATGCCGACCTGCATGTCCGCGACCTCCACGTGGCACGGGGTGGTCGCCCGGTCCTGCACGGCGTGTCGCTCGAGGTTCCCGCCGGCGAGATCACCACCCTGCTGGGGCCGAACGGGGCGGGCAAGTCAACCCTCGTGCTGGCGGTCGGCGGGGTCCTTCCGGCCACCGAGGGTTCGATCCGCATGGGCGAGGTGGAGCTGCAGGGTCAACGGCCCGACCGGGTGCGCGGCGCCGGGGTCGCGGTGGTGCCCGAAGGCCGGCGGTTGCTGCCCAACCTGACCGTCCGCGACAACCTCGAGGTGGCGACCTACAACCTCGACGCCGACGAAGGGCGCACTGGCATCGAGCGCGCACTGGAGGTCTTCCCGGAGCTGCGGGACCGGTCGAACGCCCGGGCGCGGGCCCTGTCGGGCGGCCAACAGCAGATGGTGGTCCTGGCCCAGGCGCTGGCGGCCCGCCCGAAGGTGGTGGTGATCGACGAGCTCTCGCTCGGGCTGGCACCGGTCGTCGTCAAACGGCTCATGCCGGTGATCGAGATGATGGCTGCAGACGGCACAGGTGTGCTCCTCATCGAGCAGTTCGCCCACGTCGCGTTGGCGCTCGCCAACCGGGCGTACGTGATCGAGGGCGGCCGCATCCAGTACTCGGGCACCGCCGGAGAGCTCCGCGACAACCCCGACATCGTCAAGGCGGCCTACCTCCTCGGTGCCAGCGGTCACTGACGCGACCGCTGCGCTCAGCCCGCGGCTGGGGCGGGTCGCAGGTCCGCGAACGCCGCGAAGCTCGCCCTGGCCGCCGGCTCGTAGGCGGCCCGCAGCTGGTTCACCAACTGTTCGGCCGGCACGGCCGGCCAGTCCGGAGGCAGCAGCTGCACCGGCAGGTGCGGGTCGATCCGCACCAGCAGGAGCCACTCGGTGAGCAACAGCAGGAACCGGGCCAGGTCGTCGTCGATCTCCGGAGGCGGCTCCGCGCCACCCCATCGGGTCAGGAAGGCCGCGTAACCGGCGGCGAGGGCCTCGAGGTCCCACGCGTCCTCGACGAGCGCCTGCACGTGGCTGGGCGCCACCGGCGTGGCCTGGAACGCCTCGACCTCGTCGTCCAGCGCCAACCCGGACAGCAGTCGCGGCACGTCCGCGTTCGACGGGGTGATCCACAGGCCGTTGTGGAGCAGACCGAAGCCCTCCCACGTCAGCCGCTTGCGCAGCTGGTGGCGCTCGGCGCGCCGGGACTCGGGGAGCGAGAAGCTGAGCACCGTCCACTCGCCGCTCCAGGCACGGTTCACCGCACCCTGCCGCCAGACCCGCTCCTCGCCGTCCCGCAGCAGCTGCTCGGTCCGGCTGGTCAACGACAGGTAGACCTTCTGGTCGGCCCGGTGGCGCTCGAGCAGCCCGCGCCGGCACATCCGGGTCAGGGTCGAGCGCGCCGCGTGCTCGCCGACCCCCGCCCGGGTGAGCGCCTCCACGAAACCGGTGGTGGACAGCGGCCGCGGCTGGTCCAGCAGGAACTCGGCGGCGAGCGTCAACAGCAGCGCCTGGGGCCGGACGACGAGGCTGGGGGACTGCTCCACGGTTCCCATCCTACCGAGCGCCCCCGGCCACCCGTCGGCGGTGGCAGACGGCCAGCGGCACGGGGCAGCGACACCAACGAGCCCCTGCCGCGCTCGTCGGGCGGGGGCCAGCGATCGCGGCTGCAGGCCGCCGGCAGCCTCGTGAGGCGAGGGGCAGGCCATGCATGTGATGGTGGGCGGCGGGGGACTTGAACCCCATCTCCTCACGGGCCGGACCTGAGCCATCGCCGGGTCGTTCCCGGCGATGACCCGCCGGTGTCCCCGACTTCCCCGCCTTCGCTGTCACGCCGTTGTCACAGGTCGGCCTACGCCACACGGACCGCTGCCGTGCCGGCTCCTCCCTGGCGGCCGATGCGGCCCGACCGGCAGGCGGAGAGCGGGGCACTCCCTTCTCCATGCACGCAACCGTGGATCAGCCCGCGCGCGAAGTCCCCTGATGGAGACTCGGTGGTGGGCGACGAGACGGATGGCCTTCCGTAGCGTCGATGGCCTCGGCGGGAACGCTCTGTAATCCCCTGTCGCCTCCGGCTGACTTGGTAACGAGGTGCGCCCGCCGAGGCCGCCGCCACGTGACTCGACAGAGGGATGTCTGAACTCGCATCAGGACTGTCCGTAGCGGCTCCTGCACGTTCACCAACGAGGAGACCAGCATGGACGTCATCATCGGGATCGATCCCCACAAGAGCTCGCACACCGCCGTCGCGCTCGACGCGGCCGGAGAGGTCCTAGCGGAGCTACGCGTCACGGCCGGCAAGCACCAGATCCATCAGCTGCAAACCTTCGCCGCGGCGTGGCCGGACCGTCGGTGGGCGGTCGAGGGCGCCAACGGACTCGGACGGCTGCTGGCCCAACAGCTGATCGCCGCTGGTGAGCCGGTCACCGACGTGCCCGCCACCCTCTCGGCTCGGGTGCGTCTGCTCTCGGGCGGGTCGGCCCGCAAGTCCGACAGCCACGATGCCCGCTCGACCGCGATCGCTGCCCTGCACGGACGCCAGCTGCGCCAGGTCGGGCCCGAGGACGTCACGGTGGTGCTGCGGATGCTCTCCGATCGGCGCGATCAGCTGTCGGCGTCCCGTAACCGGATCGTGTGCCGGTTGCACAACCATCTGCGGCATCTGCGTCCAGGCGGCGCTCCGCTACATCTCACAGCCGAGAGGGCCAGCCGACTGCTACAGGGCATCCGCCCTGAAGGCGTCGTCGCGGTACAGCGCAAGCAGCTCGCGAGGGAGCTCGTTGCCGACCTGCGCAAGATCGACCGGCAGCTGGTCGACATCGACGGTCGCATCGTCGAAGCCGTCACGGCCTCCAAGACCACCCTGACCGACATCGTAGGCATCGGACCGATCCTCGCGGCCACGATCATCGGCCATGCCGGCGACATCGACCGGTTCCCCAGCCGGGCCCACTTCGCGAGCTACGCCGGCACCGCACCGATCGAAGCCTCGTCCGGAGACGTCTCGCGTCACCGGCTCTCACGACGAGGCAACCGGCGGCTCAACGCCGCCATCCACATGGTCGTTCTCAGCCAGCTCTCGCACACCAGCCCCGGCCGTGCCTACGTCGACCGGCGTCTCGCGGAAGGCAAGTCCCGCCGCGAAGCGATGCGCGCCCTCAAGCGGCAGCTGTGCAACGTGATCTACCGGCAGCTACTCGCCGACTCCGCGACGACCGAAGAGATCGCCGCGGCATGAGCGGACCCGGGGGACACGGCAGCCTCGAGGGCTGACGTTCAGTCACACCCGGATCCACCAACAACCCTACAGAGGGTCCGGCCACCTGTCGCCGGACCACCTCGCCCTGCCCTCGCCCGACCCACCGACCTCGCCCCTTGACACACAGAGGGTTCGTTGCGCGCGCTCGCGCGGAAGGCGCAACCGCTCGAAGTTCCGGCGGATGAGTAGGGTTCACGCCATGCCTGGAACCCGCCTCGACCTGCACCGGATCCGTGCTGCCCGGAAGGTGATCGATCCGGTCTTCGTCGATACTCCGGCCTACATCTGTGAGCCGCTCGGCCGCCGACTTGGATGCGAGGTGACGGTCAAGCTGGAGACGGCGAACCCGGTCCGTTCCTTCAAGGGTCGGGGCAGCGAGGTGGTGATGGACGGCATCGCGGCCGGCAACGGCTCCGGTGCCGTGTGTGCGAGCGCGGGCAACCTGGGTCAGGCGCTGGCCTACTCCGGTCGTCGCCGAGGGATCCCGGTCACGGTCGTCGCGGGCACGAGCGCCAACCCGGGCAAGCTCGACCGCATCCGGGAGCTTGGCGCCGAGCTGGTGCTCGTCGACGGCGACATCGAGAACGCTCGTGCCGAGGCCTCGTCGATCGCCGCAGGTCGCGGTATCCGGCTCGTGGAAGACAGCCTCGACCTCGACACCTGCGAAGGCGCCGCGACCATCGGGCTCGAACTGGTCGAGTCCAGCCGCGACCTCGACGTCGTGCTCGTCGCGCTGGGTGGGGGCGCGATGGCCACCGGGGTCGGCCACGTCTTCAAGGCGCTATCGCCCGGTGTAGAGGTTGTGTGTGTCCAGCCAAGCGGCGCACCGGCCATGACGCGTTCATGGCACCGCCGCCGGGTCGTCACCACCGACACCATCGACACCATCGCGGATGGTGTCGCCGGGCGCCACCCGATCCCCGAGGTGCTCACCGACCTCCTGGCGGTCGCCGACGATGCAGTGTTGGTCGATGAGCCTTCGATCAAGACCGGGATGCGATTCCTTCGAGACCTCGCCGGACTGATCGTCGAACCATCCGCCGCCCTCGGAGTGGCAGCGCTGCTGGAGAACCCGGCGAGGTTCGCCGGCCGCCGCATCGCCACGATCATCTGCGGCAGCAACGTCGATGTCGACGACTTCACCCGCTGGACCAGCATGGAGGCGGAACCGGCCCTGGCGGACTAGCTGTGTCGAGCGTTGCGGAAGGTCTCGCAGGTGGGACCCGTTCTCGCAGGTAGTCCCGGAGAGACGAAACGCAGCACTCACAGAATCGGTCTGGCCTCTGGGCTACAACGACCGGAGCTCAACGTGCCCTGCGACCGCGGGCTCGGCGATGCTGACCTCGCCGAGCCGCTGTTGCAGCCAACTGCCGCAGGTCTCGCTATGTGTGTCGGGACGACCAGCCTCAGCGATCGAAGTCACGGTTCGCGAGCGGCTGCCAGAGTGGCTGCCGTGGATCCCGGAGTGCGGTCCTTCGCCGCAAGGCCCGGGATGCACACGACGCCGACAATCGCGTGTGTCAACTGTTGGTGTCCGCTCTCGGTGCCGATGTGCGGGCCAACCAGGGCCAACCTCTCCCGTACCTGTGGGTTCACCGACCGTGACCGCCTCGTCGGCCGCCTGCTCCAGACCGAGCCGCGTCATCGTCGTGCCCGTCAGTAGCAGGCCCGCATCGGCCACCGCACGCTCGTCGTCGAACCTCACTGCGGTGCTGTCGATGCTCTGCGAGACTGGCATCCTGAAGGTGCCTCCGTTGCGGCGGACTGGTTGGCGTAGGAACCGCCATTCTGACCGCTTCGGAGGCACTTTCGCGTCAACCGCGACCGCTCACATCGGTGGATTCAGGCTCAGTTGGGCGACCAAGCGGACGCCGCCCTGCGCGGGGACGGTCGCCGGCAGGGTGACGTCGAGCTGCTCGGCCATCCCGACGCCGTTGGTGTCGGTCGCTGTGGCGGCCGTGACCGTGCCGATAGCGGCTTGAGCGGCTGACCCGGAGACCGGTCCCGACCACGACAGCAGATCCTGCCCCCACACGACCTCGTCGACGAGCGGCGCCCTGTCGATGGTGGCCGTGACGTCAGCGTTCTCGGCAGCGAGCAGTAGCTGCACCTCGGTGGCGTCACCGATGTCGAGGGTGACCGTCGTGGCGCCTGCGGACGGGAGGAGGATGCCGCCGGCGCCCAGAGCATGCACCGGCTGGTTGGTCTGCGACGACGCGACGGCGGACGCCGTCGTCACGTCCGAGACCCCCAGCGCAGCGGTACCCGAGGTGGCACAGGGCGAGCGGTACCGCCAGCGAGCCTGAGTCCCACAGCTCGGAATGGTTGTTGCGGACCGACTCGGGAACGACATCCTTGTCGTTCAGCGAGCCGTGGCGTTGCAACCGCTACTTGAGGGCGGGCGTCGCAATCATCGCGCGCTCGCCCGGAACGGACCCGTTGCGTCAGGGAGAGGCGACCGTCGATCCACCCTCGGTTTCGCGGGTGTCGTAGGCGGCGCGAGCGGCGGTGATCTCGTCGCGATGGGCTCGTGTCCAACCGACCAGCGGAGCGATTGCTTGAAGCAGGCTTGCCCCCATCGGCGTGAGGTCATAGTCAACCCGAGGTGGAACAACGGGGTGGACGGTGCGGCGAACGAGGCCGTCGCGCTCGAGGTAGCGCAAGGTGCGGGTCAGCATGCGCTGGCTGATGCCGTCGATGTCGCGTTTGAGCTCGGTGAAGCGCCTTGTCCCCTCACCCAGCAGTTCGACCACGAGCAGCGACCACTTGTCGCCGATTCGATCGAGCAGGTCGCGGAGCCGACAGGCATCGGTCACCTCCACACAGGTTCCTCCGGTGTGGCTAGGGAACATCGATGTGCCGTCTTCCATAGCCGCCGATTGTGACGCATCATGTGCTCAGTATCAAGAAGTAACTGACCATACGAAGGAGAACCATGAACACGCCACTAGACCTGGGCATCTTCCTGCCGACCACGGGCGACGACCGCGACACGCCGGGCGACGTCGCCACCGCCGCCCGACTGGCCGAGGACCTGGGCTTCGAGTCGGTTTGGGCCGTCGACCAGCTCGTCGCCGGCGAGGGCGCGGCGATCCTCGACAGCGGGATGTCCCTGGCTGCTGCGGCCGCCGCTACCGAGCGGGTGCGCTTGGCCTATGGGGTGGCCATCGCCCCGCTCCGGCCACCGGTGTGGCTTGCGAAGCAGGCCGCCACCCTGCAACACCTCTCCGGTGGGCGGGCCGTGCTCGGCGTTGGGGCGGGCGGCGACCGCCACGTCCGCTCGTGGGAGGCGGCCGGCGTGCCAGCGAGCGAGCGGGGATCCCGCACCGACGCCGCTCTCAGGGTCCTCCCGTCGTTGATCGCAGGGACCCCTACGGTGCTGGCTGACGAGCCCGGCGCGCCCACAGTCGAACTAGCGCCCGGTGCTCCGGTACCTCCCCTGGTCATCGGGGGCATGTCAAACGCAGCCGAGCGCCGGGTCATCGAGCACGATGCCGAGTGGTTCCTGCTGCCTGTTGGCGGCGCCGGCGTCGCCGCCGCGCGAGCGCGCATCGGCGAGCGGGCCGCAGACGCCGGAAAGGCCCTTCCCCCGATCACAGCCAGTGTCATGGTCGCCATTGAGGGCGACCCGGCCCTTCCCTCCCGCGATGACATCCGAGCCCACTTGTCCGATCCCATGGGTCGATTCGGCATTCCCACCGAGGCGATCGACAGCATCGTCGTATGGGGCGGACCACCCGCCGTCGCTGAGTCCCTCGCCGCCCAGGCGGCTGCCGGAGCGACGCGCGTAGTCATCTCCATCGCCGCGGGTGACTGGGACCGTCAGACCGAGCTTGTCGCGGAGGCCACCGCCTTGCTCTGACCGTTACCAGCCACTGTGCTCGGCAGGACCGCATCCTCGCCGAGCTAGATCAGGTCAGCCGGCGAATGACGCCCACCACGGCGAGCATGCCGCGGCCCCGAGGCTCCCACTGCTCGTCGGAGAGCAGGAAGGCGACGACGTCGATCCCGTCTGCTTTGGGCGGTCAGCGACATAACGTCCGACACATCCGGACGTGCAACATCATGGTGTCGCCCCTCGGTAGGCGCGAGGCCACCCGCGCGAATCCCCGCTCTGCGCGGCTCGAGCAGCCCGGCCGATCGCGCGGCATCACGGCCGCGCGTGAACACGCGCATCCGCGTGTTCACGGCGCAGCCACGGCCACCTCCGGAGCTCAGCATCGAGCGAACCCGCGCATCCGCGCGTTGACGAGACGGCCACGGCCACCTCCGGAGCTCAGGATCGAGCGAACCCGCGCACAATCCGCGAACAATTCGCGTGTTGACGGTGAGGACACGGTCAGGACGCCGGCGCCTCCATCCCGAGCGAGCTGCCCGCCGGCGGAAGGGGATCCGTCCGCGACCAGGAGCGAAGGCCGCCAAGCGAGATCCGCGACGACCGATGCGCGTCACGGTCACCGACCCGCGCGAAGTCACGGCGATGTGTACCGGGATTCACGTCGGCAACTCACCGGCTTCGAGGTCCGCGATCAGATCCAGGAGTCCGGCGGGTTCCCAGGAGCGGTTGCGCCGGCCGCCGGCGATGGCCTCGAGCACTCCAGCGTCAGCGAGCTGATCGAGTGCGTTGTGGATGGCGGCCTTGGCGCGTCCTGTCACCGCACCAGCGATAGCCGCGGTGATGACGGGGTGGGCGGGGAGCAGGTCGATGATCGCCCAGGCAGCAGCGTCCGCTCGCGGATCGGAGGCGGCCCGCAGCATCTTCCGCCACCGTTCGGTCAGCCGCGCGACCTCGTCGAGGTAGGAGCTCGCGAGGTCGGTTGCCTGGATGGCTGCGGTTGCGAAGATCTCGATCCAGCGGTCGACGTCTCCCTCCCGATAGGCAGTCAGGCCATCGATGTAGCGGTCACGGTCACGTGCGAACACGACACTGATGGGTGGGACGAACACCTCGGCGAGTCCGCGCCGACGGAGCACGACGTGGATCAGGGTTCGGCCGGTCCGGCCGTTGCCGTCGTCGAATGGGTGGATGGTCTCGAACTGCGCATGCACCAGCGCCGCCTGCAGGAGCGGCGGCAGCGACTCGTCCGCCATCGCGTCACACAGGTCAGCGAGCAACGGTTCGACGTGCTCGGGGGGCGGGGGGACGAACTCGGCACCGCACGGGTTGTGGTCGTTGCCGCCGATCCAGTTCTGGACCGTCCGGATACGTCCGGCGACGCGTGCGTTGGGTGCGGCGGTCATCAGCTGCCGGTGGATGGCAACGATCTGGTCGGGGCTGAACCGATCGGCGCTCGTGGCTTCGTCGATCGCGAGCTCCATCGCGTCGATGTTGGCCAGGACCTCGGCGGTGGTGGCGTTGAGTTTCCCACCGGTATCGGCTCGTGCTTCTCCGCGGGCGAGGTCACGAGCGTCGACCTGCAGGCCCTCGACCTTCGACGAGGCGATCGACTCGGTCCGCAGCAGCAGCCGGGCGAGCGGCCCCAGGGCCGCCGTCGAACCGGACCCGAGTCGCTGCAGACGACGCTCCGCGTCGGAGACGACCCCGACGATCGACGTTGTGATCGTCGGTTCGAAGCCCACCAGGGGGTCGGGCAGGAACGTGTCATAGTTGCAGGCCCGCCGGAAGCGAGCGGGCGCATAGAGGGTCGGGTCGTACTGCCACGTCCGTCGCTCGTAGCGCCCGCGCATCCTGAACCACCCTACGCCGTTGGTTCAGTTTAGCCTATAAATTGAACTAAACGCGCCAAGAGGTTCAGGTTCTCTGTCGCCTCATGGGCGGACAAGGCCCCCCTCGCGGACCTCTCAGCCGTGACGCCGCAGGTGGCCGAATGGATCAGCTGGTCTGGTGTACCCCCAGTGGAGTCGCTCGCCCCCCTCGTGGCCGCGATCTACGATGCTGCCGGGCGACGGGGGGCAGGGATGGCGACACAGGGGTTCGAGGAGCGGGTCCGAACCACGTACTTCGACGCGCTTCGGCGCCGGCAGGCCTTGCACGGCGAGGTTCTGCCCGTCGAGGTGGCTCGAGAACCCGTCGTCGTCGATGGGCAGATCGTCAAGCCCTTCTCGCACGCCAGCGGCATCCACAAGCCGAGGCAGCTCGACGCGGCGCTTGGCATCACCACGACGCCACCGAAGGTCGGGAGTGCGCCGCCCTACGACGACCGCTTCGGCGCCGATGGCATGTTCCGGTACCACCACCGGACTCCGAACACGCCGACCGCCCGGGCTCAGGCAGAAGCCGATGCTGACAACGAGGCCGTCCGTGTCGCGTACCGCCGGCGGCTGCCGCTCGTCTACTGGTTCGGCGTGGTCCCGAACCTCTACCGGCCCTTCTACCCCGTCTATGTCCTCGGAGATGATCCGACGACGCAGGAATTCAGCCTCGACCTCACAGAGCTCGGTGCTCGCCACCTCGATGACCTGGCGGCCGACGAGGTCTCTCGGCAGTACCGCGCTCAGATCGTGAAGACGCGGATGCATCAGGCCCGCTTCCGGGAGGCGGTCCTGCGTGCCTACCGGAGCTGCTGCGCCATCTGCAGCCTGCGACGCAGGGAGCTCGTCGACGCGGCGCACATCGTGGGCGACGCCGACGGCGGCGCTCCGGTCGTGACCAACGGGCTGGTCCTGTGCAAGCTTCACCACGTGGCGTTCGACCGGCACATCCTTGGGATCCGCCCGGATCTGCACGTCGTCGTCCGCCACGACATCCTGGCGGAGGTCGATGGGCCGATGCTGCTCCACGGCCTGCAGGGGTTCCACGATCAGAAACTGCGAGTCATCCCGGCACGCCGCGCAGACCGACCGGGACCCGACGAGCTCGAGCAGCGCTGGGAACGGTTCCGCTCCGCCGGGTAGGTGCGCGGCGCAGACCTCTGGGTTGTTGTCACCGCGTTGTCACGGAACCTCGCAGCGACGGTGACAACACTCCCGCCAGCCGGATGTTGTCGATCCGTTGTCACCGGCATGCGAAACGCCCCCGCGGTGGTCGGGGGCGTTCCGTCGAACGTGCCGCGTCCGGCCTCACGGACCGGTCGAAGCGGTGAAGTGGGCGGAGGGGGACTTGAACCCCCATGTCCTTACGGACACACGGACCTGAACCGTGCGCGTCTGCCAATTCCGCCACCCGCCCAGGAGTGGAGCCGCGGAAGGTAGCAACGCACGGAGACCAGCGACAACGCGCCACCGGTGAGCGCTCACCGTGGCCCGCCTGCGCGGACGCTGCACCGCGTGTGCGGCACGTGGCGGAGGGTCGCGCCGGAGGCGGTCGCGCGGCACCGTGCGTCGTTCGGACGGGGGAGGTTCAGGCGGCCAATCGGCTACGTTCCCGCCGTTCTGGTCTTCGCGGGGTGCGGTCCGGGAACCAGGACGACCAACGGCGCGGTATCGCGTCAGCAGCGACGCGGGAAGCGTAGGCGATGGGCGTGCTCCAGGACTTCGAGAAGCGCCTCGAAGGCGCGGTCGAGGGGTTCTTCGCGCGCGCGTTCCGCTCCGGTCTGCAGCCCCTCGAGCTGGCGAAGGCGGTCCAGCGCTACGCCGAGGACCACCAGCACGTGACCGCCGACGGCGTCGTGGTCCCCAACGTCTACCGCGTCCAGGTCAGCGAGAAGGACCACGAACGGCTGTCGACCTTCGGGGCGTCCCTGCCCCGCGAGCTCGGCGAGGTCGTGGTCAACACCGCCGCCGACCGTGGCTGGAGCCTGCGCGGCCCGGTCAAGATCCGGGTCGAGGCCTCCGAGCAGGTCCGCGTCGGCCGCTATCAACTCGCCGGCCGCGTCGAAGCCGTCGGCGACGCGCCGGCGCGCTCGCGTCCCGCCACGGCGGCGGGGTCCGCACCGGGCGGTGCCGAACGGAGCTCGGACGACCGCGCCGCGATCGATCGCACGATGGTGGTGGGCGCCGTCCCGCGCGCACAGGTCCAGCTCCGGGTCGTCTCCGGTGTCCCCGCGACGTCCGAGCCCGTCACCGGATCGCGCTTCGTCATCGGCCGCCTGCCGTCCTGTGGTCTGACGCTGGACGACACCACGGTCTCGCGCGAGCACGCGGCGCTGGTGCGACGCGGGGACGCCTGGTGGGTCGTGGACCTCGGATCGACCAACGGCACCAAGGTCAACGGCCGCCGTGCAGCCGAGCAACCCGTCTCCCTCGGAGACCGTCTCGAGCTCGGGGACGTCGTCCTCGAGCTGGTGGGAGGCTGACGTGCTCCCCGGGGCCCTGCTGACGCTGCTCAAGTTCGCGCTGCTGCTCGCCCTGTACATCTTCCTCGCCCGGGCGATCCGTGCCGTCGCCGTCGACCTCTACGGGCCGCGCCGACGCACCGCCCCGCCACGCCCGGCGGTGGCCGCGCCGGCCGAACCCCCACGCAAGGCGCGCAAGGTCCCCCGTGAGATCGTCGTGCACGCGCCGACGGGGACGCCGGCGGTGCGTCCGCTCGGCAGGTCGGCGATCACCCTCGGACGGGCGCAGAGCGCCGACGTCGTCGTCGACGACGTCTACGCCTCCGACGAGCACGCGCAGCTCGTGCCGGACGGGGACGGCGGCTGGAGCGTCCGCGACCTCGGATCGACCAACGGCACCTTCCTCAACGGCGCCAAGCTGACGCGCCCGACGCCCTTGGCCGCTGGCGACCAGCTCCGCCTCGGCAAGACCCGTGTCGAGGTGCGCCGATGACCAAGTCCACCCCCGTCGCCTCCGGGATGACCGACGTCGGCCGCGTGCGTGAGGCCAACGAGGACGCCTTCCTGGTCGGCGAGTCGATCGTCGCGGTGGCCGACGGCATGGGCGGCCACCTCGCCGGCGAGGTGGCCTCGGCGACGGCGCTGGAGCCGGTCAAGGCGCTCGACGGTCGCGCGTTCGAGGACGGCCCCGCCGCGATCAACGCCCTCCGCGACGCGGTCATCGAGGCCAACGCCACCGTCTCGCGCATGGCCGAGGAGGAACCGACCTACCGCGGCATGGGAACCACGCTGACGGCAGCGCTGCTCGAGGGCCGCCGTCTCCACCTCGCCCACGTCGGCGATTCGCGGGCCTACCTGCTGCGCGGCGACCGCTTCTCGCAGCTCACCGACGACCACACGCTGGTCCAGCACCTGGTCGACGAGGGTCAGATCACCCGTGAGGAGGCCGCCACCCACCCCCAGCGGTCGATCATCACCCGCGCGATCGGGGTCTCCCCGGAGGTGGACGTCGACGCGCTGTCGCTCGAGCTCGATCCCGGCGACCAGCTGCTGCTGTGCTCCGACGGGCTCACGGGTGTGGTCGAGGACGACGCGATCGCCCGCATGCTCGCGGCACGTGACGACCCGGACGAGACCCTCAAGCGGCTCATCGACGCGGCCAACGCCGGGGGCGGTCCCGACAACGTCACCGCGGTGCTGCTGCGGTACGGCGAGGCGCCGACGGTGGCCGGCGGGGCCGCGCCGGACCAGGACGCGACCGGCCCGATCGGCGGTCCCGATCCGGCTGCGGGCGGAGGCGGCCGCGCCGCACCGGTCGTCATCGGCACCCGCACGGACACCGAGGACGGCGACTGGGCCCGGCGGCTGGGCAACTACGGCGCGCTGACCCCGGGCGGACCGGGTGCCACGACGGGGGGCGACGACACCCGTGGGGAGCGCACCGTCGGACGCACCCTCGGCCGGCTCCTGGTGGTGCTGCTCGGGGTCGCCATCCTCGGCGGGCTGGCGCTCCTCGGTGGTCGCTTCCTGATCGACCGCTCGTACTACGTCGGCCTCGACGGGGACCAGGTCGTCATCTACCGCGGGGTCGACCTGACGCTCGGTCCGCTCGAGCTCGGCCGCGTCTTCGAGCGCACCGAGCTCACCGTCGACGAGGTCCCGACCTGGTACGCCGAAGCCCTCGAGGACGGAGTCACGGCGGCCGACCTCGTGGACGCGCGACGCATCGTCGAGAACGCCCCTCGACGTGACGAGCCCAACGGGGGCACGGACACGGACGCGGACCCCGAGTCGTGAGTGCTGCGTCGACAGCCGGCGGCGCTCAGCTCCGGCGGCGCGAGCTGTCGCTGCTGATCGGCGCCACCCTCGTCGCCTGCGGCGCGGCGGCGCTGCTCCAGCTGTCGCAGACCCCCGACGTCCCGCTGACCGCCCTCACCCCGGTGCTCGCGGTCGCCGCCGCCGGCGGGGTCGCGCACGTCGCCGTCCGAGCCCTCGCCCCCCACGCCGACCCGACCCTCCTGCCCCTCACGATCCTGCTCAATGGGATCGGCATCGTGTTCGTGCGCCGTGTCGACCTGGCCACCGACGGGTCGCTGGCGGCCCCGCAGACGGTCTGGTCGATCGTGTCGATCGGCGCCATGTGCGCGCTGCTGCTGGCGGTCCGCGAGCTGCGCCAGCTCGGGCGCTACCAGTACACGTTCGGCCTGCTGACCATCGTCCTGCTGCTGCTCCCGCTGGTCCCCGGCATCACGGCCGGCACCATCAACGGTGCCCAGCTGTGGGTCCGCATCGCGGGCATGACCATCCAGCCCGGCGAGATCGCCAAGCTGACGATGATCGTCTTCCTGGCCGGCTATCTCGAACGCAACCGGGCCCTCCTGTCGGTGGCCACCCACCGCCTCGGACCGCTCCTGCTGCCGGCGCCCCGCTACCTCGCACCCGTCCTCGCCGCCGCCGGGGTCGCGCTGGTGGTCATGGCGGGGCTGCGCGACCTCGGCTCGGCACTGCTGTTCTTCGGCGCGTTCATGGCGGTGCTCTACGTCGCCACCGGTCGCATCGCCTACCCGATCGTCGGAGGCGTCGCCTTCGGGCTCGGGTCGTGGCTCGCCTACAACCTCTTCGGGCACGTCCGGGTCCGCGTCTCCATCTGGCTCGACCCGTGGAGCCAGGTCCAGGACGCCGGCTACCAGATCGCCCAGTCGCTGTTCGCGCTCGGGACCGGCGGCCTGACGGGCACGGGGCCCGGGTTCGGTCGACCACAGGACATCCCGTTCAGCGCCACCGACGCGATCTTCTCGGTCATCGGTGAGGAACTCGGGCTCCTCGGCGCGACCGCGGTGCTCCTGGCCTTCCTCCTGCTGGCCGTCCGCGGCTTCAAGGTGGCGCTGACCGCCAAGGACGAGTTCTCCACCCTCCTCGCGCTCGGTCTGACGGTCACCCTCGCCTTCCAGGCGTTCGTGATCGTCGGCGGTTTGACACGCCTCGTGCCACTGACGGGGATCACGCTGCCGTTCATCTCCTACGGCGGCTCGTCACTGCTGGCCAACTACCTGCTCATCGGGCTGCTGATCCGCACCAGCGACGAGTCCCGCGCTCAGGCCATCGGGCGCGAGCGTCGCCCTGCCTCCCGACCGGCGGGTGCCCGGTGAACCGCTCGATCGGTCGCGTCGCTGCCGTCGTCCTGGTGCTGTTCGGCGCCTTGTTCGTCAACCTCAACGTGATCACGCTGCTGCAGGCCGACGACCTCGCCACCCACCCGGCCAACCGGCGCCTGATCATCCGCGAGTACGCCATCGAACGCGGCCCGATCGTCGTCGGCGAGGAAGCCATCGCACGCAGCGTGGCGACCGAGACCGGCGACCTGCGCTACCTGCGGACCTACGCGGACGGGCCGCTGTACGCCCACATCACGGGCTACTACTCCTTCCTGCTGCAACGCTCCGGTCTGGAGTCCAGCCTCAACGAGGATCTGACCGGCCGCTCGACCGAGGAGGTCGCCCAGAACCTCGGCGAGCTGCTCGGCGCCAGCGACCGTGCCGGCAACGCCGTCGTGCTGACCATCGACCCGGCGGTCCAGCAGGCGGCGGCCGACGCGCTGGGTGGTGTGACGGGGGCCGTCGTCGCGCTCGACCCGTCATCCGGTGCGGTCCTGGCCAGCTACGCCAACCCGACCTACGACCCGAACCCGCTCTCGTCGCACGACGCGGCCGAGATCCGCCAGACCTGGGAGGAGCTCAACGCCGACGAGTCCCGACCGCTGGTCGACCGGGCCCTCCGCGAGACCTTCCCGCCCGGGTCGACGTTCAAGCTGATCACCGCCGCGGCCGCGCTCGAGGCCGGCGTGCAGCCCGACGACCGCTTCGAGGACCCGGCTGCGTTCGACGTGCCCCAGACCACGGCGGACATCCGCAACTTCGGCGGCGGGCGCTGCAACGACGGTCAGCCTCTGACCCTGGCGCACGCCATCCGGGTGTCGTGCAACACCACGTTCGCCGAGCTCGCCCTGCAGCTCGGCGCCGAGGGTCTGGCGGACCAGGCCGAGCGCTTCGGCTTCAACAACCAGGTCCCCTTCGAGCTCCCGGTGGCGACCTCCGCCATCCCTCGCGAGCAGGATCTGCCTTCGGTCGCGCAGTCCGGCATCGGCCAGCGCGACGTCCGGGCCACCCCGATGCAGATGGCGCTGCTGACGGCGTCGATCGCCAACGGCGGTCAGCTCGTTCGGCCTCACCTGGTGGCCTCGGTGCGGGATCCCGCCGGGCGGCAGCTGCGTGGACCGGCCGGCGCGGCCTGGGAGATCCGCGGCTCGGGCGACACGCCGGTGTCCCCACGGACGGCCGAGCAGCTGCGCCGGATGATGGTCGACGTGGTCGAGAACGGCACCGGGACCCGGGCGGCCATCGATGGCGTCGAGGTCGGCGGCAAGACGGGAACGGCGCAGACCGGTGGCGATCCGACGGTGTGGTTCGTCGGGTTCGCCGGTGACGACGTCGCGGTCGCGGTGGTGTTGCCGAGCAGCAGCGAGGACGCCACGGGCGGCGCGCTGGCGGCACCGATCGCACGCTCGGTCATGCAGGCGGCGCTCGACCGGTGAGGCCGCGGCAGCGACCCGGACCACCAGGGGTGATGACCGTGACCGCTAACCTCAGCCGCCGTGTGCGGTGTCCCGACGCACCCCCCGAGCCACGGAGCCACGGTGAGTGAAGGCCGCGTCCTCGCCGGACGCTACGAGCTGTCGCGCCTGCTCGGGCGCGGTGGCATGGCGGAGGTGTTCGCCGCCCACGACCGCACCCTCGGGCGTGAGGTGGCCATCAAGCTGCTCCTCGACCGGTTCCGCGAGGACGAGAGCTTCACCCGGCGCTTCCAGGACGAAGCCCGTCACGTCGCCCGCCTGAACCACCCCAACCTCGTCGCCGTGTACGACACCGGACAGGACCGCGGCCAGCCCTACATCGTGATGGAGCTGGTCCAGGGGCGCTCGATGCAGCAGGCCATCGACGCGGGGGGCCTGACCGAGGACCGCGCCCTCGAGGTCGTCGCGGACGTCTGCTCGGCGCTCGGCTACGCCCACGAGCGCAACCTGGTCCACCGCGACATCAAGCCCGGCAACATCCTCCTCGCCGACGACGGGACCGTGAAGGTCACCGACTTCGGCATCGCGCGGGCCGTCGACAACGAGACCGTCACGCGCACCGCCGCCGTGCTCGGCACCGCGGCGTACCTGTCGCCCGAGCAGGCGCAGGGCCTCGACGTCGACGCCCGCAGCGACCTGTACTCCCTCGGCGTCGTGCTCTACGAGTCGCTGACCGGCCAGCAGCCGTTCCGCGGTGACTCGGCCGTCACGGTCGCCTACCAGCACGTGCAGGAGCCACCACGCCCCCCGCGTGAGCTCGACCCGTCGATCTCGCCCGCCGCCGAGGCGATCACGATGCGTGCCCTGGCCAAGAACCCGGCCAACCGGTACCGCGACGCCTTCGAGATGCGCGACGACCTCCTCCACGCCCACGCCGGCGGTCCGGTCGCCGCTCCACCGGTGATGATGCGCGACGAGACCGCGCTGCTCGCCCCCGCGGCCGCCACGTCGGTGATCCGCGGCCAGGAGGAACAGAAGCGGCGGCGCGGCGCGACCTACGCGATCCTGGCCGTCCTCGCCATCCTCGCCATCGTCGGGCTCGTGTGGCTGCTCGCCAACCTGCTCACCGGCGAGGAGGTCGCGCAGGTCACCGTCCCCGAGCTGATCGGTCTGACCGAGGAGCTGGCCGTCGATCGGCTGGATGCCGCCGGGCTCGAGCTCGGCAGGGTCGACGAGGCGCCGAGCGACGACGCCGAACCCGGGACCATCATCCGCCAGAACCCCGACCCGAACGACCAGGTCGACGAGGGCAGCGCGGTCGACATCGTGGTGTCCACGGGCACCGAGCTCGTGACGATCCCGAACCTTGTGGGCAGGTCCGAGGAGAACGCGCTCGCGGACCTGCGGGCCGCTGGGCTGGTCGCAGGTGAGCGAACCCGCGAGTTCTCCTCCGAGTTCGACGTCGGTGAGATCATCCGCCAGAGCCCCGGGGCAGGTGAGGAGGTCCCGACCGGCAGTCGCGTGTCGTACGTGGTCTCCCAGGGCGAGGAACTCGTCACGGTCCGACCCGTGGTCAACCGCAGCGAGAGCGACGCCATCAGCGCCCTCGAGGGCCAGGGCCTGGTGGTCCAGGTCGACCGCGAGTTCAACGACAGCGTCGGCGAGGGTTTCGTGATCCGTCAGGACCCCGGCGCCGGGCAGCAGGTCAGCCCCGGGACGACGGTACGCATCGTGGTCAGCCGCGGTGCCGAGCCCGAACCGGAGCCCGAACCGGAGCCCACGCCGGATCCGACGCCCGACCCGACGCCCGACCCGCCCGACGACGATGACGACGACGGCGAGGACGACGACGGGCTGCTGCCCGGCGGTTGAACCCGCCGTCGCCCGACCCGTCCCTCCTGCGGTCAGGCCCGAGGCGGGGGCGGGGCGGTCAGCAGGCGTGCTGCGGCGACCAGCGACGCCAGCCCAGTGCCGAGCACCACCGCCACCAGCACGCGTGCGACCCCGTTCGGCAGCGCGGTCGGCACGATCGGCACCACCAGCGAGCGGATCAGCAGCACGCCCCAGACCACGAGGGGCAGACCCGCGAGCGCACCGATCAGCCGGGGACCGATGCCCGGCCGGCCCCGGATCGCCACGGCGACCAGCAGCAGCACCAGCGCCACGCCGGGCAGGATCAACAGCGCCGGCTCGCTGTCGGCGCCCGGCGGCAGGCCGGTCACCGACGCCGCCCCGACGACGGCCGCAGCCACGGCGCCCGCCAGCGCGAGGAGCGGGACGGCGGTGGGCCGGCGCAGCGCGAGCGCCACGCCGGCGCCGAGGACGAGCACCAGCACCGCGACGGGCGGGACGGGCGAGGGGGAGGGCAGGTAGTGGAGCTCGCCGGCGACCTCGACCGGCTGGTCGTCGACCGTCAGCTGCAGCGTCCAGGTCTGGACCAGCTGCGGTTCGTCGGCGCCGGTGTCGAGCTGCCCGGGCGGCTCGGGCGACATCCAGTGCACCCGGTGGTCGTGCCAGGCGTAGGTGCCGCCTGTCGCAACGACCTCCCACCGGGGCGGTGCCTCGGCGGAGGCCTCCGGCGGCACCTCGGCGCCATAGCGCTCGTCGTTGAGCCACCGGGTGGGGGACGCCTCGTTGCGTTCGACGGTCCCCTCCGGCAGGAACCGCAGGTACAGCTCGGTCCCGCTCGGGTCGTACCCGGCGACGGTCGCCGTCGACCCCGGCGGGACGCTCACTTGGACGTAAGCGTCACCACCGAGCACCTCGACCTCGAGGCCGTCGACGGCAGGCTCGATGCTCGAGACCCGCGACTCGTAGTTGGTTGGCCCCGCGGGGTCGGCCGCCGCCATCGTCGGGGCCAGGGTCGACAGCGCTCCGACCAGGACCGCGGTCACGCTGACCCGTGCCGGGGCCCTCACAGCTCGTCGGATGGCGGCGCCATACCCGTGCCGTCGCCGGCCGCCGGGTCCTCGACGGGCCGCCGTCGAGCTCCGAGCAGACCCCCGATGGCCGCCAGCACGATCGCGCCGATCACGATCGGCAACCACCCGAAGCCACCACCGGCTTCGTCCTCGGGCGGTTCGGTCGGCAGGTCCTCGACGGTCGTGTCGTCGTCGTCGGGTGCAGCCTCGTCGTCACCCCCGGCCACGTCCTCGTCCGTGCCCGCGTCGTCGCCCTCGTCCGGGTCCTCGGTGGTCGCGTCCGGCTCCTCGACGGGTGCCGGCGGGTCCGGTGCGTCCGGGTCGGGCTCGCCCAGGGTCAGGCGGACCGCCGGGTCGTCGGCAGGCTCGTCGGGGGTCCCGATCCACCGGTAGGAGAAGTCCTCGCACCCCTGGAACACCGGGACGTACACCTCGTCGCCCGGATCCCCCTCCACCACGACGTCCAACTCGAGCTCGGGGGCGGGGATGCCGCCGTCGGTCGCGGTCCAGGTCACCACGTCCGGGACGGGACCGTCGCCCTCCGTGCTGACCTCGTAGCCGTCGACCTCCGCCCCCGCGATGTAGCTGAAGGCGCCCGGGACCTCGATCGACACCTCCAGGGTCGGGGCGCCGCCGGCGTCGGCCTCGGTCCCGCACCCGTGTGCCATCGCGAGGGTCAGCGTCGTGAGCGACCCCGCAGGTGCGGTGGCCCCGTCGGTGAAGAACGGGTGCGCGCTGGCCGGCAGCACGCCGGCGACCACGAGGGCGGCGGTCGCGAAGGCGACGGTCACGGGACGGCGGAACCGCATCGGTGAAGGCCTCACGTCGGGGGCGGGTTCGGGTTCGGGCTGCGTCGGTGGCGCAGCGCACAGGGTGGGACTTCCTAGCGGACCACGAACGGCAGCGTCACCTCGGCCTCGTCGAAGCGACCGAGGGAACCGACGACGCGGACCTCCCAGTCGCCGGAGAAGCGCAGGTCCATGATGGTGGCGGTCCAGTGGCCGGGGCCGGCACCGAACGGCTCGACGATGAACGGGCCGATGTCCTCGTCGATGTAGGTGAACTCGAGGCGCACCTCCTCGACGTCACCGGTCGGCTGACCGCCCGGTCCGAGCGTGTAGACGTGGATGGCGTTGAGGCCCGCCGCCGAGGGCGTGATGACCAGTTCGAGCGTGAGGTCGTCACCGAAGGGCACGTTCACCATCGTCGGCCCCGTCAGGCCCGCCTCCTCGGCGGCTGGTTGGGTGGTGGCGAGGAAGCCGGTCAGGACGAGCACCAGGACCACCAGGAGCGCCTCGGCGCGAACCGTGCGGGTGAGGCTGCCCCACGCGTCGGGGACAGCGGTGGCGGCGCTGTCGTCCTCGGCGGAGGTGGCGTCGACGCTGCCGCCAGCGGGCACGACCCGTGCGGTGATGGCAGGTACGAGACGTTGGCGGTTGTAGGCCGCGATGGCCACGACGACGACGACCAGGCCCACCTTGGCCAGCAGCATCCACCCGTAGGAGGTGGACGTCAGCGCGTCGATGCTGCGCACCAGCGGGAACGACATCGCGGTCCCGGCCAGCGCGAGGGCGACGACCGACCACAGGGCCAACCGGCTGAACCGGGCGATCACCGTCGCCGCCCCGACCGGGTCGTCCTCGAGCCGCGTCGCGCGCAACGTGACCCACAGCAGCACCAGGCCGCCGAACCACGCGGCGGCGCCAGCGAGGTGGACGGCATCCCCGCCGACCAGCAGCCAGGTCGGCTCGACGGTGTTCTGGTGACCGTCGAGCAGGTAGGAGCCGAGCGCGAGCGCGGCCGCCGCGCCGAGCCACACGAGGGGGTAGCGGGTGCCCTTCGGATCGGAGGTCTGCTCGGTGTCGACCGTCGGCGACGGCCGGTCAGCGGGCGTCGGTCGTGCCACGAACCACGGGACGGCGAGCGCGAGCAGCGCGACGAGGCGTGCCAGCCACGACTGACCGAAACCGCTGGTGAGGGTGTCGCCAAGCACCCCGAGGTCGGTCACCGCCGTGAACAGCCCGAAACCGGACACCGCGGCGGCCTGCACCGGCAGGTGCACGGCGACGGCAGCGGCCCCGAGCACGGCGGCGGGACGACCGACGCGCTCGGCCCGGCGGCGGTCCGCCGGCCCGCGTGCGACGACGGCGGCGAAGACCACCGCCCCGGCGGCCAGCAGCGTCCCCACGTACCCGAGGCCGCGCAGGATCGAGCCGACGGTCCCGAGCAGCCCGGCGCCGGGACCGGCGATGGCCGCGACCGCCTCGGCGTCGAGCGCCTGGGCGTCGCCCACCGTGAAGGTGATCGTCCCGCTGATCGGGTGCGAGTCGGCCGAGACCACGCGGTAGGCGGCCACGTACGCCCCGTCGTCGAGGTCGGGCAGCGCGACTGCCACCTTCGTGGGGTGGTCGTACTCGAGGGGACCGTCATCGATGCGGGTGCCGTCCGCGTCGAACACGCGCAGCGCACCTTCGTTGGTGGCGACCGGCTCGTTGAACGACAGGAGCACCTCGCCCGGTGGGGTGTCGAGCGCTTCGCCGTCGGAGGGGGTGGAGCCGGTCAGGACCGCATGGGCCGACGCGGGGGTCGCCGACGCGACCAGCACCACCGCGAGGACGGCCAACACCACCGCGGCTGCCAGCTGCGGGGGCGTCCGTCGTCGCCCGGCCGCGCGGGACGCGGTCGGTGTGGTGGTGGTCACGTCAGGCTCTCCGGACCGGTCCGCCGAGACCGGCGATCGCCGGCGGGCGCACCGTGGTCCCGGGCAGCCGCCGCGTCAACGCCCACAGGGCCGCCACGCCGATCAGTTCGGTCAGGTGGTTCAGTTCGGAGAGGATGGTCGCACGTCCTGCCACCAGATCGACGATCCCCGCGAGCGTGGTCGTCACGGCGACGATCACGGCGATCGGCAGGACCCCCGCCGCGCGCGCCGGCTGCCACGCGGCGAACAGCAGCCCCGCCCCGAGCGCGAACTCGAAGGCACCGAGGTCGCGCCCCACGTGCAGGGCTGGACCGGTCAGCCCGAGCAGGACCGGGACCGCCAGCGTCAGCTGGACGACACCGGCGAGGGCGACGAGGACGCGCAGCTGGGAGGTCCGGACATCGACGGTGGCCGCACGGTCCTCGGCGAGGGCGACGAGGATCGGCGCGGTCAGATCGGGCACCTGCGCGGCGCCACCGACGCGCACCTCGCGGTTGACCTGCGGGACGGCCGCAGCGAACCGCCGGCAGGCCGCACACCCGTCGAGGTGACGCTGCACCTCGGCCGCGGGCAGCAGAGTGTCCTCGCTGTCGAGGGCGGCGGAGACGGCCTCACGCACGGGGGCGCAGGCAGGCGTGGGGTCGGCCACGGTGGGACCTCGTCGGTGGTGGGCCGGTGCGGCGGTTCGTCACAGGTGGTCGCGCGGGGTTCGCCACCGGTTCCCCACCCACCGCGTCCCGCGCGCGGTCCGCGCGCGGGACGGGTGGGGCGTCGCGAGCAGCTCAGCGTGAGGCGCGTGCGGTCCGGAGGCCAGCACCGCCGACCACGAGCCCGAGCAGGCCGATGGCCAGGGCGACGTAGACGAGCGCGTCGGTCCCGCCGTCCTGCTCGCTCCCGGCGGGGGTGGCCGTCACCTCGGTGCCGTCGCCCGCAGCGTGCTCCTCGTCGCTGTCGTCGCCCTCCTCACGCTCGTCGGCCTCGTCGGCGCCGCCGCCGTGGCCGCCACCGCCGGCGGTCAGGGTGATCTGCGGGGCCGGGTAGGCGAGGTCGGCGTCCGGGTCGTCGGAGGTCTCGATCCACGCCTCCTCGGCGCCGTCGACGCAGGTCTGCACCGCGGGGATGGTCAGCGTCTCGCCCGCCGCGTCGGGCAGGCGCACCGACAGGCCGAACTCGCGGTACTGGTCGTCGGCGAGCTCCTGGCCCTCGTCCGCGGTCCAGGTCACGACCTTCACACCCTCGGTGACGGGTGAGCCATGCAGCTCGACCGGCTCGTCGTAGGGCCCGATCTCGGTCGTCGCGGTCCACCCTGGGACGTGCTCGGGCTTCACGCTGATGACGCCGTCGGGGATCTGGACCTCGAGGACGTTGGTCGCTGCACCCTCGCAGCCGTGCGGGACGCGCATGTCGATCACGGCGTAGCTGCCAGCGGCCGTCGACGACGGGTTGGCCGTCACGTGGGCCGCGGCAGGTCCGGCGAGCAGGAGAGTCAGGGCCGAGCCGAGCAGCACCGAGGTGGTGGCACGGCGGCGGGTGGTGACACGCATGGGGTAGCTCCCGTGGGGCGGCGGGTCGCCGCGTCGATGGTCGGTCGGTCCGGGTGGTCGTCCGGCAGGCCAGGGCAGTTCCCGCACCGAACGACACCGGCCCGTGGACCTACGCTGGGCGCACACGACCGCCGTCCTGCTCACGATCCGGGAACCGATGGACGAGCTCACGCGACTACTGCTGGCCGCCGCCGACGGCGACCGGCTCGCGCTGTCGAGCTTCATCCGTCGCACCCAGGCCGACGTGTGGCGCTTCTGCGCCCACCTGGTCGACCCCGGGGTCGCCGACGACCTCACCCAGGAGGTCTACCTGCGGGCGATGCGCTCGGTCCCGAGCTTCCGAGGTGACAGCTCGGCCCGCACCTGGCTGCTGACCGTCGCCCGCCGGACCGCCGCCGACGAGATCCGGCGTCGGCAACGGCGTCGGCGCCTGCCCGATCCCGCCGAGGGGGTCGAACCCGACCCCGCCGGTCACCACGCGTTGCGTGCACTGGTCGGCGAGCTGCCCGACGACCGCCGCGAGGCCTTCGTCCTGACCCAGATCCTCGGCCTGTCCTACGCCGAGGCGGCCGAGGCCGCCGACGTGCCCATCGGCACCATCCGTTCGCGGGTCGCCCGCGCCCGGGAGCAGCTGGTCGCGGCGGTCGACGACGGCGCGCACGACCAGCGGGACGAGCGTCGACGCCCCACGGGCGACCTGGGGTGAGCACGCTGGTCGTGATGGGGTCCGGTGAGACCACCCCGACGATGGTCACCACCCACCAGCGGGTGCTGGCTGGCGTCCCGGCCGGCCCCCGCCTCGTGATCGACACGCCGTACGGCTTCCAGGAGAACGCCGACGAGCTGACCGCCAGGACCCTCGCCTACCTCGCCCACAACGTCGGGTACCCCGCCGAGAGCCTGACGCTCCGCCGGGCGGCGGACCTGTCGCCGGTGGCGGAGGAGGCCCTGCTCGCCCAGGTCCGTGAGGCGGCCTGGGTGTACGCCGGGCCGGGCAGCCCGACCTACCTGGCTCGGCAGTGGCTGGCGACCGGCCTGCCGGCGGCGCTGCGGCACCGGCTGACGACCGGCGGCGAGCACGCGCTGGTCTTCGCGTCGGCAGCGGCCGTGACTCTCGGCGCCCACGCCGTCCCCGTCTACGAGATCTACAAAGCCGGCGAGGAACCGCGCTGGGAACCGGGCCTCGACCTGTTCGGTGCCGTCGACCTCGACGTCGCGGTCATCGCCCACTACGACAACCAGGAGGGCGGGACCCACGACACGCGCTACTGCTACCTCGGCGCGTCGCGGCTGCGCACGATGGAAGCACTGCTGCCGACCGACACCTGGGTCCTCGGCGTCGACGAGCACACCGCCCTCGTCGTCGACCTCGTGACCGGCCGGGTCCGCATCGAGGGGCGTGGCGGCGTGACCGTCCGGGCCGGTGGGGCAGAGACGGTCTTCCCGGCGGGAGGGGACACCACCGTGGATGCGCTGCTGGCAGCCGCCACCGGGGCGGTCGCAGCCGCACCGGACCCGGGACCGGCGCCGGCCCGGGGTCGCGACGAGGCGGCTCACGACGATCGGACCGCTGGCTCGCCGCTGCTGGAGGAGGTCGCGACGGCGGCGCGGGCCTTCGACGCGGCCCTGGCGTCCCACGCGCCGCTCGCGGCTGCCGAGGTCACCGTCGCCCTCGAAGGGACCGTCCGTGACTGGTCGACGGATGTGCTCCAGTCCGACGAGCTCGACCGCGCCCGGGCCGAGCTGCGCCGCCAGGTGGTCGGACTCGCCCGCCTCGCCGATGCCGGGCTGCACGAGCACCGCGAGCTGGTGGCACCGCTCGTCGAGCTGCTGCTCGATCTGCGCACCGCCGCCCGCGCGGATGGCCGATTCGTGGAGGCCGACCGCGTCCGCGACGCCCTCTTGGCCGCCGCGGTCGAGGTGCGCGACGGCCCCGACGGGACCACCTGGGTCTACGCCGACCCGCTCGAAGCCGGCCCCTGATCGCTCCGGCCGGCCGCATCGAGCAGCTCCGCCTCGACCTCACGCAGATCGGACACGACGGCCGCGACGTCCGGATCGTCGGCGAAGCGGGCGACCGTCACCTCGAGAACGGCGATCGCCTCGTCGGCGCGGCCGAGCTCGACCAGGAGCTCCGCCCGTTCGCCCTGAGCGGCCGCCGCCTGGAACCGCGCACCCCCCTCGGCGACGGCGGCCAACGTCTCGGCCTCGGCGAGGGCGACCACCGCCTCATCGAGCCGGCCCCCGGCGCGCAGGGCCGCCGCCCGGATGCGGTGCGCCATCCCGAGCTGCTCGGCCTGGAACGGATCGGTGCTGTCGAGGTCGGCGATCAACGCGTCGGCACCCGCCAGCGCCTCGTCGACCCGGTCGAGCCCGAGCAGCGTCACCGTCCGGTTCACCCGGCCGCGGATCACCAGCTCCGCGGTCACCGGGTCGGTCGCGCCGCCGAGCTGGTCGAGCAGCCGGTCGTAGGTCGCCAGTGCGGACGCCGTGTCCCCGGCGGCGTCGGCGCTGGTCCCGGCGTTGAGCAGCAGCAGCGCGAGCTCGTGGGCCTGGTCGGGGTCGGCCAGGTCGAAAGGCAGCGTGCCGCTGGCCGCGACGTGCGCGGCGGCGGCCGCCTCGAACTCGCCGAGCTCGGCCAACAGCGCCCCCCGCTCGAACCACGCGGTGAAGGCCGACTCACGCACGACCGGATCGTCGAGGTCCACGGTCCGGGTGAGCAACGCGTCGCAGGCGTCGAGCGCCTCGTCGAGGCGGCCCAGCTCGTGCAGCTCGAGGATGTCGTCGGCAGCAGCACGCAGGGTCTGGGGGTGGTTCGGGAGGTCGTCCGGGCGCGGAGCCACGCCTGCACCTCCGGTCGTCTGTGGAGGGGTGGACCCGTTCGGAACCTAGCGAGCGGGAGGAGCGCCACCAACGCCCACCGCTGGGAAGATCACCAGCGCAGCAGCGCGCCCACACCCTCGTGGGCCTGGAGCGGACCGGCCTCCCCGTCCTCCACCGGTGTCACCGTCGCACCCGTCGCGATGGCCTTCTCGACGAGCCGTTCGACGAACAGCGGCTCGCGCGTGAGCGACAGCTGATCGCTTCCGGCCACGACCCCTTCGACGCGGGGGTGCAGGGTGTCCTCGCTGGACCGGTAGCCCTCGACCTGGAGGTCGGAGGCGTAGACCAGGTGCCGCACGCGACCCTCGTTGAGCGCGTCGCACACCCTGCGCATCCCGACGGCGCCCTGGTTGCCGCCGAGGCCCCGGTCGATCGCCAGGTCGACGAGGTCCGCTTCGCGCTGGCGGTGGACCGAGCGCAGCAGCGGCCACACCCGTTCGGCGACCTCGTGCGGCGCGGTGGTGTCGAAGGTGTCCTCCGCCACGAGGACCCGAACGCCCTTGGTGTCCGCGTCCCGGACCATCGCGGCGACCTCGTCACGGAGCTTGGCGTTCCCCGCGACCACGACCCGGTCCCAGCCGTGCTGGGCGACGAGGTCCATGACCTCGTCCACCACGGTCTTCAGGTACCGGTGGAGGTTCTCGTCGAGCCGTGCCTCGAAGCTGTCCCGGTCGGCGCGACCCTGCCACGGGTGACCGACGTTGCCGACCGAGGGCGCGCTCTTGTCCCGCGCCATGACGTCGTCCTCGACCTCGAACAGGCTGGAGGCGACCTCCTCGACCTCGCCCACCGACCACGACAGCACCCGGACGCTGTCACGGCCGACGTTGAGGATGCCGGCAGCGCGTCCCTCGTCGTGGGCCGCCACGAGCGGACGCACGTAGACGCCCTCGTGGTGCACGACGCGGTCGGCGAAGGGGATCTGGAGCGACACCGTCTCGGTCCGGCCGCTGGCGACGCCGGCGAACAGCGCGCGGCCGCGGCCGTGCGCGTGGGGGTCGACCAGTCGGTCGAGCTCGGGACCGAGCGCGGCGAGGCGGGACTCCACGCGCTTGGCCAGGTCAGGGTCGCGGCCCTCGAGGTCTGCCTTCAGCGCCTTGATGCGGCTGCGCAGCTCGAGCGGCGCGGTCGGTTGCGGGTCCGCCGCGCGATCGGGGGTGATCCCCACGTAGAAGGACAGCACCCCACTCTCGTCGTCGAAGCGGAGCAGGTCACGGATGCGTTCGTCATCGAGGATCATGTCCGCGACCCTAACCACGCGGCGCGGCCGCCGGTAGGGGCGACATCACCTACCCGTGGGCGGGTCGGCCACCCGTCCGCTCGACGGGGCGCATCGAACGCGCCGAGCAGCGTCCAGGGCGCGCCCCCACGCGCAGCTGCGGATCACGCCGACCCCCGTGAGGGCTACGGTCGTGCCATGAACCGTGCCCTCCGCGTCGCCCGGATCAGGGGCGTCGAGGTCCGCCTCGACCCGTCCCTGCTCCTGCTCGCCCTGCTGCTGGTCTGGCTGCTGACGACCCGGTTCTCGCCAGCCTGGGGGACGGTCCCTGCCGCAGCCATGGCGATCACCGCCAGCCTGCTGTTCTTCGCCTCGATCCTGGCGCACGAGGTCGCTCACGCCCTCGAGGCGCTGCACCGTGACATCGAGGTCGACGGCATCACCCTGCTGCTGTTCGGCGGCGTGACCGAGATGCACAGCGAGTCGCAGCACCCCCGTGACGAGTTCGTCATCGCCGCCGTCGGACCGTACGCGAGCCTGGTCTGCGCGGCCGTCTTCGGGCTGGTCGGCGCGGGCGCGCCCCTGCTCCTGCCGGCGGGCGCCGCCGGCGCGGTGATCGAGGTCACGCGGCTGCTGGCCTACCTCAACCTCCTGCTCGCCGCGTTCAACCTCGTGCCGGGCGCCCCCCTCGACGGCGGACGGGTCCTGCGGGCCGCGCTGTGGTGGCTGACCGGAGACCGGATCCGTGCCGTCCGGGGCGCCGCCCGGGCCGGCCAGGCGTTCGCCATCGTGCTCGTGGTGTTCGGTCTCCTCGAGTTCGCCCGGGGGCTGGAGCTCGCTGCGCTCGGCGGCGTGTGGTGGATCGTGATCGGCGTCTTCCTGTTCACCGCCGCCCGCAGCGAGCTGCGACGCGGTCAGATGCAGGCCCTCTACCACGGTCGGACCGTCGCCGACGTCCTCGGGCCGGGGCCCCAGGTGGTCGCCGCCGACCGCTCGCTCGACCTCGTCGACCCGGACGCGTCCGATGACGACCACATCCTGATCACCGCCCCCGGCGGACCGGCGCAGGATCCGGTCGTGGGGTGGCTCGATCCCTCCGACCTGCGTGCGATGCACCCGGCCGACCGTTCGGTGCGCACCGCTGGTGACCTCGCCCGTCCGGTGGCCCCGCTGCCCGTCGTGACCGACGAGACCTCCCTCGAGTCGCTGGTCCAGCGGTTCCTGCGCTCGGACGACGACCGGTTCCGGGTCGAGAGCCAGGGACGCACCATCGCGGTGCTCTCCGAGCGCCGGACCGCCCGAGCGTTGCGCGAGCTCGGCGCCGGGGCGGGGCGTCGCCCGAGGTCCAGGCGCTTCACCTCACCGACCGGGGCGACCCGGTGAGCGACCTCGACCTCGCGCGCCACGGCGACGGCCCGGAGGACGGCGATCGGGCCGGCGGCCACCCGCGCGGCGGCCGGCCCCACCGTCCTGGCCGCGCACCGCGGCCGTCCCTGGCCAGGACCATCACCTACGCCCTGTCGCTGGCGGCGATCGTCTGGGCGGTGCTCGTGGTCCCGCTGCCGTACGTCGTGTACGTCCCCGGCACCCCCACCGAGATCCCACCGCTGATCGAGGTGACGGGCACCGAGACCACCCCGATCGAGGGCCGCACGGCGCTCTTGACCGTCTTCCTGCGCGACGCCACGCCCTACACGGCGGCACAGGTGCTCCTCGACCCCGCACGCGACCTCGCGCCGGCGGCCACCGTCGCGCCCGACGGTCTGACACCCGAGTTCTTCGAGGCACAGCAGGCGACGTTCGCCGAGGCCTTCCAGATCGCCAGCGCCCTCGGCGCCCAGGCCGCTGGCGTGGAGGTGGGGTTCAGCACCGAGGTGCGGGTGGTCGACGTCCTGCCGGGCAGCCCGGCCGCCGGCGTCCTGGCGCCGGGCGACCAGCTGCTGGCCGTCGACGGTCAGACCCTGACCGACGCGGCCGAGCTGCAGGCGCGCACCCGGGCCGCCGACGACGGTGATCGGATCACGCTCACCGTCGACCACGCCGGCGCCGAACGGGACGTCACCGTCACCCTCCGCCCGCTCGGCGGCACCGACCAGGTCGGCCTCGGCGTGCTGGCCGAGACGACCACGGTGGGGCTCGAGCTCCCCTTCGACGTGTCGCTCAAGAGCACGCGCATCGGCGGGCCGTCGGCCGGGATGATGACCGCGGTCACGGTCTACGACCTGCTGAGCGAGGAGGACCTGATCGCCGGCCGGACCGTGCTCGGGACCGGCAGCATGTCCGCCTCGGGACAGGTCGGGCCGGTCGGCGGCGTCCCCGAGAAGGTGCGCTCGGCCGCGGCGTTCGGCGCCGACCTGGTGCTCGTCCCCAGCACGCAGCTGGAGGCCGCGCTGCTGGCCGCTCCTGACGACCTCGAGGTCATCGGGGTCGCCACCCTCGACGAGGCGATCGAGGCGCTGCGTTCCGGCTGACGGGCAGCGGTCAGGCGGGCGTGGCCGCCGCATCGGCACCGTCGCGGGCGTCGGCGCACCGCCGCACGAACGTGCCGAGCAGGTGCATGCCGACCTTCGTCAGGACCGATTCGGGGTGGAACTGCACCCCCTCGACGTCGAGCTCGCGGTGGCGCAGGCCCATGATCAGTCCGTCGGAGGTCTCGGCGGTCACCTGCAACACGCTCGGGACCGACCCGCGGTCGACGACCAGCGAGTGGTACCGCGTCGCGTCGAAGGGCACCGGCAGGTCGGCGAGCACCCCGCCGCCACGGTGGTAGATCGGCGAGGTCTTGCCGTGGACCAGGACCGGAGCGCGGACGACCTCACCGCCGTAGATCTCGCCGATGCACTGGTGGCCGAGGCACACCCCGAGCAGCGGTCGGACCCCGGCGACCGCGCGGATGGTGTCGTTGGACAGCCCCGCGTCGGAGGGGTCACCGGGGCCCGGCGAGATGACCACACCGTCGGGCAGGTCATCGAGGACGTCCTGGACCCGGTAGGCGTCGTTGCGCACGACCTCGACGTCCGCGCCGAGCTCGCCGAGCTCCTGCGCGAGGTTGTAGGTGAACGAGTCGTAGTTGTCGACGATCAGCAGGCGTACGGGCTCCACGTCGTTCACCTCCCGGTCAGGTCGCGGCACAGCGCTTCGCGGTCGACCTCGCCCATCACGTCCTCGGGGAGCTCGTCGCGCAGCTCGATGCGGTCCGGGACCGCCTCGTCGGGCAGGTGGGCACGGCAGTGGGCGATGAGGCGGTCGACGTCGACGCGGCTGCGCCGCGTCGCCACCACGGCCGCCAGCAGGAGCGGTTCGTCGTCACCATCGGTGACGACGGCCACGGCGCGCACCGCCGGGTGGCTGCGCAACACCGCCTCCACGGCGCGCGGCGCCACCAGCTGCCCGCCGCGGCGCACGACCTCGTTCGCCCGACCCACGAGGGTGAACACGCCGCCCTCGTCGACGGTGGCCAGATCCCCGGTCACCAGCCACCCCTCGCGGAAGGTGGCCGCGGTGGCCGGGTCCCGCCGCCAGTAGCCGCTGGCGACCTGCGGGCCGTGGACCAGCAGCATCCCGGGCTCACCGACGGGGACCGGCGTGACCAGATCGTCCGGGTCGACGAGCACCGCGACCGTGTCGGTCACCGGCAGGCCGATCGACCCGTCCTCGACCCGGCCGTAGACGGGCTGCGCGTGGGTGAGTGGCGACGCCTCCGCCAGGCCGTACCCCTCACGGACCCGGGCGCCGCCCGTGCGCCGCTGCACGTCGGCCGCGATCTGCGGGTCGAGGGGGGCTCCGCCGGTCACGATCACGCGCAGCGACGACAGGTCGCGGCGTCGGTCGCTGGACCCGAGCAGCTGCGGCAGCCGGTCCGGTCCGGTGGGCCACAGGGTCGGACGTTCACGCTCGACGGTCGCGGCCAGCGTCGACGCGTCGGGGCGGTGCACCAGGATCAGCGTGGCTGCCGACAGCATGCCGGCGAGGACCCCGAGGGTCAGCGGGACCGTCAGGTGCAGCGGGTCGGTGACCAGGACGCGTTCGCGGCCGGCCTGGATGTCGGGGACCCACAGGCGGCCCTGGAAGGCGTTGCAGACCAGGTTGGCGTGCGTGAGGACCACGCCGCGCAGCTCCCGCGCCCGCGGCCGGTAGGCGAGGACGGCGGTGTCCGCCGGCGTGACCGACGACGAGATCCGCCGGCCACCGGTCTGCTCGAGCAGGTCGGCGAGGCGGCGGGTGACCTCTGGGACGGCGGGCCGCAGGGCGCCTCGGCCCCGGAGCTCCCCGAGCCGGGGACGCGGCAGCCGGTCGCGCAGGCGCTGGCGGACCCACTCGTCGCCACGGACCTCGATCACGGTGTCCGGCGCGGCGTCCTCGGCGTGCAGGGAGGCGAGCGCCCAGCGCGTCCCGATCGCGGCGGCGACCTCGGCGTCGCGGGCGACCGCGGCGAACAGGTCACCGCGGGTGTCGGGATCGACGGGGACGGCGACGGCGCCGAGCCGCCAGACGGCGAACAACGCCATCGGGGCCAGCTCGCCGAGCGGGAGGGCCACCAGGACGCGGTCGCCCGCCCTGACCCCCGTCTCGTGCAAGGCGCTCGCCAACTGGTCGACCCGGTCGCGCAGCTCCACGAACGAGGTGACCCGCTCGTCGACCACGAGCGCCGCCCGGTCGGGGAAATCACGGGCCGCATCGTCGAGGAAGCGTGGCAGCGCGACCGGCGGGACCTGGTAGGTCGGCGGCACGCCCGGCGGGTACGCACGGAGCCAGGGTCGAGGCAGCGTCCCCGCCTCAGGCAGGGGCGGACGTCGAGCGGCGCGAACCACGGAGACGACGCTCCTGTCGAGTGGCGGGAGGAGGGGCCACCGAGCCTACCGGCGGCCGGGGTAGCGTCCCCCGTCGACCAGCCTCGGAGCCTCCTTGGGTACCTCGTCGTCCGCGCTCGCGACCTCGGCCGCCCGGGTCGACGCGGCGCTGCACGCGCGGCTCGGCGTGCTGCTGCCGCGGCTGACCGCCCTGCACCCGGCCCTCGTGCCGGCCGGGGACCACCTCGCCGCCTTCCTGGAGGGCGGCAAGCGCGTCCGTCCGACGCTCCTGCTGCTCGGTCACGCGGCCGCGGGAGGTGACCGCGACGCGGCGATGGGGCCTGCGCTGGCCCTGGAGCTGCTGCACACCTGCGCGTTGCTGCACGACGACGTGATCGACCGGGCGCCGACGCGACGCGGACGTCCGACCGTGCACCACGCCGTGGCGGCCCAGCACCGTGCCGCCGGGTGGGCGGGCCAGCCTCTGGCCTACGGCGAGGCGGTCGCGATCCTCCTCGGCGACCTCGCCTTCGTGCAGGCCGACGAGCTGTTCCTGGAGGCCGAGGTGCCCGCTGAGGCGTTGCTGGCGGGGTTCCGACGGTTCACGGTCCTCCGCGAGGAGGTCATGGCCGGCCAGTACCTCGACCTGCACGCGGCGACGGCCCGGCTGACCGACCGGGAGCTCGCGCTCACGGTCGCCACCCTCAAGTCCGGCCGGTACTCGGTGGCACGTCCCCTGGAGATCGGCGCGCTGCTCGCGGGCGGGGACCCGGAGCTGGTGACGGGGCTCGGCGCCGTGGGCGACCCGCTCGGGCGAGCCTTCCAGGTCCGCGACGACCTGCTCGGGGTGTTCGGCGAGGAGGCGGTGACGGGCAAGTCCGCTGCCTCCGACCTGGCGGAGGGCAAGCGGACCCTGTTGATCGCCGAGGCGGCGACGCGGCTCGACGAGGCCGATCGAGCCCGGCTCGAGGCTGGCCTCGGAGACCCGCAGCTGACCAGCGCGGAGGCTGCCGTGCTGCGCGAGCTGCTCCAAGCCTCCGGCGCACGAGCGGCCGCGGAGCGCTACGTCGAGGCCTCGGTCGACGAGGCCCTGACGGCGCTCGACGCGCTGGCGGTCGACGGTGAGGTCGCTGCCGAGCTCGCGACCGTGGCCCGGGAGCTCGGCGACCGCACCGCCTGAGGCTCAGGCCGTCTCGAGCGCCTCGGACGGGGCACTCATGGTGGGGTCCTGCTCCAGGATCTGTTCCACACGCGGGAAGACGGTGGTGAACAGGACCGTGATCGCCACCGCGATGAGCAGCACGATGAGCAGGATGCGGACGGGACGGGGCACGGCAGCTCCGGTCAGGCGGCAGGACCGACCAGCTCGCCCCAGGCGATCAGGCGCTGCGCGGCGCTGAACCGGGGGTGGCAGGTGGTCAGGGTGATGGTGGGTGTCCCGGTCTCCAGCGGATCGTGGCCCACGACCCACACGTCCTCGGGCGAGACCACGCGCTGCTCGCGGTAGGCGTAGACCCACTCCGTGCCGGCCCGGTCGACGACGTGGATGGTGTCGCCGTCGGTGAGCTCGGCGAGCTCACCGAAGGGCGAGCCGTAGGTGGTGCGGTGACCGGCGATGGCGAGGTTGCCCTCCTGGCCCGGCGCAGCCGAGTCCGGGTAGTGGCCCGGGCCCCGCTTGAGGTCGGCGACGCTGGTGCCCTCGACGACGTAGAGGACGTCGCCGTGCACGATGCGTTCGCCGTCGCGCTCGAACCACATCGCCGCGTAGGCGTCCCCGACCTCCACGGTGGCGTCGGGTTCCTCCGTCGCCTCCTCCGTCGCCTCCGCTGGGGCCTCGGTCACGGCCTGGAAGCGGTCCGCGAGGTCCCGTTGCTCGGTGACCGTCTCGAGGCCGGTGAACCACAACAGGTAGACCACGTACAGGAGCACGACGCAGCCCGCGACGATGAGCGTCCAGCCGACGCTGCGCACCACGCGGATCACGGCCTGCACCCCTCCTCGTGTCCCACCGACCCCCGGCGGACCGGCGCGAGCGTACCCGGGTAGCCTCCACCGGCAGCGGGTGCCGGGAGCGGGCGCCCCGGGTGATGAGGACCGGATGCCGCAGAGCAAGCACCGCCGCAAGGGCAAGCAGCGACCGCGCGCCTACCAGACCGCGCCGCCGCCCAAGAACCCCGTGCCGTCGGCCCCCTGGGTACCGGCGCTCGGCGTCGGGCTGCTGATCGGCGGGGTGGCGATCATCCTCGCCGGCTACCTGCTGCTCGACGAGGTCGCCCGCAACTGGCCCATCTTCGGGGCGAACTGGGGGCTGGTCGGCGGGTTCGCGGTGCTCATCGCCGGGTTCGTCGTCCTCACCCGGTGGCGGTGACGCGAGCGCCCGAACCCTCGAGGTAGGCGCTCAACGCACGTCTCGGTCCGAACAACCGAGGCTCGACGCCGAGATGTCCACAGGTTGGGGATGGCCATCCACAGCGGTGGGCCGGGACCTGGGTCCTGGGCACCCTCCTCCACAGGGGCTGTCCACAGGTCTGTGGACGGTGGGGACGGTGCCGTGACGTCGCAGGTCGGAGGCCCGCGGGGGTGTGGACAGCTCCGCTCGGGGGCCGCACCGACGGGCCACCGGGGTACCGT
This sequence comes from Nitriliruptor alkaliphilus DSM 45188, assembly GCF_000969705.1. GTDB lineage: Bacteria > Actinomycetota > Nitriliruptoria > Nitriliruptorales > Nitriliruptoraceae > Nitriliruptor > Nitriliruptor alkaliphilus. The sequence continues at coordinate 922,314 of NZ_KQ033901.1, forward strand.
CACCGCACCGACCGCCCGCGAGGAGGGCCGCCGTGCCGGTCTACGAGTACGCGTGTGCGAACTGTGGTGCGCGCACCGAGCGGTTGCTCGCACACCGCGATGCGGCCGACCCCGGACCATGCCCGGCGTGCGCTGGCGCCCTCGTGCGACGCTTCAGCCGCGTCGGGGTCAAGCTCCAGGGGTGGGGCTTCTCGGCCACGGACGGGATGGTCGCCGACCGTCCCGGACGCGGCTCGTTCCGCGAGGTCCAGCAACGGGCCGAACGGATCAGCGACGGCGGCTGACCGCGGCCACGGCGGCCACGCCACGCTGCCGCCGGGCTCACCCGCCGCTCAGGTCGGACGCAGCAGCTCGGTGCGCTCGTGCATGCGCTGGCCGCAGTGGCTCGGCGCCCGGGGCGTCCCGCGCACCAGCAGCATCACCTCGGTGCCGCACTCCTCGCACCAGAACAGGGTGCGTTCGTCCCCGCTGAGCGGATCGGTGCCGTCGACCTCGCCGTCGTCGACCATGTAGTTGGAGCCGTGCATCAGGGCCCGCAGGTTGCCGGTGATGTAGCGGTAGATCGCGTACCCGAGCACGGGGCCGAGCGCGTAGGCCCACCCGAAGTTGGTGCCGATGACGCCGCCGACCACCAGGACGACGGCGACGACCACGAGCTTCCAGGCCACGGGGGACCTCGCTTGATGCAACGGGGTGGGGACCCCGGAGGACGCCGGGAGGTACCAGGGTGCCACGCCGCGGGACCGCCGTGGGACGCCCCGCCCTGGGCCCACCCGGTGACGCCAGACGCCGACGGTGACGCGCGCCGGGTGCCCGGCACCCACCGGACGTCGCCGTCGGTGGGTCACGTCACCGCGTCCAGGCGCCGGGAGGCGCCGCCTCGGCGCGGGTCGCCGACGTGCTGGCCGTCGGTGGCGACCGCGTGCACGCCGCCGAAGTACAGATCCGAGACGCTCCAGCGGTTGACGGGCCACCGGTCGGCCAGCGCCGCGACCGCGGCGTCCGACCACGTGGGTTCGACCTGCACCGTGCCGGAGGTGTCGAGGTGGACCCGCGGAGCGAGCACGGCGTCGGCGAGGTCCCGGTCCTCGTCCACCAACCGGACCACCACCTGGGCGAGGGCGCTGCGGATGCGTTCGCTGCCGCCGCTGCCGAACACCACCGTCGGTCGCCCCGGACGGTCGAGCAGGCTCGGAGCCATCATCGAGCCCACCCGCACGCCCGCTGGCAGGCGATCCTCGCCCACCGGCAGGAGGTCCTCCTCACCGCAGATGTTGTTGGCGAGGACGCCCGTGTCGCCGAGGTGGACCCCGCTGCCGCTGCCGTTGGAGGTGGTCATCGCGGCGAGGTTGCCGTCGGCGTCGACGATGCTGACGTGGGTGGTCCCCGCCGTGGCGGTCGGACCGGCGTCCGGGTCGCGGGTCATCGTCGCGAGCGCCGCCACCAGCCGCACGAGCGCCTCGGGGTCGTCGAGGTCGGGCGCGGGGGCGCCACGTGCGAAGGCGTCGAGAGCCCGGGCGATGAGCGTGGCGCCCGAGGACGGCGGGGGGTTGGTGGCCAGGCGTGCACCGCGGTAGCTCACCACGAGCGGGTCGCGCTCGTGCACGCTGTAGGCGGCGAGGTCGGCCGCGGTCAGCAGGCCGCCATCGGCGCGGCCGACCTCCTCGATGCGGCTGGCGATGGCGGGGTCGTCGAACCCGGTGACGCGGCCGGCACCGATCGCCTCGATCAGGTCGCCGAGTTGCGGGTCGGTCACCACCGCGTCGTCGGTCAGCGGCGCCCCGCCGGGGTGGAAGCGGCGCCGACCCGCGGCGGTCAGCGTGAGGATCGGGTCGACGAGGCGGGCGACGCTGGCCTGGCCGGCGCCGAGCGCGACGCCTTCCCGTGCGAGGCGGACGGCCGGGGCGACCACCCGGTCGAGGGCGAGCCGGCCGAGGCGGCCGTGGACGTGCAGGTAGCCCGCCAGGCAGCCCGGGACGGCGACCGAGCCGTGACCGACGTGGAAGACCTGGTCGGCCGCCCCGAACCGCAGGGTGACGGGCACCATCCGCGGCTGCACCGTGATCGGGATCCCTCGGCCGGGCGTGTCGACGAAGAAGTCGAACAGCACCTCGTCGCCGTCCCGTGGACGGGCGAGCAGGAACCCCCCACCGCCGAGGCTCGACAGGACCGGCTCGGCCACCGCGGCGGCGAAGCCCGCGGCGACGGCGGCGTCGAACGCGTTGCCGCCCGCGGTGAGGACCTCGGCCGCGGCGGCGACGGTCGCCGGGTGGCCGGCGGCGACGCTCGGGACGGTCGTCGCTGCGCGGGGTGCACCGGCCACGTCGCCTCCCTCACCCGTCGGCGGCGGAACCTACCGCGGGCGCGAGGTCGGTACGCTCCCGGCCACCTCCCCGGGTCACCGGGGCGAGGGGCCGTAGCTCAGTTGGCAGAGCGCTGCCTTTGCAAGGCAGATGTCGTCGGTTCGATTCCGATCGGCTCCACCACCAGATCCCGACACACTGCGAGACCGCGCCGCGGCGGGTGCGCCTCCCGTCCCGCCCCGCGTTGGTGTCGTCGCACGGTCCGAGGCTGGCCCCGTGGCACGATGTTGCTCGCGAGCACGGAGGGACGACCGGTGGGACGGTGGCTGGATCGTGCGGACGCCTTCAACCGGCGTCGGGTCGAGGCCGCCAATGCGTCCGATCGGAGACAGCAGGAACGGGGCGGGCCCGTCTCCGACCCCGAGGGGCGAACGTGGCACGTCAGCGCCGAGTTCCTCACCGCAGCGACGTTCTGGGCCGGCTGGTTGCCCTTCCCGCTCGACTGGGCGGCGTGGGAGACCATCGGCCGTCGACGCGGCGAGGGTCGGGTCATCGCACACAGCGATGCCGGCGTGGAGCGCACGGTCCGGGTTCGTGACGTCGCGCAGCTCGAGGCTGCTCACGACGAGGTGCGCACGCGCCTGGCCGAGGGGCGGCCGCTGCCGGCGAGTGTCGGCTGGACCGACCGCCCCGCATGACCCCCTACCAGCGACCCGACCGTCGAACCTCGGGCAACGCCATGGTGACCGGCGTCATAGCGTTGCCGTTCGTCCTCTTCGTGGCCGGCTCGGTCGCGGTCTGGGTCGGCTGGGCCGCCAACGGGCGCAACCCGGTCACCGCCGTGTTCGCCGCCGGGCCGCTGGTCATCGCCGGCGTCACGTTCGCCGTGTCGGCTCTCCGGGGGAGCGCACCGCGTGACCGTCTGGCTCCGGCCCTGGTGGCAGCTTGCGGCGCAACCGCCCTCATCTGGGGCGCGTTCCTGCTCGCCCTGGTGGCCTGACGTCACGGCTCCGCTCCGAGCAGCGGTCGCACCGCAGGTCGGGCTGGCCGGTTCCTGGGCTGGAGCCCAGGAACCGGCACGGCGAGGGGCTCGACGACGCCCGATCGCACCGGAAACTGGGCTCGAGCCCAGGAACCGGGACGCAGGCGGCGTCAAACGTCCTCGTAACCGGGACGCAGGCGCGGGTCAGGCGTCGTCGTCGGGGTCGACACCGGGGGCGGTGTCGTCCTCGCGCAGGTTGGCGTCGTCGCCGATCTTCTCCTCGTGGGCCCCGGGCCCACGCTCCCGCAGGATCGCGGCCTGGGTGTCCGAGTCCTCCGGGTTGGGAGAGCGCTCCGCCTCGCTGGCGACGTCGCCGGTCGGGTTCGCGGGATCGTTGTCGGGCACGGCGCGCCTCCAGAGGGTCGGGTCCGTCGCACCCCAGGGTGGGTGACAGGACCCACCAGGGTCGCCCGCGCCACCTCGGACCTACGGCCGGACGACGGGTGACCGTCCAGTCCAACGACACAGGGTCTAGCGACCTCCGCTGCTTACAAGCCCATCGGCGGCTGCTCGGCTCGGGTGACCGTCCGGCGTCGATGACCCGCGCGCCACGGGCGGTACGCCCGGCCCCGCGCCGCGGCGACCGGGCCGAGGAGCTGCTGTGACGAGGATCGCGATGGTGACGGGAGCGTGCGACCCCCGGCGCCTGGAAGTCGGCCAGCTGCGCACCGGACTGCACGCCCAGCTCCACGGATCGGTGCGGGGGCCGGCCGCGGCCGGTCACGAGGTGATCGTCCACGGCCCCGACCGCGGTGGTGTGTCCGACGACGAGGCAGCCGGGCAGATCCTGACCGACCCCGTGCCCACGGGCGACGTGGACATCGACGACGCCACCGACGCGCACGCCGTCGCGGCCGGCCTCGAGCGCTTCGCCGACGGCCTGGCGCTGCGCTGGCGTTCGAGCCGGCCCGAACTGGTCCACGCCTTCGACTGGTACGCGGCGACCGCCGCCGAGCGGGCCCTTCGCGCGGTGCAGGCCCGCATCGGGCCCGTACCGCTGGTCGTATCCCTGCCGTCCCTCGGTCACGTCCACCGACGTCACCTCGGCGAGACTCCTGCCGGCGCGCCGATCCGCCTCGCCGCCGAGCGCGAGATCACGCGCAAGGCCGACCTGCTCGTGGCGTCCTGCGTCGACCAGCACCGCGAACTGCTGCAACTCGGCGCTCCCCGCGACCGCACGGTGACCATCCCGCACGGCGTCGACGGCGCCCGGTTCGCACCACCTCGGGCAGGACGGCCCCGCGAGGTCAAGAACGTGGTGACCGTGAGCGACCTCGCGCCCCACCGCGGGACCGAGGCCGTCATCGCCGCGACGCTCCGCGTGCCCGACACGACCCTCACGATCATCGGAGGCCCGCCGCCCGCCCTGCTCGGGACCGACGCCCGGGTGGCCGAGCTGCGGGCGTTCGCGGCCCGGCACCACGGGATCGACCGGGTGCACCTGACCGGTCGTGTCCCCAACGAGGAGATGCCAGCCCTCCTCGGCGCCGCGGACGTCGTGGTCCAGGTCCCGTGGTTCACGGGGTTCGGCCGCGCGGCCATCGAGGCGCTGGCCTGTGGTCGACCGGTCATCGCCAGCGCCGTCGGCGGCCAACTCGACAGCGTCGAACACGGCACCAACGGCGTCCTCGTCCCCGCCCGCGACACCCACACCCTGTACGACGCCCTCCGCAAAGTGCTGCTCGACCCTCGCTGCCGCGCGTCGTTGGCTTCCGCCGCGCGGCCGCGGACGTTGGATCGGTTCGGGTGGCCACGGGTCACCGATGCCCAGCTCCAGGCCTACGAACGGGTCGCCGCCGCCGAGCCCGCCCTGGCCGAGGTGGCCACGTGACGCAGGATGCTGCGAGCGCCGGCAGCCACCAGGGTGCCGACCGGCCGGGCGTCACGGTGTCCCGCGACCTCGATGCACCACCCGAGGCGGTCATGGCCGTGCTGCTGCGCGCCGAGACGTTCCCGGTCTGGGTCGTCGGGCCCGGCCGGGTCATCGACATCGACCCGAGCTGGCCCGGCATCGGCTCGGGCTTCACCCACGAGACCGGACGCGGCCCGTTCGCGCTGCGTGACCGCACCACGGTGCAGCACGTCGACGCCGACGGCGGACGCATCAGCCTCCTCGCCTGCGTGCGACCCGCGGGTCGGGCTGCCATCCAGCTGCACGTTGCCGAACGGGGGTCGGGGAGCCGGGTGGTGATGCACGAGCGTCCCATCTCCGGGCCGGGAGCCTGGGTGCCTGAACCGCTCTACCGACCGGCGCTGCGCCTGCGCAACATCGTCGCGCTGTGGCGCCTGGAACGGCTGGTGCGCTCGTCCCCGCAGGCGTCCGCCACGTGAACCACACCGCCCCTCCGATCGACCTCGGGACGTCCGACGCGCCGTACGCGCCGCTCGGGCCGGCCTCGCCCCCTCTGGCTGGTGACCGGCGTGCCGAGGTGGTCGTCGTCGGTGGCGGTCTGGTGGGGGCCACGACGGCGCTGCTCCTCGCCGAGCGCGGCCACGAGGTGGTGCTGCTCGAGGCTCACCGGATCGGTGGCGGCACCTCGGGTCGTTCCACCGGCAAGGTGACCAGCCAACACGGCGCGATCTACGGCGAGCTGGTCCGGCGACACGGGCGTGGCGTGGCCGAGCACTACGCGCGGAGCAACCAGGCCGCCATCGGGACCATCGAACGCACCGTCGCGCGCTACGGCATCGACTGCCAGCTCGAGTCGGTCGCGACCTACCTGCACGCGCTGACGTCCTCCGGTGCGCGCGAGCTGCGGCACGAGGCAGCCGTCGCGCGCACCCTCGGCCTGCCGGCGACCCTCACGGCCGACGCCCCGGTCCCGGACGCCGTCCGCGCCGGCCTGCGGTTCGACGACCAGCGCCAGTTCGACCCCCGGGCGTACACGATCGGTGTCGCTCGGGCCGCCGCGTCGCAGGGCGCCACGCTGCACGAGGTCACGCCGGTCCGCCGGGTCCGACCTCGCCGCGGTCGCGTGCGCGTCCACACCGACACCGGCACCCTCGAGGCCCAGCACGTGGTCCTGGCGATGCTCACCCCCTGGCCCGACGTGATCGGTGCCTTCGCCCGCACGTCACCGAACCGTGCCGCCTGCATCGCGGTGGAGGTCGCGACCGACGTGCCCCACGATCCGAGCCTCGGGATCGACGGACCGTTGCGCTCCAGCCGACGCTGGGTCCCCGCCACCCCCACGGCCGGCGGCACCGGCACCGAGCGGCTCATCCTGCTCGCCAGCGGCTGGCGGCCGGGGACGCGCGACGAGACGGCGGTGTTCCACGAGCTCGCGGACGAGGCCGTGCACCGCTGGGGCGCACGTCGTGTGACCCACCACTGGGCGGCGATGGACCAGATGTCCGCCGACCGCCTGCCGCTGATCGGGGGCCTGCCTCGGCTGCACGCCGCCTCCGGCTTCAGCAAGTGGGGGATGACCGGCGGGACGATCGCCGCCGAGCTCCTCGCCGACCGCGTGGCGGGGCGGGCGCCGGACAGCCCCTTCGCCGCGACCCGTCTTCCGGACCTGCGCGCCGTGGGGAAGATGGCCGCCGCCAGCACCCGTGACGGGTACGAGCTGCTGCGTCGACGCGTTCCTCCACCGGGGGGACGGGGACCGGTGGACCTCGGCCCCGGAGAGGGCCGGGTGGTCGCCACCCTGACGGGCCCGGTCGCCGTGTCCGCCGACGAGCAGGGCCGTCGGCGTGCGGTGTCGGCCACCTGCACCCACCTCGGGTGCACCGTCCGGTGGAACGCGGCGGCCGCCGCGTGGTCGTGCGCCTGCCACGGGTCGCGGTTCTCGCCCGACGGACAGATCCTCGGTGGCCCCGCGACCACACCGCTGCCACCCCGTGAGGACCCCGCAGAACCCGCCAGCTGACCGAGGATCGGCGCGGTTCGTCGAGCTGAGCCGGGTCGGGTCGCTGGCCGGCAGCCACCAGCTCGCCGAACAGGACCTCGCGCGCTTCGTCACCATGGGGGACGACAGATGGAGGGGCGTGTGCTCGAGCCGACGGACCTGCTGGTCGAGCTCTCGCTCGAGCACCGGGAGCTGACCCGGGCCTCGGCGGACCTTCGCCGGCGCGGTGACCACACCGCCGATGCCGTCCGCGCGATCACCATCGACCTCGTCGAGCACGAGCTGGCCCACCGCCTGCTCGTCCACCCGCTGCTGCGCCGTGACGAGCGCGGCCGGCTGCTGTTCACCGAGCGTCGTGAGGAGCAGCTGCTGCTCGCCGACCGGTTGCGTCATGCCCTGGCGACCACCCAGGGGGACGGCGCCCGTCACGTACCCGAGCACGTCGTGGAGGGCCTCGACCAGCAGCTGGTCGCGCACGCCGACCGCGAGGAGATCGTGTGCTTCCCCCACGTCCGGCGCGTGGTCGACCGCGACGAGCTGGCGCGGCTCGGCGCGCTGCGGCGACCCCTCGGTGACGCGATCCGACGACGCCTGGACGACGACGACACCCCCGTCGTCGACGGCAGCTGGGCCACCACGTCGCGTCGCGATCTGCCCGCGCTGCTCGACCTCGACCACGACCTGATCATCGAGCTGCCCGACCTCGCGACGCCGGAGGGTGCGGCCTCCGCGTGAACGCCCGGCGAGGTCGCCGGCGTCGCGGCCGGAACCGCACCGGGGCTCGCGGGCCGAACGGGCAGGGGGACATCCAGCTGAGCTGGACGCCTGGCCGTCCCACCGCGTCCCGGGGAGGGCAACGCCGGGGAGACTCCCAGAGCGGCTGCGCCACACCGCGTGCGCCGCGACGAGGAGACGAGGAGACGACGTGAACGGCGAGCTCGAGCACTGCAACGGCACCTACCGGCGCGACACCGACGGGGTGTGGCGCTACCACTGGGGTGACCCCGTGCCCGGCGCCGTGGACCTGACGCTGGCCGACCTCCTCGCCATCCAGCAGGGCACCGACCTCGAGGAGGCGCGGGTGCCCCTGCGAGCGGTCAGCCAGGCCGAGCTCGCCTGGCTGACGGGCCGCAGCGAGGACCTCGACCGGGTCTTCGTGCGACGCCGCGGGACCAACCCACCGGACACGGGCGACCTGGTGGTCGGGATGTGGGCGCCCGAGCTGCACGTGCTGACGATGCTGACGGTGACCGAGATCGCCGACCTCGCCGGTGTCTCGAAGGCGACCATCGACAGCTACCGCTACCGCGGCTACCTACCCGAGCCGCAGGCCACGCGGGGGCGCACCCCGCTGTGGGCGCGACCCATCGTGCAGCGCTGGCTGCGGACCCGGCCGGGCTGCGGCTGGCGTAGCGATATCTACGGCAGCGAGCGTCCCGTCGCCGGCGTCGTCCGGGGTGACGACTGACGCGGCCCGGCGCCGGAGCGCCGAGCCGCGTCGCGAGTCGGTGACCTCAAGCGCGCGTGGCCTGCACCTCGAGGACGATCTGGACCTTCTTGCCGACGAGCACGCCGCCGGACTCGAGCGCGGCGTTCCAGGTCAGACCGAAGGCTTCGCGGTCGATCTCGGTGGTGGCCTCGAACCCGGCTTTGACGTTGCCGAACGGGTCGGTGTCGGTGCCGAGGAACTCGGTGGCGAGGTCGACCTGCTGGGTGACCCCGCGGATCGTCAGGTCGCCGGTGACCACGTAGGCGCTGCCGCCCTCGTGACGGATGCCGGTGGTCACGAACGTCAGGGTCGGGTGGTTGTCGACGTCGAGGAAGTCGGCGGCGCGCACGTGCTGGTCGCGGCCCTCGTCGCCGGAGTCGAACGAGTCGGCCTGGATGGTGACCTGCGCGGTGGAGGCGGCGAGGTCCTCGGCGACCTCGATGGTGCCCTCGAAGGTGTTGAAGCCGCCGCGGACCTTGGAGAAGCCGAGGTGGCGGACCACGAACCCGACGGTGGTGTGCGACGGGTCGATGGTCCAGGTGCCGGTGGCGAGGGGGGTGGTGGTCGTGGTGCTCACGGGAGGGTCCTGTTCGTCGGGCACCGAGGTGCCGGAGGGCTGGGAGTGTTGCCGTCACAACGTCTGACGCGTCAACCACAGCCGTACCGTGCCAGGAAGAATCTGACTTGTCAATATCTTCCTCGGCAGTGGCCGGTACGCTGGGACCACCTCCGCCCGCACCGACGACGAACAGGAGCCACCGTGATCGGCTGTCCCGGTCCCGATCGTCCCCCGGTCCCGGGCATCGACGATCCGGCCATCACCACCTACGGCCGTCTCCTGGAGGTCACCCGCCGGCTCGAGACGGCGTTCGCGCGGACCATCACCGACTGCGCCGGGCTGCCCGGTCCCCGGTTCGAGCTGCTGCTCCGCCTCGGTCGGACCCCGGGGGAGCAGCTGACGATGTCCGCGCTGGCCGAGCAGCTCGGGGTCACCTCCGGCGGTGCCACGCGCCTGGTGGACAAGGTCGCCGCCGACGGCCTGGTCGTCCGCCGACCCTGCGTCACCGACCGTCGCGTCCACCACGTGGCCCTGACCGACGCCGGGCGCGCGGTCCTCGGCGAGGTGCTCGACGCTCACCGGGCGGACCTGGCCCGCGAGCTGACCGCACGCCTCACCCCGGACGAACGCCAACGGCTCGACCAGCTGCTCGACCAGCTGCGTGACCAGCCGGCCTGAGGACAGGGTGAGGCCCCGGTACACGGGGGACGCACCGGGGCCTCGATCGGGTGACCCAGCAGGACACCCGTACCCGGTCAAGCGCCGCTCGCCGCCGTCAGGTGACGCGGTGCCGACGACCTGCTCGAACCTGTGCGCTACGCGCGCCGGCTCCGCGCGGCGCTGCCCATCGCCGGGCCCGACCTCATCGTGATCGGTCACGGCGACCTACCCGGTGGGGTGCGCATCCTCGTGCGGGGACGGGGTCACCGCTCTCCCGACCTCGCCGTGCAGGAGGCACGCGGCGAGGTGGCGCCCGCCGACCTCCTGCAGCGCCGGATCGATCCGGTCGCAGGTGTCGAACACCTCGGGGCAGCGGGTCCGGAACCGACAACCCGACGGCGGATCGATCGGCGAGGGCACGTCCCCGACGAGCCGCACGCGTTCACGCGTCCGCTCGCGCCCAGGGTCCGGGACGGGGATCGCCGACAGCAGCGCCCGGCTGTAGGGGTGTTGGGGATCGGCGGCGAGCCGGTCGCTCTCAGCCACCTCGACGATCCGGCCGAGGTACATCACCGCGGTCCGGTCGGCGAGGTGCTGGACGGCGGCCAGGTCGTGGGCGATGAACAGGTACGCGAGGCCGAGGTCGCGCTGCAGCTCGCCGAGCAGGTTCATCACCTGGGCCTGGATCGACACGTCGAGGGCAGCGATCGGCTCGTCGAGGACGAGGAAGTCCGGCTCACCCGCCAGGGCCCGGGCGATGCCGATCCGTTGGCGCTGACCACCGGAGAACTCGTGGGGGTAGCGATCCACCACGTCCGGATGCAGCCCGACCCGCTCGAGCAGGTCACCGACGCGGCGACGACGAGCCTCGTGACCGGCGTGCAGGTCGTGGATGTCGAGCGCCTCGGCGACCGCGTCGCCCACCGACCGTCGCGGGTCGAGCGACGCGTAGGGGTCCTGGAAGACCATCCCCGCCCGCCGGCGGAGCCGACGCAGCTCGGCCGGCGGCATCAGGGTCACGTCCTGGCCGCCGAAGACGACCCGGCCCCCGGTCGGCTCGACGAGGCGGAGCGCCGCGAGCCCCAGGGTGGACTTGCCGCACCCGGACTCACCGACGAGCCCGACGGTCTCACCGCGGTGGACGGTCAGCGACACCCCGTCGACGGCGCGGACCGGCGAGCGGCTCCGGCGCCAGGGCAGCGTGCTGTCCCGCGGTCCGGGGAAGTGCACTTCCAGGTCGGTGACCTCGAGCAGGGGCTCGCTCACGGCCCACCCCCCGGTCGGGCGGCCCGTTCGAGCACGCGCTGCCGGTCGGGGTCGTCGGCCGGCACCTCGTAGAAGGACCGCACCCGGTGGCCCGGTGCCACCTCGCGCAGGGGCGGCCGCTCCACCTCGCACCGCGCGTCGAGCCGCAGGCTGCAACGAGGGTGGAAGCCGCACCCGGGCGGCAGGTCGATCGGCGCCGGCGGCAACCCGGGGATGGTGGCGAGGTCCGCACCCGAGGTGTCACCCACGACCGGCAGCGAGGCGAGGAGCCCCACGGTGTAGGGGTGGCGCGGGTCGCCGAAGAGGGTGTCGACGTCGGCCTCCTCGACGATCTCGCCGGCGTACATGACCAGCACCCGGTCGGCGATGCCGGCCACGACGCCGAGGTCGTGGGTGATCCACACCACCGCCATCCCGAACTCCTCCTGCAGCTGCTCGACCAGCTCGGTGATCTGGGCCTGGGTGGTGACGTCCAGGGCGGTGGTGGCTTCGTCGGCGATCAGGACCTCCGGATCGCACGACAACCCGATGGCGATGACCACGCGCTGGCGCATGCCGCCGGAGAACTCGTGCGGGTAGGCGTCCAGCCGCGTCTCGGCGGCGGGGATGCCGACCCGGCGTAGTAGGTCGACGGCCCGGTCGCGCGCGTCCTGCTTGGACAGCCCGAGGTGGTAACGCATGCCCTCGGTGAGCTGTCGGCCGATGGTGTGGACCGGGTTGAGCGACGTCATCGGGTCCTGGAAGACGTACCCGACGTGCCGTCCCCGCTGACGTTGCAGATCACGCGGTGGCAGGGCCAGCAGGTCGGTGCCCGCCAGGTGCGCCGAGCCGGTCACCCGTCCCGGCGGGATCGGCAGCAGCTTGGTCAGCGCCAGCGTCGAGACGCTCTTGCCCGACCCGGACTCGCCGACGATCGCCACCGTCTCACCGGGGTGCACGTCGTAGTCCAGCCCGCGGACGACCTCGGCGCGGCCGCGCTTGGTGGCGAACGACACCTCGAGGTCACGGACCGACAGGATCGGATCGGCCGAGGACGCCGGTTCCGGGACGCTCGCCGGTGCCGCGCTCATGCCACGCCCCGCGATTCGATGACCGAACGCTGCTTCGGGTCGAGCACGTCGCGCAGCCCGTCACCGAGCAGGTTGAAGGCCATCACGGTGACCAGGATCGACAGGCCGGGGAAGACCGCCATCCACCAGGCACCAGCGGCGAGGAAGTCCTGCGAGGCCTGGAGGTCGGCGCCCCAGGCCGCGCGGGGTGGCTGGATCCCGATACCGAGGTAGGACAGCGCCGCCTCGGTGAGGATCGCGAACGCCAGGCTGAGGGAGGTCTGGACGATGATCGGTGCGGCGACGTTGGGCAGGATGTGGCGCAGCACGATGCGCAGGTCGGTCGCGCCGAGGGACCGCACGGCGCGGATGTGGACCTCCTCACGCACGGTCAGGACGCTGCCCCGGACCACGCGGGCCAGGATCGGGGTGAACACCACCGCGATCGCCAGCATCACGTTGGTCAGCGACGGGCCGCGGACCGCCACGATGGCGATGGCGAGCAGGATGACGGGGAAGGAGAAGATGACGTCCATCAGCCGCATCAGGACCGCGTCGACCCAGCCGCCCCGGTACCCGGCGAGCAGCCCGATGATGGTCCCGGCGACCAGCGACAGGCCGACCGCCACCGCCCCCACCTGGAGCGACACGCGGGCCCCGTACACCACGCGCGAGAAGACGTCGCGGCCGAGGGCGTCGGTACCGAACCAGTAGGTCCTGTCGGGTGGTGACAGCCGGTCGGCGAGGTTCTGCTCGTTGACGCCGAAGGGGGCCAACATCGGGCCGAACAGGGCGACGAGCACGAGGACGATCAGGACCAGCAGCCCTCCGGCGGCGAGGCGGTTGGTGATCAGCAGCGCCAGGGTTTGGCGCCACCTCGGTCGGGCGCGGCCCCGTGGCCTCTCGAGCGAGGGCTGATCGGCAGCGTCCGGCGCGGTCACGAGCGGATTCTCGGGTCGAGCTTGCCGTACACCAGGTCGACGAGGAAGTTGACCAGCAGGAACCCGGCGGCGATGACCAGCACCACACCCTGCAGCGCCGGGTAGTCGCGGCCGTTGACCGCGTCCAGGGCGTACCGCCCGATACCCGGCCACGAGAACACGACCTCGACCACCACGATGCCGCCGAGGAGGGTCGCCAACTGCAGCCCGGTGATGGTCACGACCGGGACCCAGGCGTTGCGCAGGACGTGGTGGCGCAGGACGTAGCGCTCCGGCAGCCCCTTGGCGCGGGCGAGCCGCACGTGGTCGGCCTGCATGGCTTCGAGCACGCTCGAGCGCACGAAGCGGGTGAGGATGGAGCCGGTCACCACGCCGGCGGTCACCGCGGGCAAGAGCAGCCGGCGCATCGCCTCGACCGGGTCCTCGGTGAACGGCACGTACCCGCCGGGCGGCAACCACCCGAGCGTCCGCGAGAACAGCAGGATGAGCAGGATCCCGAACCAGAAGTCGGGGACCGAGACCCCCACCTGCGACATCGACGACGCCACGTAGTCGACCGGCTTGCCCTGCCGGACGGCCGAGACGATCCCCGCCGGCAGCGCGATCAGCACGCCGATCAGCAGCGCGCTCGCGGCCAGCAGCAGCGTGGCCGGCAGCCGGTCGCCGAGCTCGGCGGTCACCGTCCGGCCGGTGCGGAAGCTGACCCCGAGGTCACCGGTGACCGCGCGGCCGAACCAGTCCACGAACTGCACCAGCACGGGCTGGTCGAGGCCGGCCCGCGCCCGGAGGAGGTCGTAGATCTCCTGGTCGAACCGTGTCCCGAGCGCCGCGCGGACGGGGTCGCCGGGCACGAGGTGGATCAGGGAGAACACCACGATCGAGACGCCGAACAGGGCGATCAGGGCCTGCCCGAGGCGACGCAGGACGAACGCGGTCACGGGCAGCACCGAGCGGCGCGGCCCCGACCTCCCGACCGGCCGATCATCAGCCGAGACGCGTCGTGACGAACCGGGTCGCCTGGTCGGCGCGCGGCTCGTAGCCGGACACCTCCGGGCTCCACGCCTGCACCAGATCGGGGTTGTAGAGGTAGAGGTAGGAGACCTGGTCCACGATCCGCTCGGCGGCCGCGTCGTACAGCTCCTTGCGCGCGTCGTCGTCGGTCTCGGTCCGTGCCGCATCGAGGGCCTGGTCGACCTCGTCGTCGGCGAACCCGTGGAAGTTGAAGCCACCCTCGGAGTGGTGCTGGGCGTAGTAGAAGTCGTCCGGGTCGATGTTGCCGAGCCAGCTGAGCATGAAGGCGTCGAAGTCGCCCTCGCCCTGGTCGGCGAGCCAGGTGTTGAAGTCCTCGGTCCGGATCTGCACGTCGATGCCGACCTCGGCGAGCTGGCTCGCGATGACCTCACCGGCGGTGATGGTCTCGGGGAACTCGCTGGTGACCATCAGGTCGATCGACAGGCCGCTGACACCGGCGTCGTCGAGGGCCTGCTGCGCTGCGTCGACGTCGGTCTCGAAGGGCGCGTAGTCGTGGTACCAGGCGCTCGACTCGGGGATCGCGGTCTGGTTCGGCGTCGCGGCGTCGAAACGCACGGCCTCGGTGATGGCGTCGATGTCGAGCGCCTGGCGGATGGCGCGGCGGACCTCGACGTCGCCGAACGGTTCGCGGTCGTTGTTGAAGGCCAGGTACCAGTAGTCGTTGGAGGGCACCGACTCGACCACGAGGTCGCCGCCGAGCGCGTCGACGCTCTGCGGTGGGACGGTGTCGATCCAGTCGACCTCGCCGGTCTCGAGGTTGGTGAGCTTGACGGTGTCCTCGGGGATGACGCGGAACTCGATCCCGTCGAGGAACGGCCCCTCGTCGCCCCAGTAGTCGCCGTTGGCGACGAGCGAGATCCGGTCGCCACCGGGCTGACCCTCGACGGCGAAGGGGCCGGTCCCGTTGGGTTCGGCGTTGAGGTCACCACCCTCGATGTCGTCGGCCGAGACGATCGCCATGCCCTTGAACGCGCCGAGCTGGGCCAGCAGGTTCGGGGCCGGGCGCTCGAGGGTCAGGGTCACCTCGAGGTCACCGGTCGCCTCGATCGTGTCGACCGCGGCGAGGCGGAAGGCGTTCTGGCCCTCCTCACGGATGCGCTCCAGCGAGGCCACCACGTCCTCGGCATCGAACGCGCTGCCGTCGTGGAAGGTCACCCCCTCGCGCAGCTCGAAGGTCCAGGTGAGCAGGTCGTCCGAGGTCTCCCAGGAGGTCGCGAGGGCCGGCTCCATCTCGAGGTTCTCGTCGGGCTGCACGAGCGTGTCGTAGACGTTCTCGACGACGGTGAACGCGAACCCCGAGGTGGTCACGTGCGGATCGAGCTGGTCGGGCTCACCGCCGATCGCCGCGACCAGCGTGCCGCCCTCGGCGTCACCGTCATCGGGGGCACCAGGATCGGCGGCGTCCCCGAGGTCGACCTCATCACCTCCCTCTCCACAGGCCGCGGCCGTCAAGGTGAGGACGGCGAGGACAGCGACGAGGCGGTGGCGGCCGCGCATGGGACCCTCGATCGGTGGCGGAAGGCCGGTACGGACGACCGTAGAGGTGGCTCCAGGGGGTGTCGGGGAGGAGGGTGGACGAACGGACAGGTCGTTCGGACGGGAGTCGCGGGAACCCGCGCCGGGACCAGCTGTGGACAGAGGTGTGGGTATGTGGATGGGTGACGGCCGTGGAACTCCACAGCTGTGGTCACACCTGTGGAAGTCGCACACCCGTTCGGCCAGGCAACTCACGGGGGGACCGCGCCGTTCGCCGTGGGTCCGACCGAGGAAGACCTCGGTGGCGGTCGTCTCGGCGACGGTGGGCGGACACAGGCGACGGGGACGCCCGCATCGGCGTCCCCGTCGTGGTGGTGCGACCCCTCGTGGGTCAGATCGAGCGGGGCTCCTCCCAGAGGGCCTCGTCGAGCTCCTGGTCCCGCTTGCGCTTGAAGGCGAAGATGGCACCGCCGATGGCGAGCAGGAACAGCAGGAACTTGCCTTTGCCGCCCTTGTCCTTCTCGGGCTCGTCACGCAGCTCGTCGAGCTTGTCCGACGCCATCGACGTGAGGTCCTTGCCCTTCTTCTCCGCCTTCGAGCGCAGCTTGTCACCCTGCTTCTCGAGCTTGGCGAGCTTCTTGGACAGCTTCTTGGAGGTCTTGGACTTCTTGGCCATCAGGGGTGGCTCCTCGGTGGACTCCCGGCACAGTCGTCCCGACTCTAGCCACGCGTCCGCGGACCGCGCCCCGGGCAGCAGGGGCGTCCGGACGTGCCCGCCCGATCGAGCGGCCGCCATCCAACGGACGAGGACCCCGCCGTGGCGGGGTCCTCGCGCGAGCCGTTCGTGGGCCCAGATGGACTTGAACCATCGGCCTCACCCTTATCAGGGGTGCGCTCTAACCGGGCTGAGCTATGGGCCCCAACGGGACGCGGCGCCCGAGGGCGCCACGGCGGCGGGATGGTAGCGACGCGGGCCGAGCAGGGCGAACCGGTCGGGCGCGGTCCGGTCAGCGCCCGTGGAACAGATCCGACCCGTCGCCGTCCGCGTCGTCGCCGGCGCGCACGGGATCGTGGCGGGCGGTGGCATCGTCCCGTCCGATCGGTGGCACCGGGGGGGAGGCGGTCCCGCCGCGCGGCGTGCGGTCCCCGGTGACGGGCGGCGTGCGCGACGAGGTGATCGGCGATCCGCCGGTCGTGGAGCCACCGGACGAGGCGGGCCGCTGCGCGACCGGGGTGTCGTCGATGACCGTGTAGGTCAGCCCGCCGGTCAGGTCGGCGATGAGGTTGTGCAGGAACGAGAGGAACACCAGCACCGCGGTCTGGATCACGACCCCGAGCAGACCGAGCAGCGCGATGGCACGGAACAGGTTGCCGGCGTTGATACCGCAGGCCTCGAACCCGACCTCGAGCACCACGTCGCAGACCTGGTCGACCAGGCCGATGCGGTCGACGATGTAGAACACCACCCCGACGACCAGCAGTCCGATCAGCAGCAGGACCACGTTGGCGACGGCACCGAACTTCAGCACCGACCACGGGTCGATGCGTCGGACGGTCAGGCGGCGACGGGCCACGGCGGGCGGTCCTCGGGAGGGGGCAGGCGGAGTCTAGGCGGCCGCGGTCAGCGTCCGGTGCCCTGAAGGGAACCGGTGAGCATCGCGCCCGGGACGTGCGCCGCGCAGGCCACCTCGCGGTCGTCGGCCCGTTCCCACGACGCCGGGGTGGGTCGGATCGGGTACACCGCGACGTCCGTCGTCCCGTAGGGCGCGCCGATGTAGGCCTCGAACGCCTCCCCGAAACACTCCTCGTCGACCGCGGCGACCAGCTCGTCCTCCTCGGGGTACTCGTCCCCGCTGAGCTCGAAGGTGTGGATGACCTCGCTGTCGTGGGGCTCGTCGCAGTCCACCACCTCGAACTCGGCGACCTCGTCCTGACCCTCGGGGAACTGGAAGCAGTCCCCGACCTCGAGGCTGAACACGGTGGGGCCGGCGCAGGCCGCCGCGACAGCCACGGCGGTGACCAGCCAGCGACGGGTGGGGACAGGCACCACGGCGCTCCCGATCGAGATCACGACGGTACGCCGAGCGCGTGGGCGTCAGCGCGCAACGGCGCCGTGCGGGTGCCTCCACCCGGCTCCCGCAACGTGCAGACGACCTCGGTGTCGCCGCGGGCGAGCTGATCCGCCGTCGGCGGCAGCGGCAGCAGTTCGAGGGGCGACTCGTCCTCGGGGACGCCGACGTAGTCGGTGAAGGCGTCGCCGAGGCACGCCTCGCGGACCGCGTCGACCAGCGCCTCGCCCTCGGTCTGGTCGGGTGCGAGGTCGAAGACGTGGAACACCTCGAGGTGGTGCGGCTCGTCGCAGTCCACGATGGTCACGTCGGTCAGACCGCCGGGGCCCGCACCTGCCTCGTCGGTCCGCACGCAGTCGCCAGGCTCCAACGCGAAGCCGCCGCGGGCGACGCACCCGCTCGCCAGCACGGCGAGCAGGGCGAGGACCACCGTGGCGGCTCGGATCACGCCTCCCCGTCGGCAGCGTCGGGGGTGTCGGGCGCGCTCAGCGGCTCGGCGGCGGGGCTATCGGCGGTGTCGGACCCGTCGGACGCACCGGGCGAGACCCCCTCGCCGTCATCGTCATCGTCCTCGCCGTCGTCGACATCGTCCTCGACGACCCGCGCGACCGCGACCACCGAGGAACCCTCGCCCGGCTTCATCAGCGACACACCCTGGGTGGCCCGCCCGAGCGGCCGCACGTCCACCAGGTCCATGCGGATCACCACACCGCTGTCGGTGACCAGCAGCACCTCAGCGGCGAACGGCACCGCGAGCGCGCCGACGAGGCCACCACGCGCCTCGTTCTTGAGGTTGATCGTGGTCACGCCCTGGCCGCCGCGCTTCTGGACGTTGTAGGCCGACAGCGGGGTGCGCTTGCCGTAGCCCCGCTCGGTCACCACCAGCAGGTAGGTGTCCTCGTCGTTGCGACGCTCGGCGTCGTCGGCATCGACCCACGTCCCCTCGTCGGCGACGATGCTCATCGACAACACCTCGTCGTCCGCGTCCTTGAGCCGCATACCGCGGACCCCGGCCGCCGAGCGGCCCATGGCCCGAGCATCGTCCTCGGCGAAGCGGATGGCGTTGCCCTTGCGGGAGACCAGCATCACGTGCTGGGACCCGTCGGTGACCCCGACACCGATGAGTTCGTCGTCGTCACCGAGGTTGATGGCGATCAGGACGCTGCGCGGCGAGTCGAACGCGTCGAGGCGGGTGCGCTTGACCGTCCCCTGCTTGGTCGCGAACAGCAGGTAACGGTCCTCGGCCGACAGGTCGCGGATCGACAGGATCGCAGCGACCCGTTCCTCGGCGTCGAGCGCGAGTCCCGGGACGTTGGCGACGTACACGCCCTTGGCCGACCGGGACTTCTCGGGCACCTGGTAGGCCTTGATGCGGTAGACGCGACCCTGGTTGGTGAACACCAGCAGGTGGTCGTGGGTGGAGCAGGTCAGGAGGGTCGACACGATGTCGTCCTCCTTCATCTCCGCACCACGGACGCCACGACCGCCACGCTTCTGGGTGCGGAACGCATCCACCGGGGTCCGCTTCACGTACCCGTCGCGCGACAGGGTCAGCACCACGTCGGACTCGGGGATCAGGTCCTCGACGGTCATCGCCCCCTCGTCGGGGATGATCCGGGTGCGACGCTCGTCACCGAACCGCTCGCGGATCTCGAGCAGCTCGTCCTTGATGATGGTCCGCACCCGCTCGGGGTCGGCGAGGATCGACTCGAGGTCGGCGATGATGGTCTGCAGCTCGTCGTACTCGTCCTGGATCCGCTGGCGCTCGAGCGCGGCCAGCCGCCGCAGCTGCATGTCGAGGATCGCCGAGGCCTGGATCTCGGACAGGGTGAAGCGCTCGATGAGGGTTCCGCGGGCGACATCAGCCGAGGCCGACCCCCGGATGATGGTGATGATCTCGTCGATGTGGTCGAGGGCGATCAGCAGCCCCTCGAGCACGTGCGCCCGCTCCTGCGCCTTGCGCAGGCGGTAGCGGGTGCGCCGTTCGATGACGTCGACCTGGTGGGCGATGTAGTGGGTCAGCGCCTGGTCGAGCGTCAACGTCCGCGGCACCCCGTCCACGATCGCGAGCAGGTTGACCCCGAAGGTGTCCTGCAGCTGGGTGTGCTTGTAGAGCTGGTTGAGCACCACCTGGGCGTTCGCGTCGCGCTTGAGCTCGATGACGATGCGCATCCCGCGGCGCGAGGACGACTCGTCGTTGAGGTCGGCGATGCCGCCGATCACCTTGCTGTCGACCAGTTGGGCGATCTTCTGCAACAGCGTGGTCTTGTTGACCATGTAGGGGATCTCGGTGACCACGATCCGTTCGCGCTGGCTGCCCGCCGCGGGTTCCTCGATGGTGCACACGGCCCGGACCTTCACCGAACCGCGCCCGGTGGTGTAGGCGTCGTACACGCCGGCCTGGCCGAGGATCAGCGCACCGGTCGGGAAGTCCGGGGCCGGCAGGTAGCGCATCAGGTCGGCGGCGGTCAGGGACGGGTCGTCGACCAGCGCGACGGTCGCGTCGATGAGCTCGCGCAGGTTGTGCGGCGGGATGTTGGTGGCCATGCCGACCGCGATGCCGGTCGCCCCGTTGGCCAGGAGCGCCGGGAAGCGCGCGGGCAGGACCGTCGGCTCCTCCTCGTACCCGTCGTAGTTGGGGACGAAGTCGACGGTCTCCTCGTCGATGTCGCGCAGCAGCTCCATGGCCAGTCGCGACAGCCGCGACTCGGTGTACCGCATGGCCGCGGCGGGGTCGCCGTCGATGGACCCGAAGTTGCCGTGCCCGTCGATCAGCTCGTAGCGGATCGAGAAGTCCTGGGCCATGCGCACCAGAGCGTCGTAGATCGAGCTGTCACCGTGGGGGTGGTACTTCTTCATCACCTCGCCGACGGCGGCCGCGCACTTGCGGTACGGCCGGTCGGGACGCAGGCCCGACTCGTCCATCGAGAACAGGATGCGACGGTGGACCGGCTTCATCCCGTCGCGCACGTCCGGCAGGGCCCGACCGACGATGACCGACATGGCGTAGTCGAGGTAGGACGAGCGCATCTCGTCCTCGATGACCACCGGCTCGACCCGGGAGGCCAGCACGCGGCCCGTCTCGTCGAGCGGGGTCCCGTCCTCCGCACGCGCGACCGGGTCGCCCGGCGTCGGCTCGGGCGAGCCGGGGACGGGCTCGTCCTCAGGGGTCGGCGGGGGGGTCGGCGTCTGGTCGTCAGCCACGGTGGGCTCCTGCGGTCAGGCGGTGAGAGCGGCGGGGAGAGCGGTGGCGCTCGGGAGGGTCGGTATCGGGCGTCTCAGCGGTCGTCGTCGGCCGGCGGGTCGGAGGGCGTCCCGTCCGGTCGGTCGGGTGCACCGGGGAAGCCGGGCCGTGGCGGGGTCGGGGACTCGAAGGTCTCGGCACGACGGGCGGCCGCGAGGATCAGCACCATCGCCAGCCCGGCCAGCACCGCGCCGGTCACCAGGGTCGGGCCGGCGGGGAAGCCGAGCAACAGCCCGAAGCCGACCACCGAGGCGAAGGCGATGAGTGCGGCGAGGATGGCGGCGCGCAGCGTGCGGTCCACGTCAGGCTCCCGGGTCGTCGGTGTGGTGCTCGTGGCGGCGGATGCGACGGCCGCGACGCGACGAAGCGAACAGCGCCATCACCAGCAGGCCGGGAACGACGGCGGCGAGGGTGATGGCCACCGCCCCACCAGCGAACCCGACGTCGCCGAGCAGCTCGGGGGCGATGAGGACGAGCAGCAGCACGAACGCCACGAGTCCACCCAGCAGCCACGCCACCGCCCGGTTCACGTCAGACGTCGAGGGTGGCGTAGCGGGCGTTGGCCTGGATGAAGGCACGGCGCGAGGGGACGTCGTCGCCCATCAGCACGCTGAACATCTCGTCGGCGGCGGCCGCGTCCTCCATGGTCACGATGCTCAGGGTGCGCCGCTCCGGGTCCATCGTGGTCTCCCACAGCTGCGCGGGGTCCATCTCACCGAGGCCTTTGAAGCGCTGCACGTCGATCTTCTTGTCCTTCGGCAGTTGGGCGAAGATCGCGTCACGCTCGGTGTCGGAGAAGGCGTAGTGGACCTCCTTCTTCCGCGTCGGGTGGGTGATCTGGTACAGCGGCGGTCGGGCCAGGTAGACGTACCCGGCCTCGATCAGCGGTTTCATGTGCCGGAACAGGAACGTCAGCAGCAGGGTGCGGATGTGGGCCCCGTCGACGTCGGCGTCCGCCATCAGGATGAGCTTGTGGTAGCGGGCCTTGCTGACGTCGAACTCGTCGGCGAACCCGGTGCCCATCGCGGTGATCAGGGCCTGGACCTCGGTGTTGTTGAGGATCTTGGGCAACCGGGCCTTCTCGACGTTCAGGATCTTGCCGCGGATGGGCAGGATCGCCTGGAACCGCGACTCGCGGGCGCCCTTGGCCGACCCGCCGGCGGAGTCCCCCTCGACGATGTACAGCTCGCACTCGGCGGGATCACGTGACTGGCAGTCGGCGAGCTTGCCCGGCAGCGAGTTGGACCCCAGCAGCGACTTGCGGCGTGTCAGGTCGCGGGCCTTGCGGGCCGCGATGCGCGCCTGCGCCTCGGACTCGGCCTTCATGACGATGGCGCGGGCTTCGGTGGGGTGCTCCTCGAGCCAGGTCTGGAGCTGCTCGTAGGTGACGCGCTGGACGAACGACTTGACCTCGGTGTTGCCGAGCTTGGTCTTGGTCTGGCCCTCGAACTGGGGGTCGCCGACCTTGACGCTGACGATGGCGATCAGCCCGCCACGCAGGTCGTCGCCGGAGAGCGTCTCGACCTCCTTGGACCGCAGGAGGTTCTTGTCCTTGGCGTAGCGGTTGACCACCGAGGTCAGCGCTGTGCGGAAGCCCTCCTCGTGGACCCCACCCTCGTGGGTGTTGATGGTGTTGGCGAAGCTCAGCAGCGCGTCGTTGAAGTCGTCGATCCACTGGCATGCGAGCTCGACCGACTGGAGGCCGTTCGGGCCCTCCTCCTCGGCGTCGAAGTGGATCGTCGGGTGCAGCGCTTCCTTGTTGCGGTTGCCGCGGATGTGGTCGACGAAGTCGGCCAGGCCACCGGGGGCGTGGAACTCCCAGACGCGCGGTCCGGTCGGGCCCTGCTCCTCAGCCGCAGCCGCGGCCACCGGGTCGTCGAGGTCCACGTCGGGTTCGGCCTGCGGCCGAGCGTCGGTCAGCGTGATGCGCAGGCCAGCGGTCAGGAACGAGGTGTCGCGCAGGCGCCGCACGATGGTGTCCGCGACGAACTCGACCTCCTCGAAGATGTCCGGGTCCGGCCAGAACGAGATCGTGGTGCCGGTCACGTCGGTGTCGCTGATGCGCTCGATCGGCCCGTCGGGCACGCCGCGGCGGTAGGTCTGGCGCCACAGCGCCCCGTCGCGGCGGACCTCGGCGACGAGCTTGACCGACAGCGCGTTGACCACCGAGATGCCGACCCCGTGGAGGCCACCGGAGACCGCGTAGGCCTGGGAGTCGAACTTCCCGCCGGCGTGCAGGACCGTCAGCACGACCTCGAGGGCGCTGCGCCCCTCCTTCTCGTGCAGGTCGACCGGGATGCCGGACCCGTCGTCGGAGATGCGTGCGCCGCCGTCCTCGAGCAGCTCGACCGCGATGGTGTCGCAGCGGCCGGCCAACGCCTCGTCCACCGAGTTGTCGACCACCTCCCAGATCAGGTGGTGCAGGCCGCGGGCGCCGGTGGAACCGATGTACATCCCCGGGCGCTTGCGGACCGCCTCCAGACCTTCGAGCACGGTGATGTTCTTGGCGCTGTAGTCCTCGCGCGCCGCGATCGGGTCCGGCGTCGGTTCAGGTGCGGCCACGTGGATCCCTCCGGAACGGACCCGAGCCCGGTGCGGGCAGGTCCTGGGCGCGACGAAGCACCGCGAGGGTGCGTTCGGGAGCCGAGATGGTCGGTGCGCGGGTACGCGCGGCGAGGCTGCGAACCTAGCAGGCCACGGCCCGGTCTGGCGCCGTGAGAGGCCCTCTGTGGACGGCGACCCCGCCGCGGGTGGGGGGGTACTGGAAACGTGGCCGTGCCGCTCTCAGCGCGCGTGCGCGCCGCGTCCCACCAGGAGGTCGGCCGCGACACCACGTGCGTGAGCGATCACGTCCTCGGCCGGCGCGTCGCTCAGCGAGGACAGCGCCCCGCGGTACAGCAGGACCAGATCGCGGGCCACCTCCGCACCCGATGGCAGGCCCGCGTCGCCGGCGAGCTCCTCGAGCCGGTGGGCCAGGTGCCGCCAGTGCGCAGCGATCACCTCGCCCGCCGGATGCTGCGGATCGGACAGTTCGACCTGCGCGTCCAGGAAGGCGCACCCGCGGGTGAGCGGGACGACGTCCCGGTCCCACGTGCTCAACGCGTCGAAGATGGCCAGGATCCGGTCGAGCGGGTCCTCGCACGCGTCGATCGCCGCCTCCCAGTGCTGGCGCCACCGGTCGTCGCGATCCTGGAGGTAGGCGGCCACGAGGCCGTCCTTGCCCCCGAACTGGTGGTAGAGGGTGTTGCGGGCGACCTGGGCGTGCTCGAGCACCGCCTCCACGCCGGTCGCCCGGATACCACGCCCGTAGAAGAGCGCCTCCGCAGCCCGCAGGAGGCGCACGCGGGGCGGCACCTCGGAGGTCGGCTGCGTGGTCGTGGGCACCTCGGTACGGTAGCCGGCGAATACTAGACCAACCGTTCTATCTACCATCTCGTCCTCGGAGCGCTCCCATGCGGCGTGAGCTCGGCGTGCTGCTCGCGGGTATCGCCACGATCGCGGTCACCTACGGGTTCGCGCGGTACGCCTTCGGCCTGTTCGTCCCGCCGATCGCGGCGAGCCTCGAGCTGTCCGACACGCTGGTCGGCCTCGTCGGCGGGGCCTCGCACCTCGGGTACGCCGTGGGGCTGCTGGTCGCACCGAGCTGGTGCCGCCGCCACCGGGCGGGCGTGATCGCGGCCGGCGCCGGTGTCACCGCGGCGGTGGGGCTCGCCGGGGTGGCGGCCAGCCGGGGGGTGTGGACGCTCGGTGTCGCCGTGGCGCTCGGTGGGATGGCCAGCGGTCTGGCATCGCCCGCGCTCGCACGGCTCGTGGTGGCGATCTTCGCCCCGGAGGTGCGATCTGCCGCCCAGACCTGGGTCAACAGCGGGACGAGCGTCGGGCTCGCCGTCAGCGCGCCGACCGTCCTCCTCGCCGCTTCCTGGCGCGCGACGTGGGCCGTCCTCGCCGCCGTCTCGCTGGCGACCGCCGCGGTCGTCGCCGCCACCGTCCGTGGCCGTGAGCGCACCAGCCGGGCAGCCCCCCCGTCCGCAGCACGGCCACCGCGTCGTCCACGGGCCATCCGTCCCCGCGACGTCCGCCTCGTCGGCTTCTGCACCGTCCTCGGAGCGACCAGCGCCGGGTACTGGACGTTCTCGGTGCAGCGGGTCACGGAGGCGGGTCTGGCCGCGGCGTGGTCGACGTGGTTCTGGGTCACGATCGGCGTCGTCGGCCTCGCCGGGGGACGGGCCGGCGCTCAGGCCGCACGGATCGGTCTGCCCCGGACCGTGCAGCGCTGGGCCCTGCTGTGGACCGCCTCGCTGGCCACGCTCGGCCTGCCGACCGTCGCCGGTCCGCTCGCGCTCGCCTCCGCCGCCGGCTTCGGTGCTGCGTTCATGGCGCTCACGGGGCTGGCCATCGTGTGGGCGACCGAGGTCCACGACGATGCCGCCACGGGCGTGCGTGCCTGCTTCCTGTCGCTCGGGGTCGGGCAGGCGGTCGGCACACCCGCCGCCGGCGCCATCGCTGATGCCGTCGGTGCGCCGGCGGCGTTCCTCACCGCAGCCGCGGTGAGCCTCCTGCTGCTCGCACCCGTCGTCCGGCCGACGGACCGGGCGGTGAGGGCCAACCACCCGGAGCGCGTGTGACACGGCAGGTCGCGCGCCTCAGGCGCCCTCGAGCTGATCGACCGTCTTCGGCCAGTCGTCCTTGAGCAGCCGCGACAGGCTGCGGTCGGCCAGCACCTTGCCGCCGGTCTGGCACCGGGCGCAGTAGTCGGTCTCGTTGTCGGCGTACCGGATGCGCTGGACCGGTGCGTCGCACACCGGACAGGGCTGGCCGTACTTGCCGTGGACGGCGAACTCCTCGCGGAACGCGGTGACCTTCTCGGGGAACCCGTCCCCGGTGCGCTCGCGCAGCCGCGCCACCCAGTCGGTGAGGACCCCCTGCGTCGCCGCGTGCAGGCGGGCGACCTCCTCGTCGTCGAGCTGGTCGGTGCGCTTGACCGGCGACAGCCCCGCGGCGTGCAGGATCTCGTCGCTGAAGGCGTTGCCGATCCCGCTGAAGCGGCGCGGGTCGGTCAGGGCACGCTTCACGGTGCGTCGCTCGCGGGTGAGCTCGGCCCGGAACGCCTCGAGGTCGGCCTCGAGCGGTTCGATGCCGCCGCGGTCGTGGGCCATCGCCGCCGCCTCGCCACGTTCCACGTGGAGCGAAGCCCGCTTCTTGGTACCCGCCTCCCGGAGCAGCAGCGTCCCGCCCGGCGTGTCCGGGTCGCCCAGCACCGACCAGTCGAACGCGGCGAGCCCGACCTTGCCGGGGACCTTCGCGCCGGGCTCGGCCCACGCCAGCCGACCGGCGATCATCAGGTGCAGGACCGCGAACAGGTCCTCCTCGCCGGCCTCGCCGGGGAAGCCGAACACCAGGCGCTTGCCGACGCGCCTCACCTCACCGCAGACCCGCCCGTGCAGCGCGTCGACGGGCGGGTCGTAGGTCTTCAGCAGCGAGATGCCCTGCACGCGCACCCGCGTCAGGGTCGCGCCGACCACGCGGGCGATCAGCGCCGCGCGGTAGTCCTCGACGTCGGGCAGCTCCGGCATGGCACGAGCGTAGACCTCACCTCGAGCCGGCCGGGCGCTGCCGTCAGGGCGCGATGCTCCGGGCGATCTGCTCGACCTGGTCCATGCCGAGCTGACCCGAGGCGCGCATGACCAGCTCGCCGTCCTGGAGCACCACCCAGAAGGGTGTGCCGGTCAGCCCGAACGCCTGGGCGACGCTGCCCTCGGCGTCGTCCACCAGGATCTCGCCGGTGTAGCCGCCGCGTTCCAACCAGCCCTGCGGCGGCCACGGCGGCCGGGTCGGGTCCAGGCCGGTCGAAACCACCGTCAGGTCCACCCCATCGGGCAGACCACCTCCGTCGAGCCACTCGACCAACTCGGGGAGTTCGGCCTGACACGCGGGGCACCACGCGGCCATGAACACCAGCAGTTCGGCCTCGCGGTCACCGATGGTCGCGGGGTTGCCGTCGAAGTCGGCGCCCGTGACGACCGGCGCCGCCCCGCCGACGGCGATGTCCTCGTCCTCCGGCGCGACCGCCGGGAGGGTCTCACCGTCGATGTCCGGCGATCCGGCGACCTCCTCGATGGTCGGGCCGTCGTCGGACTCGAGGCCGAACGCGGCGTACACCAGGGCGACCGCAGCGATGGCGATCCCGAAGTACATCAGGATCTGACGCGGCGTCGGACCGCTCTTCCTGGCGGCTGTGGGCTGTCGTGCCACGGGGGACTCCTGTCGGTCAGGCCGGGTCGTCGGACGCCGGGTGGCGTGCGGCGAGGCTGAGCAAGGCGATGGCGACGGCTGCGACCAGCGCCATCGCCGGGAGGGTGAAGACCCCGAACTCCTCGACCCAGCGGATCGCGCAGGGCGCGGCCGGGTCGCAGGGGCCGGACAAGGACGGCACGCGTTCGATGACCAGGTGCCAGATCGAGACGGCCGAACCGATGACGGCGAGCGGGACCACGTAGCGCCACACCTGGGCGTCACGGCGCCAGGCCGCGACACCGGTGAGCACGACCATCGGGTAGATGGCGATGCGCTGGTACCAGCACAGCACGCATGGTGCGTACCCCGCGACCTCCGACATCCACAGCGACCCTGCGGTGGTCACCGTCGCGATCGCCGCCGCGATCGGCATCGCGACCTCGTCGCGCAGCCACGCGGGCACCCGCCCTCGGACCAGCAGCACGAGGGTCGCGACGGCGACCAGCAGCGCCACGAGGGTGAGCACGCCAGCGAGGCGTTCGACCGCGGACTGCACGACGACCTCCGGGGGCGCCTCGCCAGGTAGGCGGCGAGGTGCGGTGGGAACGGGAGCGAGCGTTGGGAGCGTGGCGGGAGCTGGTGCGAGCGTCCATGGTGCCCGACGCAGGTCGCGAGGGTACGACGACCGTGTTCGGTGGGCCTTCGGTCTTCAGCGCGGCGAGCCCGGACCGTTGTGCATCACACGTCCCCGTGGCCCTCCAGCGGACCGACCACGAGCCGCACGTCGCGGACCTGGTGGCCGCCGAGCACGTCGTTGGCGTTGGCCGCCAGCTGGGGCAGCAGGTAGCGCAGCTGGGCGGCCCACACCTGCGATTCGGCGCGGACCACCAGGGTCCCGCCGGCGAGCCGCACCGGCTCGCACCGGGCCGCGAGATCGGCGCCGACGATGTCCTCCCACCGTTGGGAAGCGGTGGCGCCGGTGAGCCGTTCGCCCCAGCCGCGTCGCTCGAGGAACTGCTGCAGCGCGTCACCGACCGGCGACGGCGCGTGGGTCCTGGCCAGGCCCGACTCGTTGTCGTCGGGGATGGTCCACTCGGCATCCGGGTCGGGTGCGGCGGGGTCGTAGGCGCGGCGATCGAGCTCGGCGCGTTCCCGAGCGTGACGGGCGCGTTTGCGCTCGTAGAGGTACATGTCGCGGTCGGCGGCCCCGGCCTTGCGGACCTCGCTGGTCTGGTCGGTCCGCGGCGGTTTCGGTGCGTCCGCCCGGGGCGGCGCATCCCGTCGCGCCGCACGCTGCCGCTGGCCGCGTCCGCCACCACGGTCGGAGCGGTCGCTCCAGCGACCACCACCCTTGCCAGGACCGGGTCCGCCGCTCACGCGACCGCTCCCCGCACCGACAGCTGGGAGACGCCCCCGTCGATGGTGACGTCGACGCGCACACCCTCGAGAGGCACGTCCTCCTCCACGGCAGCGGTCACCAGGACCTGGTCGAAAGCCGCGCAGGCGTCCGCGAGCTTGCCTCGGCGGACCACGTCGAGCTCGGCGAACACGTCGTCGAGCAGCACCACGGGTCGGTCACCCACCTCGGCGAGCACCGCCTCGGTGGCGAGCTTGAGCGACAGCGCCAGCGACCACGCCTCCCCGTGCGAGCTGTAGCCCCGTGCGGGCAGCGGGCCGATCGACAGCTCCAGCTCGTCGCGGTGCGGACCGACGAGGGTCAGCCCCCGCTGGACCTCCTCGTGCGCCACCTCCGCGAGGGCCGTGCGCATCGCGTCGGCGAGCGGCCCTGGATCGGGGACCCGCTCGTCGACCTCGGCGTGCCCGTCGATCACCACCCCGGTGGAGGACCGGTAGGTCAGTCCCACCGGTTCGGGACGATCGGCGAGGTCGCGGTAGGCAGCGTCGACCGGGCCGGCCAGCGCCCGGACCGCCGCGATCCGTGCGGCCAGGAGCTGGGTGCCGTGGGTGACCAGCTGCTCGGTCCAGACCTCGAGCGTGGCGCCGGCCCCCTCGCGGGCGCTGCCGGTCAGGCCCCGGGCCTGCTTGAGCAGCTGGTTGCGTTGGCGCAGCACCCGCTCGTACTCACCGCGTGCGGCGGCGAACGCCGGTCGGCGCTGGGACAGCAGATCGTCGAGGAACCGGCGTCGTTCGGCTGGATCCCCGCGCACGATCGCCACGTCCTCGGGTGCGAACAGCACGACCCGCAGCACCCCCGCCGCGTCCGCGGCCCGCCGAACGTCCTGCCCGTCCACCTTCGTGCGGGTACGTCGGCCGGTGCCCACCTCGAGCTCGATGGTGCGCCGGCGGCCCTCGTCGGTGACGACCTCGCACCGGATGACACCGAGGTCGGCGCCCGCCCGGACCAGCGGCGCATCCGAGGCCACCCGGTGCGAGCCGCCCGTCGCCGCCCGCAGCACCGCCTCGAGCAGGTTGGTCTTGCCCTGGGCGTTGCGCCCGACGAGGACGGTCACCCCCGGATCGAGGTGCAGGGCCGCCCGGTCGTAGCTGCGCACGTCGACGAGCTCGATGCGGCGCAGGTGCAACGGGGCGGCTCCGACGGACGGACGGGAGGAGGCGGCCGGTGGCGGGTCAAGAGACCCGCATCGGCATCAGCAGGTAGGTGAAATCGTCGGTGGCGTCGTCCGCGTCGACGTGGGGCCGTAGCACCGCGGGCTTGAGGCCGTCACGCAGCTCGATGCGGATCCGCTCGGTGCCGGTGGCCTCGAGCCCCGCGAGCAGGAACGCCGGGTTGAACGCGATCGTCAGTCCCTCGCCGTCGATCTCGGCGGGCAGCGCCTCGGCCGCGTCACCGACCTCCTGGCTGCCGGCCTGCAGGTCGACCGACCCGTCGCCGAACGTCAGGCTGATGGGTGTGTTGGCCTGCCCCATCGCCACGACGGCGACGCGCTGGAGCGCTTCGACGAGGGCGGCCCGCTCGACCACGACGGTGGTTTCGTGGGCGTCGGGCAGCAGAGCCCGGTAGTTCGGGAAGGTGCCTTCGATGAGGCGGGTGGTCAGGCGTCGGTCGCCGAACAGGAACGACACCTGGCCGGCCTCGAGCGCCACGGTGACCGCGCCACCGGCGTCGGCCCCGGCCTTGGCGGCCTCCTGGAGCGCCCGCGCCGGGACCAGCGCGGTCCCCTCGACGCCCTGGTCCCAGGTCAGTGACCGGACCGCGAGGCGGTAGCTGTCGGTCGCGGCCGCGGTCAGCGAGCCGGCGGCGGCCTCGAGCTGCACGCCGGTCAGCACCGGGCGTGCCTCGTCGGAGGACGCGGCCCGGGCGACCTGGGCCACCAGGCGTGCGAAGGCGTCGGCCTTGACCACGCCCTGCGGGGCGTCCTCGGCGGGTTCGGGCAGGGCCGGGAAGTCGTCGACCGGCATGCCACGGACGTGGAAGGTCGCGCGGCCGCAGGTGATCTCCACGCGGTCCGGCTCGCCCTTCACGTGCACCGGGGCATCCGGGAACTTGGCGACCAGTTGGCTCAGCAGGCGACCTGGCAGCAGCACGCGACCGGGCTGCTCGATCCGGACCGGTATCCGGATCTCGGCCGCGACCTCGAGGTCGGTGGCTCGGCAGGTCAGCTTGCCGTCGGCGGCTTCGAGCAGCACGCCGGACAGCGCCGGCAGCGTGACGCGGGCCCCGACGGTGCGGGTCGCCCACGACACGGCGTCAGCGAACTCTGCGCGCTCGGCGACGAGCTCCACGTTGTCGATCCTTCGTTCGTCGAGGTTCCCCACAGTGCTGGTGGTGAACCTTCCTCTACAAGCTGAGTTCCGTCACACCCGTAGGGCCTGTGCAACGGTGGACAACTACACGTCTTCGCAGGTCAGCGGGGGTTGCATGCCGTGGACGAGGTGGGGACGAGTCGGTCCGTCCTCCACAGGTCCGGGAACGACACCGGTGTGCTTCCACCGGCGAGCGTGCTGCGTCCACGGCTCGTCCACCGTCCGTCCACCGGCTGGCGGGGCCCAGTGCGGCTCCGTCGTCCCCAGCGGGCCGACCATCCTCCCCGGTGAACCGGCGCGTGTCCACCACCTGTCCCCAGGGTGTTCCCGCGTCCATCCACAGGATGCTGTGGAAACTGTGGATACTCGACACGCGTGTCAACCTCGCCTCGCACGTGTCTTGACCCGGCCGGTGAGCTCCTGGACCTGGTCGTAGATGGCGCGACGCTCCTGCATGAGCCCGGCGATCTTCTTGTTGGCGTGCATGACGGTGGTGTGGTCGCGGCCACCGAACGCCTTGCCGATCACCGGCAGGGACAGGTCGGTCAGCTCGCGGGCCAGGTACATGGCGATCTGCCGCGCGGTGACCAGCTGGCGGTTGCGCGAGGGGGAGCACAGGTCGGCGACGGTGAGGGTGAAGAAGTCCGCCACCTCGTCCATGATCAGCGAGACGCCGACCTCCTGCTCCCGGTCGTCGGGGAACAGGTCCTTGAGCACCAGCTCGGCCATCTGCGCGTCGGGTGGTGCCTGCTGGAGGCTTGCGAAGGCCGAGACACGGATGAGGGCGCCCTCGAGCTCACGGATGTTGGACTGCACCTTGGAGGCGATCAGCTCGAGCACGTCCGGGGGGACACCGAGACGGTCGGACTCGCACTTCTTGCGCAGGATGGCGATCCGGGTCTCGAGGTCGGGCGGCTGGACGTCGGTCATCAGCCCCCACTCGAAGCGGCTACGCAGCCGGTCCTCGAGCTGCGCGATCTGCTTGGGCGGCCGGTCGCTGGAGATGACGATCTGCTTCTCGGCGTTGTGCAGCGCGTTGAAGGTGTGGAAAAACTCCTCCTGGGTGCGTTCCTTCTGCTCGAGGAACTGGATGTCGTCGATCAGGAGGACGTCTGCCTGGCGGTACAGCCGCTGGAAGCCGGTGATCCGGTCGTCGCGGATGGCGTTGATGAACTCGTTGGTGAACTGCTCGGTGGTCACGTATCGGACCGACAACCGCGGGTAGAGGTTGCGGACGTAGTGGCCGATGGCGTGCAGCAGGTGGGTCTTTCCGAGCCCTGCGCCGCCGTAGATGAACAGCGGGTTGTAGGACTTGGCGGGCGCCTCGGAGACGGCCACGGCCGCCGCGTGTGCGAACCGGTTCGAGCTACCGATGACGAAGTCGTCGAAGGAGTACTTGGGGTTGAGCTGGGTGTCAGGCTCGACCTCGTCGCGTGGGCGTGGCCGCGGGTCGGGGAGCTCGACCACGGGACCGGGCGGGCGACCGGGGGCCTCCAGCGGCCGTCCCTGCTCGTGGGGACGCAAGGGCGTCGGGGGCTCGGTGGCCCTGGGCTCGTCGCCAGAGTCGCGGGTCGGAGCGCCGGTTGGTGCCGAGGGGCCGCTGGCCCACGCACGATCCTCACGACGCTCGTCACGCAGGCTCGGTGGGGTCGGTCGGTGCTCGCGGGCGCCGTCCGGGTCCGCGCTCGGACCGCTCGGAGACCGCTCGGTGAGAGCGGTCGGCTCCTCGGGTGTGGTCTGGGGCGCGGTGTGGGCGGCGGGGGGCGCCAAGGCCGCATCGGAGGCACCGAGGTCACCGACCGGCTCGGGACGGGGCTGGACGGTGATCACCACGGTCAGGTGGCGGCCGGCGGCATCGCTGAGGGCCGAGCGGATGAGCTCACCGCAGCGCGTCTCGAGCCAGGCACGGGCGAAGTCGTGCGGCGTGGCGAGCACCACGACATCGTCGGTGTAACCGACCGGCCGGGTCGCCTCGAGCCACTGACGCTGCGCGGTCGATGTCACCGCCCGCATCACCTCGTCGCGTGCGTCACCCCAGAGGGTGTCGAGGTCGAGCGTCGAGGGTCGCGACACGCGCTGCCTCCGGTCCGTCGTCGTGGGCACCTCACCCGGCGGGTGCGGTCGGTCGACCGGTGCGCGCTGGAGCGTGGACGAAGGACCTCACCCCGTTCACCGGTGTGGGCGATCCGACCACCCCCTCACGGGGATGTCCACAGGACCGTCCACAGCTGTGGATAGGTGGTACATCGTCGCACGCGCCGGAGCGCGTTCGATCTGCCGCGCGGGGAAGGTCCTCGAGGTCGAGCGACCCCGACGGACGGCCGCGGACGCTAGCCCCTGCGCCGGGGCCCCGCAACGCGTTCTTCGATCGGATCACGCCAGCGCCCGCCGAGCGTGTGCTCGGCGCGCGCTGCTGTGGTTGCCGGTCCGCCCGGCGGCTCGGTACGCTCAGCGGCACGTCTCGTGCT
Source organism: Nitriliruptor alkaliphilus DSM 45188 (assembly GCF_000969705.1). Taxonomy (GTDB): domain Bacteria; phylum Actinomycetota; class Nitriliruptoria; order Nitriliruptorales; family Nitriliruptoraceae; genus Nitriliruptor; species Nitriliruptor alkaliphilus. The sequence continues at coordinate 955,723 of NZ_KQ033901.1, forward strand.
CCGGGACGGTCGTGGATCCTCTCACCTCGCACCTCCCGGCGTCGCCGTGCCCCGCGTCGTCCGCACCCGCGGACCGACCAGAGCCGCGACCCGGTGGGGAACCCGACCGCACCGCGTGCCCGTCCACCCTCGTCCGTCCTGTGGAGGTCCGGTCGTGAAGCGTACGTTCCAGCCCAACAACCGTCGTCGGTCCCGGAAGCACGGGTTCCGCGCTCGGATGCAGACCCGTGCGGGCCGTGCCATCGTGAAGGCGCGGCGCTCGCGTGGCCGCGCCAAGCTGTCGGCCTGAGCGCAGCTGACCTGCCCGTGGCGCCGATCGCTCCCGTCGACCGGCTGCGTGACGGCCGGGACATCGCCGCCGTCCTGCGTGGACGGCGGTCTCGTGCTGGGCACCTCGTGGTGATCCACGTGCGGGATGCCGACGATGCCACCGCGCCGGCGCGGGTCGCCGTGGTCGCCTCCAAGAAGGTCGGCGACGCCGTCTCCCGGAACCGGGCCAAGCGCCTGATGCGGGAGGCCGCGGTGCGGGTGGCCTGGAAGCCGGGGACCGACGTGGTCCTGGTGGCTCGCGCTGCGTGCGCGAGCTCGTCGCTCGCACCGGTCCACACCGAGGTGGTCGCGCTCGCGGCCCGCCTCGGCGTCACCCGCCCGCTCGATCCGGTCGCTGCGTGAGCACGGCCGTGACCGACCCGGACACCTCCGCACCGCCCCACGACGGCGGGGGTCCAGCGGACGGGCCGCGCCGGCCCTCGCCGCTCGCGCGCCTCGCCCTCGGGCTGCTCGCGCTGTACCGGGCCACGGCCGTCCTCCGGACGCCGCGGTGCCGGTTCCTGCCGACCTGTTCGGGGTACGCCGTCGAGGCGGTCCGGACGCACGGCGCCCTCCGTGGCAGCTGGCTCGCCATCCGGCGCGTCGGTCGTTGCCACCCCTGGAACCTCGGCGGGTTCGACCCCGTCCCTCCGCGGAAGTAGCCCAGCGTGTCTCAGATCTGGAACAGCATCCTCGACGTTTTCGAGAGCGCCCTCGCGGGGCTGCACGACCTGTTCGAGCCGCTCGCCGGGCAGCACGCCTGGGGCTGGGCGATCATCGCTCTCACGCTCATCGTCCGCCTGCTGCTGCTGCCCCTCGCGATCAAGCAGATCCGATCGATGCGTGCGATGCAGGCCATCCAGCCGCAGATGAAGGCGCTGCAGAAGAAGCACAAGGTCGACCGTGACCTGATGAAGAAGGACCCGGAGCAGTACAAGGCCAAGAAGGCCAAGCTCAACGAAGAGATGATGGCCCTCTACCAGGAGGAGGGCGTCAACCCGGCGGCATCGTGCCTGCCGCTCCTGGCCCAGGCCCCGGTGTTCTTCGCGCTGTTCAACATCCTGCGGGGACCCCGCGCGGCGGATCTGGCCAACGAGCCGTTCTACTTCCTGACCAACTTCATCCCCGAGAACGCCGACTTCAGCGGGCTCGGTGCGAACGTCAGCCAGGCCTTCTGGCCCGGGTGGCTGCTGATCGTCCTGATGGCCGGGACGATGTTCATCTCGCAGAAGCAGACGATGCGCAGCCAGCCCACCGCCAACGGCGACAACCCGATGGCGCAGCAGCAGAAGATCCTGCTGTACGTCATGCCGGTGTTCCTGGCCGTCATCTCGTTCAACCTGCCCCTCGGGGTCCTCCTGTACTGGGTCACCACCAACGCGTGGCAGGCCGTACAGCAGTGGTTCATGCTCCGCGAGGTCCAGCACGAGGTCGAGGAGGGCACGCTCGCCGAGCACCCCGGCGGCGAGGCTGCGGCCAAGTTCAAGAAGGGCAACGGCAAGGCCAACGGGAAGCGTTCCGGGAAGGGCAAGGGGGGCGCCGCCGGGAAGGGTCCCGAGACCGGTTCCGGCAAGTCCGGCAAGTCCGGCAAGTCCGGCAAGTCCGGCAAGCCCAGCAAGCCCAGCCCAGGGGCCACCAGCGGCAAGAGCGGTGGGTCCGTGAACGGCGACCGGGCGTCGCAGGCCCAGGACGGCGAGCCGACCGAACCCGGCGAGACCGCTGAGCCGGGGAAACCCGCCAAGCCCGGGAAGCCCGGGCGAAAGGGTAGGTCCGGCGCTGATCCGAGCGCACGGGCCAACGGCACCCCGAAGCCGTCCTCCAAGCGTGACCACATCCCGCGTCGCCGCGACCGCGGCTGATGTCTGCATCACCTGGCCTCACCATGGCCGCAACCGACGTCCTCCACGCCCCCTATCAGGAGTTGCACCTCCGATGAGCCGACGTACCGATGGACGTGGCCCGAGCTTCGCTGATGCACTGCGCGCTGCCCTGGCCGATCTGCTCGATGCCGATGCGGACCACATCGTGCTCCGCATCGACGCGCCGGGTGTCGATGACCTCCAGGGCCGGATCGCGCTCGACCTCGACATCCAGGCCCCCGTCCCCGAGCCGGAGGACGACGACGCGGAGGAGTCGAGCGCACCCCGTCCTGAACGGGCTGCGTCCTCGGACGGAACCAACGGCGACGGCCCCGCTGATGATGACGAGCCCGCCGACCGGGTGGTGACCATCGAGGATCTCGAGCAGGAGGCGGACGCGGCCGCGGACTTCCTCGAGGGTCTGCTCGATGCGTTGGACCTGCCCGGCGACATCCGCATCCGGACCACCGCGGATCATGCGGAGGTCGAGGTCGTGGAGATCGGCTCGGGCGCCTTGATCGGACGACGGGGCCAGACCCTCGAGGCCATCCAGGAACTGGTCCGGTGCGCCCTCCAGCGCGAGTTCCAGCGTCGCTCCCGCGTCAAGGTCGACGCGGAGGGGTACCGCGCCCGGCGGCTCGAGAAGCTCATCGAGAAGGCCGAGGAGGCGATCGACGAGGTGCTCGACACCGGCGAGCCCGTGCGGCTCGAGCCGATGGACGTGTTCGAACGGAAGTCGGTCCACCAGATCGTGGCCGACGTCGACGGTGTGTTGAGCCGCTCTCAGGGCCGTGAGCCGGCTCGCCGGGTGGTCATCGAGCGCGACTGACCGCGACGGTTGCGGACGCCGAGGACCCGGGCCACTGGCCCGGGTCCTCGGCGTTGTGGGAGGTTCCACGTGGAACGAGGTGGTCGTCCGGACCGGTGCTGACCTGCGTGAACGCGTTCAGAGGGCCTCTGAGCGTCGTTCGGGACGAGGCCGGTGGGTCAGCCACCTGCCGCGCGCCTGCGCTCAGGCGACGAGAGCGCTTGACGCACGAGCGAAGCCGGGGAATGCGCAGGGAGCGGCGATCGGACGGAGTGGGTAGCGGACGGCACCCGCGCCGAGTTGCGGGTGCGATCGGCCCCGTCACGTGGCAGGAGTCGCCGCTCAGATTCGCGGGATCGGGGTGCGAGTTCGATCCCCGGCCCCAGGTCCCTCCTCTTGCGGGCCGATCCTGACACGGTCCCGCACCGCCGCACGGAGTCCACGAAGGTTCGCCCGCCACCGGCGGTGGCCGGCACCGCGGGCGCTTCGAGCACTCGGTGGGCGCTGAGCGACCCGCTACAGCACCCCGCGCATCGCTATCGACGTCGGTCCTGACCGGATCGCGCTCGGTGGGATCCGACCCTCCGGACGGCCGCGGACCGAGCCAGCCCCGGCCGAAGGCGTGCGTGGCCGGCCTCCCGGGCCGCCCGAGCCCACTGGGCCCACCAGGCCGGCGGACCAGGGCTCGAGGTTGACGACCATCACGATCGCGGCTCTAGCCATCGAGGCCGTCGAACACCGGCCGCGGCACATGCTCGCTCGAAGACCCGTGCGCCCTCACGCGACGAGCAGGCGGGCGTCGTGGCGAGCTACCCGGAGGGGCGCTGGCCCTCGGGGCGACTGGTTGGAACCGGCCGTGGCGTGACCTGGCGAGAACCAGTTGGGCTTCCCGGGCCCGGTGTTTCGATCCTCGCCACGTGCGATCACCTCCCCGCCGTGTCATCACCTCCACGTGTCCTGCCATCGAAGGAGCCGGTGCAGCGACGGCGGTCGTTCCTGCGGTCTACGGGGCGGGTTCCGTTCGTTCCACGTGGAACGGTGCTGAGATTCCGGGCGCTCAGTCGCGCGGTTCCCGAGGGGTAAAGGACGGTGGTTGCGATCGCACAACTCGGTGTCCGGTTCGGGAGGGGTCTGACGCCGTGGTGCCCGTGCCGTTCCACGTGGAACGGACGCACGGCCCTTCGGTGGGGTGCTCGGCGCCCGCGAGAGCTCGCCGCGATGCGGAGCGGGTGTTCCGCGGAGACGGCGGGCATCTGGAGCCTGCCAGATGCCGATAGAGCCGGTCGACCGGGCAACCGGCGCTGCACCGATCGATCATCCGACCTGAACCGTCATGGCAGAGCCAGCGGTGTGCGGGAGCCGTGTCGGGGACCCGGGAGCCACGATCGAGCTCATTCAGGCCGAGGGAGCGCTCGATCCCGCGCTCGGTGCCCTCGGTACCTTCGCCCCACACCGGCTCACGGCGGCGAGGACCACCCAGTTCGCTGCGCCCCGAAGGGATCAGATCGATGCTGGCCACGTAGGGGGCCTCGCGTTCCACGTGGAACGCTGAGCGGAGCCATGGGGAGGCGGGAAGCAGGCAACCTTCCTGGAACCGGGTCGGGTCCGGGCACGACGAGTCCGAACCCGACGCCGTACCGGTGATGCGATCCCCGCGTGACGGGGCATCCCGTTCCACGTGGAACGCGATCAGGTGCCGCTCGGCGCCTCGGCGACTCGCCGCCTGGAGTGCGCCTCGCGGGTGTGTGTGCCACCCAGTGCGCCCAGGTCTGGTGTGGGGCGCCCGGTGTGGGGCCGTGGGTGTGCCGCCCGTTGTGCCGCGGGGTGTCGTGCCGCCCGGTGTGTTCCCGCCCAGAGGGTGCCACCGGGTGTGTGTGCCCCATGGTCGGCTGAAAGGCCTCGAGGGAACCGCTCCGAGTGGTGGGCGCCAACTCCTCGCCCGGGGACGGTGAGGCAGGAAGTACGAGAGCAGGTGAGTTGCCCTTGCCAAGTACGCGGCCCGACGGAGATCTTGGGCGGCGGCACATCGGCACCGACCCTGTAGGTGGGGGCCTCGCCCCCGGGCGTCGGGACGGTACCGAGCGCTGTGGGTGCGGTGTCGGCTGCGCAGCCAGGAAGTCGGCTCCCGCCACCACCCCCGGCGGTGCCCACCCCAACGGCACGCTGGAGTCGTCGCCGCGGTCCGGGCGACGAGGCCGTAGGGCCCGCGGCCAGGCACCGTGGCATCGGTCAGGCCGCCCGACGCGGCGAGCGCGGCAGCGTGGGCCGCGAGGGCGCCGGCACCATGCTGACGCTGATCGGGTTCGTGTGGGTCGCTCGGCGCGATACGGGAACGGCTGTCGTCCCGGAGTTGGACGGCCCTTGCTGTGCACCGGCAGCTCCGACCAGGGCCGGTCGCCGACGAGCTGGCGGCCGCACGCGGAACCGCCGGCGGTATCGCTGGGTGTGCCCTGAGCTTCGAGCAGCGTTCCACGTGGAACGCGTGCGAACGGCGCCTCGCTAGGGTGCGCCCTCGTGGACCTTCACCCCGATGCCCTCGTCCGGGAGCGCCTCACGCGCTTCGCGGCGCTCGTGCGTGCCAGCGAGCACAACCTGGTGTCCCGTCGCGCTCGCGAGGAGCTGGAGTCGCGCCACCTCCCCGAGTGCGTACGTCTCGCCGACGTGCTCCCCAGAGGGGAGCAACGCGTGCTCGACATCGGGTCGGGTGGGGGCTTTCCGGGGATGGTGCTGGCGATCGTCCGTCCCGATCTCGAAGTGCACCTGCTGGACGCGACGGCGAAGAAGACGGCGTTCCTGGCCGCTGCTGCGCAGGAGCTCGGTGTCCACGTGACGGTGCATACGGGTCGCGCCGAGGAGCTGGTGCGCGGCGCTTCACTCGCCGGCGGGTTCGACGTCGTCACCGCCCGCGCGGTCGCGCCGCTGGACCGGCTGGTCACCTGGGCGGTGCCGTTCCTGCGCCCAGGGGGGCTGCTCTACGCAGTGAAGGGTCAACGGTGGGCCGAGGAGCTCGAAGCTGCCCGGACCGCCATCGCCAAGCTCGGAGCCAGCGTCGTCGCGACGCCAGACGATGTCCACACCCCGGGCGATGACCTCGCGGACCTGCAACCCCGCGTTGTTATGCTCGCCCGCGTCAGCTGAGGAGCTCGCGATGGTCAAGGGCAGACGGTCCCGTTGGGATCGGCGCAGCGTGCGGTCGATCGGTACCCCGGCGCGTCGCCGGTTCCCGATCGTGGATGCCACCGGCCCGGGGCTGCCCGTGACCCCTGGGGCGGCCACCGACAGCCACGGTGGCCCGTCCGCCACCGGTGACCCGATGCCGGGACCGGGCGACTTCGAGGACCGTGACTCCGCCGGGATGGAGGGCGTGGAGGAACAGCCGTCGTCCCCGCCACCGGGTCCGGTCCCGGGACTGACCAACCTCGAGCTGCCCAGCCGTGCCGAGGCGAACACACGTTCGAGTTCAGGTCCGATCATCATCGGGATCGCGAACCAGAAGGGTGGTGTGGGCAAGACCACGACCACCGTCTCGCTCGCCGCAGCCCTGGCACAGGCCGGCGTGCGCACCCTGGTGGTCGACCTGGACCCCCAGGGCAACGCCACCACGGGACTCGGCCTGCGTGCGGAGGAGGGGGACCCCTCCACCTACGGCGTCCTCGTCGACGACGTCCCGGTCCTCGACGCCGTGCAGCGCACCGCGGTGGACAACCTGGAGGTCCTGCCGAGCTCGCTGGACCTCGCAGGGGCCGAGGTCGAACTCGTCCCGGCCTTCTCGCGCGAGCTGCGGCTGCGCCGCGCGCTCGAGTCCGTTGGGGACCGGTACGACGTGGTGCTGATCGATTGCCCGCCATCGCTCGGTCTGCTCACGATCAACGCCTTGGTGGCATCCCACCAGGTGCTGGTGCCCATCCAGTGCGAGTACTACGCGCTGGAGGGCCTCGGTCAGCTCATGCGGACGGTGCAGCTGGTCGGGGACAACCTCAACCGCGACCTCGAGCTCGGGGGCGTGGTCCTGACGATGTTCGACGGGCGCACCAACCTGTCGCAACAGGTCGTGGACGAGGTGCGCAACTACTTCGGCGATCAGGCGTACCACACCGTCATCCCGCGCACGGTCCGCCTGTCGGAAGCACCGAGCTTCGGGCAGCCGATCACGGTGTTCGACCCCACCAGCCGGGGCGCCCGGGCCTACCAGCGGCTCGCGGACGAGGTCATCGAGCGGCTCGAGCTGCCATCGGACGCGCCACCCGAGCCCGCTGACGGGCGGACAGCTCTCGACCGCCTCCTCGGCGGGACGGCACCTGCCGAGCCGTCACCACCGGTGGCCGAACCAGAACCAGCGCCGGTGGCGTGGTCGGGGTCACCCGAGAGCTCGGAGGGTTGGTCGTGAACCGTCGTGGTGGACTCGGCCGTGGGCTGGCTGCGCTGATCCCCCCGGGCGAGGGGGGCCCCATCGGATCCGCTCGGGCCTCGCTCGCCGAGATCCCGGTGGAGGCGATCGAACCCAACCCCCGGCAGCCTCGGGACGTCTTCGACGACGAGGAACTCGAGGGGCTCGCGGCGTCGATCCGCGACATGGGTCTGCTCCAGCCGATCGTGGTCCGTCCGACCGGTGAGGACACCTACGAACTCGTCGCCGGCGAGCGACGGCTGCGCGCCTCCAAGCGGGCCGGGCTGGAGCACATCCCCGCCGTCGTGCGCCACACCGACGACGGTGACCTGCTCAAGGAAGCCCTGGTCGAGAACATCCACCGGGTGCAGCTCAACCCGCTGGAGGAGGCTGCGGCCTACCAGCAGCTCCTCGACGACTTCGACTTCACCCAGGAGGAGCTGGCCGCCAAGCTCGGCAAGTCCCGGCCATCGATCTCCAACTCGTTGCGCCTCCTGCACCTGCCTCCAGGCGTCCAGCGGCGGGTCGCAGCCGGTGTGCTGTCGGCCGGCCACGCCAAGGCGCTGCTGGCGTTGGTCGACGACCCCGACACCATGGACCGGTTCGCCACCCGCGTGGTGGCCGAGGGGATGTCGGTGCGCGCGCTCGAGGAGCTCGTCCGCCTCACCCTGCTCGAGCCGGGTGATCCCGGTCGCCCCCGCGCCACCGGGCGTCCCGGCAAGCTCACCGCTCCGGGTCTGGTCGAACTCCAGGACGACCTCTCCGACGCGCTGGAGGCCCGGGTGCGTATCGTGATGGGCTCGCGCCGCGGCAAGCTGCAGGTCGAGTTCGTGTCCGTCGACGACCTCGAACGCATCGTGGGGGTCATCGCTCGCGGCCTGGAGGAGGGCGCCACGGTGACGGTGCCGGGCGGGGCCGCGTCGCAGGAGGTGCCCTCGAACGGCGAGCTCACAACGAGCCCCGACGCCGAACCGAGCGCTCTCGACGGAACCGGCGATCTCGCCGAGCTCCCGGACCTCGAGGCCATCGACGCCGATCTCGAGGCCATCGATGCCGATCTCGATGCGATCGACGATGCCGACCTCGAGGCGCTCACCCGTCCCGAGTGAGGTCGAGCCCACCTACCGGACCCGGTCCCTGCCCGGCACGCCGCCCGGCCACGGTCGATCGGCGGTCACGCGGGTAGGCGCTCGACCCCACCGTCGGCCCGCCCGAGGATGGCGTCGGTCGCCAGGCCGTTGAACAGGCCGGTCGCCGCCACCCCGGTCAACATCGCGATCGCGAGGTCGGCCACCTCCGGGTCCTCGAACCCGCCGTCGAGGCGGCAGTCCAGCACGGCGTTGCCGTTGTCGGTGCGGTAGCTGTCCGCGCCACCCCGCACCCGCACCTCGAGGCCGAGCGCCTCCAGCTCGCGCGTGACCGATGGCACCGCGAAGGGCACCACCTCGACCGGGACCGGGAAGGTGTCACCGAGCCGGTCGACGACCTTGTCGGGCGTGGCGATCACCACGAACCGGTCGGCGAGGCTCGCCACCACCTTCTCGCGCAGGTGAGCGCCGCCACCGCCCTTGGTGAGGGCGAGGTCCGGGGTCAGTTCGTCGGCACCGTCCACGGCGAGGTCGAGCCGGGTGACCTCACCGGGATCGAGCACGCCGATCCCGAGCTCGCGGCACCGCTGTGCGGTCCAGTCCGATGTCGGGACCCCGCTGACCGCCAGCCCGCGGGCACCGAGCGCATCGAGGAAGAACGCGACCGTCGACCCGGTGCCGAGCCCGAGCCGCATCCCGTCCTCGACCATCGCGGCCGCTGCCTCGCCCGCCGCACGTTTCCCTGCGTCGCTCACCGCTGCTCCGTTCCACGTGGAACCACACCCGTGTGGTTCCGTCGGTTCCCGTGCCGTCGACCGTTCAGCCGGCCCGCCACCCCTCGAGCAGCAGGGGCAGCTCACCGAGCCCCTCCAGGACCAGATCAGGGGTGACCTCGTCGGGGAGCTCCTGCAGGTGGCCCCACGGCCCCCGGCGCAGCCAGCAGGTGCGCAACCCCGCGTCCGCTGCAGCGACCACGTCGTTGTCGACGCGGTCGCCGACGTAGAGCAGATCGCTCGGGTCGCTGGTCGCACAGCGCCGCAGCAGTGCGGTGAAGAACGCCGGGTCCGGCTTCTCGACCCCGAGCTCCGCGGAGATCACCAGATCGTCACAGGGCAGGCCGAGCGCCTGCAGCTGCGCGGTCCGGCGTGCCGGTTGGTTACCGGCCACGACGACGGTGAAGCCGAGCTCGCGCAGTTCACTCAGGCATCCCCGGACATCCCCGTGCAGATCCTGCTCGCGGAAGCCGCCGTAGCGGCGCTCGTGTTCGTCCTCGAAGTCGCGCCACTCGACGTTGGGCGCGATCGCGGGGAAGACGACCTCGTGGTCCTCACCCTGCACGATCGCGGCGCCGAGCACCGCGGCGAAGGTCAGGGGCGTCACCCCGAGGATGTCGGCCCAGACCGACCAGACCCGCGTCTCGTCGATCAGGACCTCGCCGATGTCGAACACCACGATCCGGGGTGCAGGCCCGTCCGGGTCGGGGACACCGTCACCGTTGACCAGCTCCTCGAGCTCGTCGAAGGGGTCGGGGACGTCCAGGGGGATCTCGCCGGTGTCGCCCGGTGCGGGCCCGGGGCTGCTCACGCGCGCGCGCCCGAGCGACCGGCGGTCGGGGAAGTACCGCGACGGGAGGCCGCGAGCTCGACCAGGGTCTCGCACAGGTCACCGAAGGCCAGACCGGCAGCGTGGGCTGCCAGCGGCACCAGGGAGGTCTCGGTCAACCCCGGTGAGGTGTCGAGCTCCAGCATGGTGGGCACCCCGTCGGGGGTCACGATGAGGTCGGCGCGGCAGATGTGGCGCCCGCCGATGGCTCGTTCGGCGGTGACGGCGACGTCCTCGCACGCGGCGGTCACCGCGTCGTCGAGGCGTGCGGGCACGTGGAACTCGGTCGCCCCGGCGGTGTAACGGGCCGCGAAGTCGTACGTGCCGTCCTTGGGCTGGATCTCGACCGCGGGCAGGGCACGACCGTCGAGCACGGTGACGGCCACCTCGGTGCCCTCGACGAACGCCTCGATCAGGACCGAGTCGGCGTACGAGAACGCGCCCACGATGGCCTGGGGGAGGCGGGACGGATCCTCGACGATGGTCAGGCCGAGCGACGAGCCGCCGGTGGCGGGCTTGACCACCAACGGGGAACCGAGCGCCGCGGCCACGCGGTCGACCACGGAGACGGCACCCATCTCGCGGAACGCCTGCTGGGAGAGGGTCACCCGGTCGGGGACGGTCAGCCCGGCACGGGCGTACAGGCCCTGTGCGATCGGCTTGTTCCACGCCAGCGACGAGGCCAGCACGTCGGGGCCGGTGTAGGGCAGGCCGGCCAGCTCGAGCAGCGACTGGATGGTGCCGTCCTCACCCGCGGATCCGTGCAGGGCGAGGAACACCACGTCGAACCCGCCGCGCTCCAGGTTCGGCACGAGGTCGGCGTCGACGTCGAGGCGTTCGACCTCGTGGCCGCGGTCGGCGAGCGCGTCGGCCACGCGGGTCCCCGAACGGAGGCTGACCTCGCGCTCGAGGGACAGACCGCCCGAGAGGACGGCGATGCGGCGCGTCATCCTGGTTCCTGTCCGCGGGAGGGGGCGGGGTCAGCGGGGCGGGCACGGGGCTCTGGCGCGCCGTGCGTACCGTAGACGGCGCGGACGAGGGCGAGCTCGTCGTACAGCAGTTCACCGAAGCGGGTGACGCCCTCTCGGATCCGCTCGGGCGACGGCTGGCTGTAACACAGCCGGAGCCGGTCGCCGCCGGACCCGTCGGCGTAGAAGCCGCGGCCGGGGACGAAGGCGACCCGCCGGCCGATCGCCTTGGCGGCGAGGTCGTCGGTGTCGATCCCGGCCGGCACGGTCATCCAGATGTAGAAGGCGCCGCTCGGGCGGGTCCAGCTCACCCCAGGCGGCATCTCCTCGTCGAGGGCGCGGAGCATCGCCTCGGCCTTCTCGCGGTAGACGTCGCGGAACGAGTCGATCTGTTCACGCCAGGGCTGGGTCGCGAACCAGGTCTCGACCACCATCTGGGTCAGTGAGGAGGGGCACAGGTCGGCGGCCTCGCGCAGCAGCACGAGCTTGTCGCGGACCGGCGCCGGTGCGGCGATCCACCCCGTCCGGACCCCGGGGGCGAAGGTCTTGGAGACCGTCCCGACGTAGATCGTGCGGTCCGGGATCAGCTCGCGGATGGAGGGGTAGACCTTGCCGGCGAAGTCCAGCAGACCGTAGGGGTTGTCCTCGAGCACCATCACGTCGTAGGCGTCGGCCAGCTCGGCGAGCCGGTGACGCCGCTCGACCGAGAGCGACACGCCGCCGGGGTTCTGGTGGTTGGGGATGGTGTAGATGTACTTGGCGCGTCGCCCCTCGCGCTGGAGCTCGGCCAACAGGTCCTCGAGCTGGTCGACCTGCATCCCGTGATCGTCCATCGCCACGTGCCTCACGTCGGCCTGGCAGGAGGCGAGCGCGCCGATGCCGCCGACGTACGTCGGGCCCTCGGCGATCACGATGTCACCCGGGTCGACGAAGCAGCTGGCCACGAGCTCGAGGGCCTGTTGCCCCCCGGCGGTGACGATGAGCTCGTCGGCGTGGGCGGTGATGCCCTCCGCGCCCATGACCGTCACGAGGTGTTCGCGCAGCTCGGGTCGTCCCTGGCCGACGCCGTACTGGAGCGCGGTCGCCCCCGCGTCGCGGATCACCTGCCGGACCACGTCCTCGACCGCTTCGAAGTCGAGCGCTTCGACCGCGGGGTTGCCCCCCGCGAACGAGACGATCTCGGGCCGGGACGCGACCGCGAACAGGGCCCGGATCGCGGAAGCCGACATGCCCCGGACGCGCGAGGCGTACCGTTCGAGGTAGGGGTCGGTGTCGAGCCGCACGGGTCGCCTCGGATCGGAAGTGGACCGGCCGGCCGCACCCGTCGGTCGCGGGTGACCCGCCGGTAGCATCAGCGTACGGGACCGGGGCCGCGGGACCGGTACCACACCGCGGCAGACCGGCACCCGTCCGACGCGGCACCCGCTGGATCCGCCGGTGGCGCCGCCGACGTCGCGGAGGCACACCGTGGAGCCCCTGGAGCACGTGATCGAGCCGGTCTCCGCCCCGCAGCGGCGGGTCGCTGCCGGTGGGTGGCGGCGTGCGGCGGTCGGCATCGCGCTCGGGGTGGCGGCCGGCGCGTTGGTCTCGACGGTCACCGCCAGCGACCGCACGCTCGACCGGCGCCGCCGGGAGGGCGACGCCACCTCCGCGTCGGGCGGCTGAGCGGTGTCCCGACGCCTGCAACCGCTGACCGGGGACGCCGTCGAGCTCTTGCCGTCCCCGTGTCGGTCGTGCCTCGCCTGGGAGCTCGGCGCGGCGAGCCCCTCGTCGCGCCTGGCGACGGCCGCGACCGTCGGCGTGGCCGGTGGCGCGACCGGGTCGCAGGCGCCGTCGGAGCCGCACGTGCGGAAGCAGGCCTGGGTGTCGGCCCGGGTCCAGGACGGCCACCCGCCGGGCCGCATCGCCCGGGTCGACGGTGAGGTGGCCGGCTACGCGCTGTTCGCACCGGTACCCGCCTTCGCGCCTCGGCCGGCGCTGGTCCCCGCCGCGTCGCCCGACGCCATGCTGCTCGCGACGATCTGGGTCGCGCCGTTCTGGCGCGAATCCGGCCTCGGGCGCCTGCTCGTCCAGGCTGCCGTCAAGGACGCCATCCGCGCCGAGGCGCCCGCGGTGGAGGCCTACGGTGATCGGCGCTGGCTCGAACGGGGCTGCACCCTGCCGGCCACCTGGCTGCTGCACGAGGGCTTCGAGGTCCACCGCGAGCACCCGCGCACCCCGCTGTTCCGGCTGGACGTGAAGCGGACCGTGCGGTGGGCGGAGTCGCTGGAGCACGCCCTCGAGGAGGTCCTCGGCGCGCTGCCCCGGCGGGCTCCCCAGCCGGTGCGTGAGGGCGGCGGCCTACCGCGGGGGGTACCCGAGCCGCAACGCACCGGCCGCCACGGAGCCGCACCTTCGATGCCCCCACCGTCCGTGCCGGCGCCACCCCCGCGTGACGACCCCCCGCGCGGCCGGTAGCCTCGCCGAAGTCTCTCGACGTCGAGATACCACGGGCTCTCCGGGCCCGGGTACCGCACGTCCCGTCGGACCCGGCGTCGCCCCGGTCCTCCGGCGCCGAACGTCCGCGACGGACCCGCCGTGCGCAGCTACCTCGATCTCGTCCGCCATGCCGACGCCCGCTGGCCGGTCATCACCTCGACCTTCTCGCGGCTGACGCCGGGGATGATCGCGCTCGCGCTGGTGCTGGCCACCCGCGAGGAGGGCTACTCCTACGCCGTCGCCGGGCTGGTGACCGGCGCTCACCAGGTGGGGGTCGGGCTCGGTTCGCCGTTCCAGGGCAAGCTCGTCGATCGGTTCGGCCAGCGGGTGGTCCTGGTGCCCGATGCCTTCGGCTACGCGGCCGGGTGCATCGGCCTGGCCCTGCTGATCGGGACCCAAGCGCCCGTCGCGGCCCTGGTGGCCGCCGCGGTGCTGACGGGTGTGGTCTACCCGCCGACGACGGCGTGCGCCCGGGTCGTGCTCTCACGGTTGTTCCCGACCGGGGCGATGCGCGAGACCGCCTTCGCGGTGTCCTCCATCGCCGTCGAGCTCGGGTTCATCCTCGGTCCGCTGGTGGCCGCCTCGGTGGCGGTTCGGTTCGGTGGCCGGTACGCGGTCATGGTCGCCGCCGTGCTGGCGCTGATCGGGGCGCTCGGGTTCGCGTCCACGCGTGCATCACGGACCACAGCACGGCGCGACGTTGCGGCCACGGGGCGTGGCGGTGCGCTGCGCCAGCCGGGCGTCCGGGTGGTGGTCGCAGCGCTCGGCTTCGTGGCGGTCGTCTTCGGCGCCATCGACGTGGTCCTGCCGGCGGTCGCCGAGTTCGCGGGCCGGCCCGAGGCGGCCGGGGCCCTGGTTGCGGCGATCGCCGGTGGGTCCCTCGTCGGCGCGGTGGTCTACGGCTCGCGGGTCTGGCCGGGGGCGCTGCGCGACCGTCTCCGGGTGGTGATCGTGGTGCTCGGGCTGTCGCTGGCGGTGGTGCCGCTGGCGCTCCCGGGCCTGGCGACCTTCGCCGCCGCGCTGTTCCTCGGCGGGTTGTTCCTCGGTCCGACCACCATCGTGGCCTTCCAGCTCATCGATGACCTGTCCCTGCCGGGCACCCAGACCGAGGCTCAGTCCTGGACCCAGTCGTCGGTGGTCATCGGTGTCGCTGGTGGGGCCGCCCTCGCCGGGCAGGTCATCGAGGCCGGCAGCCCTGAGCTGGCGCTGCTGCTCGGTGCGGGCAGCGTCGGGATCGGCGCGGTCATCGTGTTCGCGCGCGCCAAGCACCTGATCGTGCCGGTCCGCGACCGGGCGCCGGCGGTCACGGTGGCGGACGAGGTCGATCCGGGGTGGACGGTCGACGGCCCGGTCGCCAGGACGCCAGCGACCCCGGAGGACGCGGGGATCGCGGTCGGTGTCGGCGAGGAGGTGGTCCGCGGCGTCGCGGCCGAACGCCTCAAGCCGCGCGGAGGCCGTCGCCGGCGAGGAAGCGCTGCAGCGCGTCGACGAGCGCCGAGGCGATGACCCGCTGGTAGGCCGGTTCGAGCAGCTGGCGGCCCTCCTCCGGGTGGGTCAGGAACCCGGGCTCGACGATGATCGCGGGGGCGCGTGACTCGCGCAGCAGTGCGGTGGTCGAGGGGTGGGTGCGGCAGTTGGGGGTGCCCGTGGCGGCGGTGACCGCGTCGACGGCGAGCTGTGCCAGCATCCGTCCGCGTTCGGAGACGTACCCCTCGGTGCCGAAGTAGTAGGCCGCTGCGCCACGAGCCGAGGGGGTGCCGACCCCGTTGCCGTGCAGAGAGATGATCGCCTCGACGTCCTCGGTGTTGGCCAGCTGCGCACGCTCGGACGGCGTCGGGGAGGTCGCCGGACCGCGGGCGAGCACCACGTGGGCGCCGAGCGCCGACAGCCGACCCTCGAGGACCGCGGCGAGCTGCCAGGTCACCTCGTGCTCGGGGGTCCCGTCCGGCGCGAGGATCCCGGGCAGCTCGGGGCTGTGGCCGGCGTCGACCATGATCCGGGCGCCAGCGAGCGACTCGCGGCGGGTGGGACGTCGCAGCTGTTCGCGTTCCCGGACCGCGTAGGCAGGGGCCGACTGGTGGGTGCGGTGCAGGCGGGTGAGCACGTCGAGGGTGCTCGGCCCGGTGATCCCGTCGACCTCGAGACCGATGTTGAGCTGGAACTCGCGGACCGCGTCGAAGGTCTGGGGGCCGTAGAGGCCGTCGTCGTAGCCGGCGTCGAAGCCCAGGCGGTTGAGCCGCCGCTGCAGGTCGCGGACGTCGTCGCCGTAGGTCTCGGGCCGGGTGACGTACAGCATGCGGTCACCGAGGCGGTACCCGGCAGCGACCAGGGAGCGCCACGTGTCCGGGCCGACGATGCCGTCGGCCTGCAGCCCCCGTTGCTGCTGGAAGGCGCGCACCGCCTCGACGGTGGTCTCCTCGAAACGTCCGAGATCGCCGTCGCAGGACAGGCCCAGCGCCGACAGGCGGCGTTGGACGTCCTCGACCTCGGCCCCGACGGACCCGTGTTGGATGGCGATCATCGGCCGGGGAGCGTAGGCGTTCGTGCTGAGTGGGACCGGGGGCCGCGCGGTCGCTCGTCCGGACCGTCTGACAGGCCGTACGTCGGCCGCCGCTAGCCGACCTGCTCCCGGAACCGGTCGTACTTCCAGCGCAGCCGATCACGGTCACCCGGTAGATAGCCTCAGCATCGTTCATGGCCGTGGTCTCCCTTGTGTGGACTTCGACATCCACAGGGTCCACCGCCATGGCCTCGCTACTGAGGAACCGTCACCACATCCTCCTGCCCGTAGCTCTAGCGTCCCCGTCGCAGCGAGGCAGCCGCCCTGGCGTCTTCGCGGTCGCGACGGAACAGGAAGCGCACGTGTTCGTCGAGGTGCTGGTCTACGTCGGGTCGGTGACCTTCGCGGTCGCGGGGGCGCTGACGGCCATCGAGAAGCGGTTCGACGTCATCGGCGTCCTGGTGCTGGCTGCCGTCACCGCCATCGGGGGCGGTTCGATCCGTGACCTGGTGGTCGGGATCATCCCGCCGACCTCGCTGACCAACGAACCGCT
The DNA here is from genome assembly GCF_000969705.1 of Nitriliruptor alkaliphilus DSM 45188. Lineage (GTDB taxonomy): Bacteria > Actinomycetota > Nitriliruptoria > Nitriliruptorales > Nitriliruptoraceae > Nitriliruptor > Nitriliruptor alkaliphilus. The sequence continues at coordinate 972,275 of NZ_KQ033901.1, forward strand.
GCTGTGGACGGTGTTCGTGACGGGGCTGGTCGTCTTCGCCCTCCACCGCTTCGTGCCGACCGGGGCGACCCTGTACCTGTTCGACACCGTCGCGCTCGGGCTGTTCGCGGCGCTCGGCGCCGAACGGGGCCTCGAAGCCGGGTTCGGGTTCTGGGGCTGCGTCTTCGCCGGGGCGATCAGCGGCGTGGGCGGCGGCATCATCCGTGACGTGCTCTCCGGTGAGGTCCCCGGGGTCCTGTACCGCTCCGGCGACTTCTACGCGACGGCTGCGACCATCGGGGCGGCCGTCACCTTCCTGCTCCACGGTCTGACGCCGACGGGTGCGCTCGTCGCCGGAGCCGCCGTTGCGATCGCGCTCCGTGCCGGCAGCCGCCTCGCCGGGCTCAACCTGCCGGTGCCCCGCACCCCGCAGTAGGGGCTCACGACAGGTGCAGCCACCGTCGCCCGACCGTGGACCCTGGCTGAACGTCCGCGACGCACCGTTACCGTCGTCTCGCTCCCACGTCGGGCACCGCTGTGCCCGGAACCCCGAACCCCGTGAGGCCCGCATGCTCGCGTCGACGCGACGCACCCGCCGTAGCCGCTCCACCCTCGCCGCCATCGCCGCCCTGTCCCTCGGGCTCGCGGCGTGCGGAGCGGACGACGACACCCCCACCACCGACGACGATGTCGACACCGAGGTCGAGGCCCCGGCCGACGACGGCTTCGACGAGGATGTCCCCGATGACGGTATCGAGGACCCGGAGGCCGCCCCGCCGGCCTTCGAGGACCTCGAGGACGGCGAGCTCGTCCCCGGCGTCTACATGGACGTCCCTGTGGACGAGACCCTGCCGGTCCAAGCGCAGCCGACCCCCGTCGGCTCGGCCTACGTGGCCGCGCTGACCGACCAGACCGGCGCGGTGTCCCTGAACGTCGAGTTCGAGGGCCAGGACCTCGACCAGCTCCTCGAGGGCATCGACGCTCTGGTCGAGAGTGGCCAGGCCGAGGTGACCGCCGGACCGGACGAGGTCGAGATCGAGGGAGCCGATGAGGCCACCCGGATCGAGCTCTCGGCCCCCGAGGGCGGTGCGACCGCCACCGGCCTGTTCGCCATCGCCGACGGGCACGCGATCTCGATCGCCATCGAGGTCACCGACGAGGCCGACATCGACGTCGAGGCCATGATCGACTCGCTGCGGATCGACGCCGACCGGCTCGAGATGGCCGGCACCGCGGACATGCCCGACGGCGGCGACGCACCCGACGGGCCCGCGGCGGACGACGACCTCGCCGATGACGGCACCGCCCCGGATGACGCCGAGGACGACGCTGCGGTCGATCCTGACGAGGAGAGCTGATCGACCGGGTTCAGCTCGCGGCCGGTGGCGCCTCACGCACCCAGAGGTCGTCACCGGCCGGCTCGAACCCCACCGAGCCGAGGTAGCGCGCGTGTTCGGGCGACGGAGCGGTCGTGGTCACGCGGCGGATCCCGCGTGAGGTGAACGCGTCCGAATCGACCCACAGGAACCGGCCCGGCCGGAGGTCGCGGTGCTCGGCGACCACGTAGTCGAGCGTCACGTGCGCCTGCTCACCGTCGACCTCGGCGAGCACCGCCCCGGCCGGGACCGCGTCCCGCAGGATCAGCAGCGCGAGCTCGTGACCCTGGATGCCGGGGAAGTCGGGCTGGAAGCGGCGGGCGTCCTCGCTGTGGAAGTCCACGAAACGGCGCAGGACCGGTGAATCGGCCGGTACCTCGAGCGCCTCGAAGTAGGCGTCCGCTGCTCGCTGACGGAGCATCCGGCTGAGGTGGAACACCTGGATGGCGATGATCGTGCCGTTGGCCGCCACGATCGGGAACGCGCCGATCAGGACCCCGTACACGGTGAAGATGATCGCGCCGAACAGCCCGATGACGCGCAGGCGCAGCAGCGAGCTCATCAGCAGGCTGACCACGATCAGCGCCGAGGCGGTGTAGCCGATCAGCTCGTAGACGTGCGCGGTGTCCATCGGGTTTCCTGGCGGTGAGGAGGGCGCCTGCGGACGGTGCGGCGAACCGCGGTCCAGCCGACGCGGGTGAGCCCCGGCACCGGGCCGGGGCTCACGCGAGGTGCGGCAGGCTCAGACGTAGCCGGCGAGGTCGCCCATGAGGGCTGCCTTGGCCTTCGCGCCGACGATGCGCTTCTCGGGCTGTCCACCCTTGAAGACCAGCAGCGTCGGGATCGACATCACGCCGTACTCGCGGGCGGTGTTGGGGTTCTCGTCCACGTTGAGCTTGAGGACCTTGAGCTTGTCGCCGTTCTCGTCGGCGATCTCGTCCACGATCGGGCCGACCATGCGGCAGGGGCCACACCACTCGGCCCAGAAGTCGACCAGGACCGGGGTGTCGGCCTCGAGGACCTCGTTGGTCCACTCGGCATCGGTGACGGGCGTGGCGCCCATGTGGTGCTCCTCGTTCGTCGGAAGTGGGGCGGGAGGTCGGGGTGGTTCGGGGGAGACGGGGCCAGCGGCCTGGGGCCGGCTGGCTCGTCGGGTGGAACGCGGTGGTACAGGACGCTATTCCGTGGCACCGGGCGGAGCCAGGTGACCGGGCGTCCAGGAGCCTCAGCGCGGGTCGTCGGGTGCGACGGAGGTGTTCTCGGCCAACCAACGCTCCGCGTCGATGGCGGCGCGGCAGCCGGTACCCGCCGCCGTGACCGCCTGACGGTACTCGTGGTCCATGACGTCGCCGCAGGCGAACACCCCGGGCGCGTTCGTGCGCGTCGAGGGCTGTTCGACGAGCAGGTACCCCTCGTCGTCGGTGTCCAGTACCCCTTCGAACAGCCAGGTGTTCGGGATGTGGCCGATGGCCAGGAAGAGCCCCTCGGCGGGGAAGTCGCGGGTCTCACCCGAGACGGTGTCCTGCAGGGTCAGCGACGACACCGCGCCATCGGCGCCGTGGACCTCGGCGACCGTCGCGTTCCAGACGAACTCGATCTTGTCGTTCTTGAAGGCCCGTTCCTGCATGATCTTGGAGGCCCGCAGCTCGTCGCGACGGTGGATGACCGACACCTTCGCGGCGAACTTGGTCAGGAAGATCGCCTCCTCCATGGCGGTGTCACCACCACCGACGATCACCACGTGCTTGTCCTTGAAGAAGAACCCGTCGCAGGTGGCACAGGCGGACACGCCCGACCCCCACAGCTCGGCCTCGCCCGGGACCTCGAGGCGGCGCGGCTTGGCCCCGGTGGCGATGATCAGCGACCGGGCCGTGACCGTCTTCCCGGACGCGGTCGTCAGGGTCTTGAGGGGCCCCGACAGGTCGACCGAGGTCACGTCCTCGGTGATGAAGTGGGTCCCGAACCGTTCGGCCTGGGCACGCATGCCGAGGATCAGCTCGGGCCCGGTGATGCCGTCGGGGAAGCCGGGGTAGTTCTCGACGTCGGTGGTCAGGGTGAGCTGACCACCGGTCGGCCCACCGTCGACCACGCCCTCGATCAGGAGCGGCTCGAGGTTGCCGCGCGCGGCGTAGACGGCCGCGGTCAGCCCGGCGGGGCCGGAACCGATGATGACGACGTCCTGCACGCGGTCGGTGACGTCCACTGGTGGTGTCCTCGGGAGCTCGAGCGGGGCGGAGCGAGTGTCCGCGGGTGGCGGGGAGGGTAACGGCGGTCGCACGCCGAGCATTCCGAGGCGGGCGGGTCGTCGTCGCCCAGGCCACGTACCCTTCTCCAGATGGACGCCCTCTCCTGCCGACGTCACCCGGACACCGAGACCTACCTGCGCTGTTCGGCGTGCGAGACGCCGATCTGTCCGGCGTGCTGGGTCGAGGCCGTGGTCGGGTACCAGTGCCCCGACTGCGCGAGCGCGCGCGGTACCTCCATCCCGGACCGGGACGCGAAGCCGAAGGTGTTCGGCGGCGCGCTCGCCGGTGGCGGCGGCAGCCGACCGGCCGGGGAGCGGCTGTCGCCCACCCTCGCGGCCCGGGCGGGCCTCGTCGGGCTGGCGGCAGCGGTGGTCGGCGGGATGCTGCTCGGCCCGGTGCTCAGCCAGGGGACGCTCTTCCTGCTCAGCTCCGGTGCCATCGGCTGGGGCGTGGCCCGGGCGGTCTTCTGGGCCGCCGAGGAGGAGGCGACCCCGTTCGTGCGCGCCACAGCGATGACCTTCGCCGGCTTCACGGCGGCGGTCGGCATGGTGGCGTCCGGGTCGGCGACCGCCGAACCGGGGATCCTGTTCCTCGCCTACCCGGCCGCGATGTACGGCGGGTGGATCGCCGTCCGCCGGCGCTGACGGCCGTGGCCGGCGCAGGTGGGCCGCGCCGGTTCAGCCCTGCCGCAGGTAGCGGACCTCGCAGCTCTCGCGGGCCAGCACCCAGACCTCGCGGCGGGTCACCGTGTCGTCGGGGGCCACGGTCGCCAGGACGAACGCGATCGCGGGCTCGCCCTGGAAGGTGACCAGCTCGGCCAGCACCGGGACGATGACCCCGCCGCCGGCGAGCAACGTGTCGAGGCAGCGGCCGACGTCCTCGCGGTCGTCCTCGGACACGTCGTCGAGGAGCTGCAGGTCGGCTGCGGCGGACTCGCGGCCCAACGGGCCGCCGCTCCGGGTGGTCGCGTGCAGCCGTTGGTCGAGGTCCTCGTCCTCGCTCTCCGCGACGGCCGCGTCCTCGCCGTCGTCGGCAGCGCTCAGCTCGGAGAGCTCCTCGCCGTCCAGCTCGAGCGGACTGGCGCTGTAGAGCGTGCCCGCGCCGAACGCCTGGGCCCAGGAGTCGCCGAGCGCCGCGGCGTCCTCGACCGACAGGTCCTGGTCGACGAGGGCCTCGAGTTCGCCGGCCGCGAGCAGCGCGGCGGCGCCGTCCTCGTCGAGCGCGCGGTCGCCACCGCGGAGTGTCGGGCCGACGGGCGCGGCGAACGGCGCCGGCGCCGCGTCGTCGGCCTCGTCGAACGCGGCGTCCCCGGCTGACTCGGGCCCAGCCATCGTCGCCGCGTCGTCGCCGGCGCCGAGACCACCGAGGGTCGGGCCGATGACGGCGATCGCGGCGATCGCGGCGGCCACCCCGCCGAGCCCCACCATCCACGATCGGCGGGCGGCGGCGGCCCGGCGTCGCGTCGCGAGCTCGTCGGTGCCGGTGGTCGCGGCCGTTCCCGTGGCGGCGGGGCCGAGCTCGGCGTCGAACGTCGCGGACAGCGTCGCGATCAGCCGTTCGCGCGCCCCCTCGGGCAGGGCGGTCGGTGCCTCGGCGGCCAGCGCCTCGTCCGCGCGGCGGATCGCAGCGAGCTCGGCGCGCAGCGCAGCGTCGCGGGCGAGCTCGGCCTCGACGGCCTGGTGCTCGTCCGCGGACAGCTCACCGGCCAGGAAGGCGGCGAGGCGCTCGGCGGGCTCCACGGGGACTCCGGTGCTGTGGCCGATGGTGAAGGGGCCATCGGGGGGTACGGCGGTGGGACGTCACGGACGGGGGTTCGGTTGCGTCCGCACCGAGGTGTACCGGCCGGACGCGGGGCGCTCACCCGCCCGGCGGACCTCGGGGGGAGCGGCCCTGGTCGACCGGGGGGCTGTCCTGACCGGCGCCGTCGACCGCTGCGGCCGGCCGGGTCTCGGGCGACACCTCGCCGGCGAGCAGCTCACCGAGACGGACCCGCGCGCGGCTGACCCGCGACTTGACGGTCCCGACGGCGAGGTCGGCGGCGGCCGCCGCTTCGGCGTAGGACAGGCCCTCGACCGCCACGAGGAGCAGCAGGGTGCGGGAGATCTCGTCGAGCTGGGCGAGGGCGACCCGCAGGTCGCCGGCCGTCTCGACCTCGGCGTGGTGGTCCGCGGCGAGCGCCACGTGCGGACGGCCCACGGTCGCCGCGTCGCTGACGTCGCCCACGGGGGTCGCCGGGCGACGCGCCTCGTGCCGGACCCGGTCGGTCGCCACGTTGCGGGCCACGCTGTACAGCCACGTCGACAGCTTGGCATCGCCGCGGAAGGTGCCGGCTGAGCGGGCCAGACGGAGGAAGACCTCCTGGGTGGCGTCCTCGGCCGCGGACGCGTCGCCGCCGAGGGTCCGCCGGCAGACGGCGAACACGCGTCGCTGGAAGCGATCGACCAGCTCGGAGAAGGCCGCCTCGCGTCGAGCCCGCGTCTGCGCAGCGTCGGCGTAGACGGCGAGCACCTGCTCGTCGGACCGTCCCGCCAGCGCGCCCCCCGCGTCCGTCACGCTCGTCACCGCGTCACGGCCCCAGGAAGGTGACCTCGGCCACCTCCGCGTTGAACGTCTCGCCCCCGGCGGTGGACAACCCGGTGATCCACAGCATCCAGTAGCGCCCGGTGGTGGGTGACAGCTGGAAGGTGTGGTTGGCGCGCACGTCGGCGCCGCTGGCGAGCGGATCGCCCCACGGACCGAGGTTGCCGAAGCCGGGGTCGACGTACGAGTCGCTGCGGAACAGCGACACGTCGAGCCCGCCCCGGTTGGCGTTGAGCACGACCTCGCGGACCTCCTGCTCGGTCCCGAGGTCGAACACGAGCCCGATGCCGTCGCTCGTCCCGATGAAGTCGCCCGAGTAGTCGGCGGACCGCCAGGCCGTCGTCGGGTCCCCGTCGGCGGCCAGACCGACCTCGTCGGGGTTGTCGTCGTTGCGGCCGGTCGGATCCCACAAGCTGACGTCCTGCACGGCGAGGGGGGTGCCCTGGTTGGCGGTGGCCCCCTCATCGGCGCGCAGGTTCTGGGTGGCCGCCACCGCGATCAGCGTGAGGACCAGCCCCCCGACGAAGGCCGCCGCGAGGCGCCGCGCGTACTCGCGGCGGGTGACCGGGATGGGGCCCGTGCGGGCGCGTTCGGGCTCCGGCGGGAGCGCGTCGAGCTCGGAGGCCTCGCGCGCGTCGGCGACCAGTCCCACCGTCAGCTCGGAGGGCTTGACCGGCACCTGCGCCGCCAGCGCCGCCGACATCACCGAACCGTCGCTGTAGCGGGCGGTCCGGTCGTTGCGGGTGGAGCGGACGATCACGTCGTCGAGCAGGCGCGGCACGTCCGCACGCAGCTGCCGCGGGGGGAGCAGCTCGTGCGTGAGACGCATGGCCGCCGTCGCCGTCGGCGTGTCGCCGACGAACGCCGGCCGTCCCGTCAGGCACTCGTACAGGACGACCCCGAGGGCGTAGACGTCGGCACGTGCGTCGACCTGACCTTCCTCGAGCTGCTCGGGGGCCACGTACGCGGCCGTGCCCACCACCGTGCCGGGGGTGGTGAGGGTCGCTTCGGAGTCGAGGGCCTTGGCGATCCCGAAGTCGGTCACCTTCACGGTGCCGTCCGACGCGATGAGGATGTTGGCCGGCTTCACGTCGCGGTGGACGAGGCCGTGCGCGTGGGCCTCGCCGAGGGCGGCGGCGACCTGCTCCCCGAGGGCGGCGACGACGGTGGTGTCCAGCCGCGGCCGTTGCTGGAGCACCTGACGCAGCGACGGGCCGTCGACGTGCTCCATCACGAGGTAGACGAGCTGGTCCTCACGGCCGGTGTCGTAGATGCGGACGGCGTTGGGGTGGTTGAGCTGCGCGGCTGACACCGACTCGCGCTCGAAACGTTCGACCACGACCTCGTCGGTCGCGTGGTGCGGGTGCAGCAGCTTGATGGCCACGGTCCGGGCCAGCGTCTCGTCGAACGCACGCCACACGACCGCAGCGCCGCCGGACGCGATGCGCTCCTCGAGTTGGTAGCGGTCCCCGAGTCGGGCACGTCCGGGCCACGGCACGTCGCCGGCCGAGTCGCCGGCGGTGGGCGGAGCCGGCGGGCCGGTCAGGGGCTCGCCGTCACCGACCAGCGTCGGTTCGTTGCCCTCCGGGGTGGCGTCGCTCCGCTCGAAGGCGAACCCCGGGACGGGCGTCTCCTGCTGGTCGAACGGCACCTCGGTGCTCGCCGACGCCCCCGTCGCGGTTCGGGGGTCGTCGGTGTCGGCGGGCCGGGGATCGTCCGACACGTCAGATCGCGCCCAGGGGGGCCCGCCCCGTCGCGTTGCGGACGGTGAGAGCCTCCGTCGGTCCGAAGCGGTGGAGCAGGACGGTCGGCGCGCGGCGCGTCAGCGTCACCGTCAGGTCCTCTCCGTCGATCGCGACGTCGGTGACGTCGGCGTCGTGCACGTCGGCGGCCTCGGCGGCCCGTTCGGCCGCCTGGTCGAGCGAGCCGTCCGACGAACGGTAGGCGTCGCGGGCGATGCGCGCGACTTGACGCGAGGCGTCGTCGACCGCGATCGAGGTCAGACCCACCGAGATGGCCTCGTAGCCGAGCAGCCCGAGGACGGCGAGGACCACCAGGACCTGCGTGATCCAGGACCCCATCGCCCCGCCGGCCTCGTCGCGACCTCGGGTGTGCGCGCCGCGTACCTCGGGCGCCGCCGCCCCATCTCCGAGCGCAGGTTCGACCACGAGGCACCCTCCCGACCGGACCAGTTCCACTGGCCGAACGGACAGTGTACGCACTGGGCCGATCAGCGCACCAGCTCCAGGCGCCGGCGGCGGGGGCGTCGCCGGATGACGCCGACGAGCAGCAGGACCACCACGGACCCCACGATGATCGAGATCGCGGGTCCCGAGATGGAGGTGGACCGCACCGACAGGGTGGTGCGATCGAGCTCGAGCCGCCCCGACGGGTCGGTCACCCGGACCGAGACCGAGAACGTCCCGGTCGACAGCGCCCGCGTCTGGAACGACACCGTCTGGGTGGTGCCCTCCTCGAGCAGCAGGACCTCCGAGCGCCGCCCCTCGGGCCACGCCAGACGCCCCTGCGAGGCGACCTCGACCTGCACGGCCAGGGGGCCCCCGGCGCCCCGCTGGAGGGTCACGGGGATGGTCCCCGTGTCCGAGGTCAGCGTGACGAGCGAGCCGCTGGCGATGCGGACGTCGGCCAGGGTGGTCTCCACCGCCCCCCGCACGTCGGTGACCAGGGCGTCCGCCTCCCCCGAGCCCGCCGGGAACCAGCGCGAGGTGGAACGCAGGAGCTGGTCGCGCAGCTCGGAGGGATCACGCCCGTCGAGCAGGGGATCGTCGGTCCGTGCGGCGGCGGCGGCGTCGAGGTCCTGCAGGGTGGCGGCCAGACGTGCGGTCTGTTCGGCGCTGAGGGTCGGTGTCGACGGCGCGGCGATGGTGGCACGGCCCGGGTTCGTCGTGCTCCCGGCGACCACCGAGGGTTGGTCGAGCTCGAGCCAGGTCGCGCTGCCGAGGCCGTCCAGCAGCCGACCTGCCAGCTCCGTGCTGGGCGACCACCCCTCGGGCGGGTGGATCGACAGGGCCCGTTCGGCGCGATCAGGATCCTCGAAGTAGGCCATCGCGGTCTCGGCCAGCACGCGCTGGCTCGTCAGGGTCGGTCCCGCCCCCGGAGTGCCGTCGAGCAGGTCGCTGATGTAGGGGTCGCCGACCAGGAGGGTGAACGGACGCCCCGAGGCCGAACGCACCTCGCGGACCGTCGGCGGCAACGTCGGGTCGGCGACCGGGTTGGGGCCTTCGACCGCCTCGTACGGCACCAGCGCGATCTCGGCAGGGACGAGGTCGAGCACCACTTCGGACGTGCTGCCCGGGAGCAGGTAGGTGGCCGAGTCGGGCGCACGCTCGACCAACCGCTGCAGGCGACGGCGACCGGTGGTGGCCAGCTCGCCAGCCAGGTCACGGACCGCGGGGTCGTCGACCAGCGCGGTCAGATCGGCGTCGGCGTACGGGCGGACCACCGGACTGTGGGGGAGCGCACCCACCAACGCACGCACCCGTTGCAGCACGTCGTTCGCCCGCCGTGCGGGGCTGGATTCGGGTTCCACGGCGCGGGACTCGAGCGCGCCACCGTCGAGCCGTTCGGTCCGCACGAACCCGTCGGCCCGGTCGCGCAGGTCCTCGAGCAGGTGGGCCGACGGTGCGACGACGACCCGGGCGCGCGGCGCATGCTCCAGGGCCCGCACGAGCGAGTCGAGCCGGCCGCCCGGGCGCAGGGCGGCGTCCACGTCCTCGGGGTAGGCGGGGCCGGGACCCCGCCACGGCGGTGAGTCGATCGGCCAGAGGGCGACCGTCGCCAGCGGTTCCTCCGGGAGCTCCGCGAGCCAGACCACGGCGGTCGTCGCCTCGGCCAGCACCTCCGTGCCGCGCTGGACGGTGATCCGGACCGGGTGGACCCCGCCGGGATCGGACCACGCCAGGTCGTCGGCGGGGATGCGCAGCTCGACCCCGGTGATCTGCCCAGCGCGGAGATCCTCGTCAGCGCGGACGTCGACCCCGTGCACCGACGGGAAGGTCGTCGGGCCGGCCTCCCCATCGAGCGCAGCCCGCAGCTCAGCGCGGGTCTGCGCGGCCGGGTGCACCTCGACCACGAGGCGCAGCTCGTCGAGCGGGTCGCCACCGGTGTGCGAGATCAGCGCCCGGATCGCCAGCTCGGTCGGTGGCTCGGGCAGCTCACGGACGTCGTCCCCCGACTGGGCCGGTGGCGGGTGCTGGGACCCCGGACCGAGCACGCCGGTCAGGCCCGAGACCGTCAGCGACACCGTGCCCGGGTCCTGCTGGGCCTGTGCACCGCCGGGCCCAGCCACGGCCAGCGCCGCGAACGCGAGCACCAGGGCCGCGCCGCGTCGCCCGCGCCCCCGTCCGGGGGCCGAACGGCACCGTGTCACCGCTCCGCCCGGACGTCCGCAGGCAGCACGACCGGGGCGGGCGTCCCGTCCGGCGCAGGCAGCTGTGCGGCCTGCTCGACCAGCTTGCGCTCGTTGCGGTGGGCCAGCCGCACGACGGCGACGTCGACCGGGACCCACTCGACGTGCTCGGCCTCGTCGTCGCGTGGACCCGCTGGCTCGCCGTCCCACCACATCAGGAAGTAGTGGACGAACTTGTGGTACCGGACCTCGTCCGGGCGCCACACGAACCAGTAGTCGATGGTGCCGAGCAGGTCGCCGATCACTGCCCCGTGGCCGGTCTCCTCACGGACCTCGCGCAGCGCCGCCTGCTGGTCGGTCTCGCCCTCCTCGATCCCGCCCTTCGGGAGGGTCCACTGGGGCTTGCCGGCGGCGTTGCGTCGGGCGATGAGCAGGACCCAACGTCGACCGTCGTCGCGGTCGTCACAGACGACCCCACCCGCGGAGGTCGCGCGGCGCGTCGGGTACCTGGGCATGGCCCCGAGCGTACCCACCGTCTCCTGCCGCGCGACGGGCGCGCGGCCGGGCACAGCGGGAGCGCACGACGGCTGCGGCCGCCGGTCACACCTCGAGCAGGATCGTGACCGGACCGTCGTTCACGAGTGCGACGTCCATGTGGGTGCGGAACCGACCGGTCGCCACCTCGGCGCCGAGCCCCCGCAGGTGTGCGACGAGGTGATCCACGAGCGGTTCGGCGTCCTCGGGTCGTGCCGCCGTGATGAACGACGGGCGCCGTCCCTTGCGGGTGTCGCCGTACAGCGTGAACTGGCTCACCACGAGGACGCCACCGCCGATGTCCGCGCACGACCGGTTCATCGCACCAGCCTCGTCGGGGAAGATCCGCAGCTGCCAGAGCTTCTCGGCCAGCTTCGTCGCGCCCGCCTCGTCGTCGTCGTGGGTGACACCGACCAGCGCGACGATCCCCGGGCCGATCCGGCCGGTCTCCTCCGGTTGCCCGCCCTCCACGGTGGACGTCACCGACGCCGACGACACCCGTTGCACCAGTACCCGCACCACGTCCCTCCTCGGCGTCCGGGGCCGGAAGGTAGAGGACGGCTCAAGCCGAGGCTGGTCGAGGTCGATGCTCCGGGGGCACCGCGTCACTCGGCGGTGACGTCCCGAACCCGGAGCACAGCGTGGAGTCGATCGACCACTACCTCCAGCACCTCGTCGAGGTGGGTGGATCCGACCTGCACGTCAAGGCGGGCGGTCCGGCCTACGTCCGCGTCGATGGTGACCTCAAGCCTGTCACCACCCTGCCGCCGCTGTCGCCCGCCGACACCGAGCGCTTCGCCGAGCACCTGATGGACGAGCGGTCCACCGAGCGCTTCTTCGTCGACGGGCGCGAGGCCGACTTCGCCTACGCGCTCACCGGGGTCGGCCGCTTCCGCATCAACGCCTTCCGTCAGCGCGGCTCGATCGGCATGGTCTGTCGTCGCGTGCTGCCGGGGAGCCAAACCTTCGCCTCGCTCGGGATGCCCGCAGCGGTCCGCAAGCTCGCCGAGGAGCACCGTGGCCTGGTCCTCGTCACCGGCCCGACCGGGTCGGGCAAGACCACCACGACCGCCGCCATGATCAGCCACATCAACGCGACCCGTCGCTGCCACATCGTCACCCTCGAGGACCCGATCGAGGTCACCCACCGCGACGACAACGCGATCATCGACCAGCGCGAGGTCGGCGTCGACACCGAGGACTTCGCCAGCGGTCTGAAGGCCGTGTCGCGCCAGGACCCCGACGTCATCTTCATCGGTGAGATGCGCGACCTCGAGACGGTGACGGCCGCGCTCCAGGCGGCCGAGACCGGCCACTTCGTCATCTCCACGCTGCACACCACCGACGCGCGCGAGACCGTCAACCGCATCGTGGACATGTACCCCAAGGAGCAGCAGAACCAGGCCCGCATCTCGCTGGCCAACTCGCTCAAGGGCATCGTGTGTCAGCGGCTGGTCCCTCGGGCCACCGGCGACGGCCGCGTTGCCGTGGTCGAGACGCTGGTGATGACCTCGCGCATCTTCGAGTTCGTCGTCGACCCGGCCCAGCTGCCGATGATCGAGGACGCCATCGCCGAAGGGGGCTACTACGGCATGCAGACCTTCGACCAGCACCTGCTGGAGCTGTTCTCCGCGGGCGACATCTCCCTGCGCGACGCGCTCGCGGCGGCGACCAACCCGCACGACTTCCGCGTCTCGCTGCGGGCCGCGGGCCTCGCCACCGCCTGACCCTCGTCGCTCACGGCTCGGGAGCGACGACCATCCCCGCCTCGGGGGCGTCGGCCAGCTCCTTCGGCACGATCGGGTCGGCTGCCGCGATCACGAGGCCGCGGCGTAGCTCGGCCGCACGCATCGCACCGAGGTCGAGCACGGTGAGGTCGCCGCCGGGTCCGGCGACGTGGGCGGTCAGCGTGGCCAGCCCGAGGCGGCGCTGGAACCAGCTGGCGCGCTGCGTGACGCCCTGCACCTTGACCAGCGGTGCGAGGCCGGTGGTGACCGACAGCGCGCCGCTCCGGCTGGCCAGGACCCGATCGGTCCGGCCGTGGGCGAGCTGGCTGAACTCCACCAGGCCGAGGACCGCCGCGACGAACGGCAGGACCGCGCCCAGCAGGCGCAGCGGCTCGGACAGGCCGGGGATCAGCAGCAGGGCGGCCGTCGGGATGGCCGACGCACGGATCCAGCGGAAGACGGCACGACGTCGGGCGCCCTGCGGATGGCCCCACAGGGCCGGCACACCGCCGACCCCCGGCAGCAGTTCGCTGACGAGGTGGTCGACCTCGTCGCTGCGCACCAGCGGGATGGTCACCCGGCTGTCGCCGCCGCCCCCGCCGGCCGAGTGGACGCGGATCACCGCGAACCCGAGGGCACGGCGGATCCAGTTGCGCTGCACCTCGACCAGCTGGACGCGGGCCAGCGGCACGACCGACTGGCGGGTCGACAGCAGCCCACGGGAGACGTGCAGGTCGTCGTCGATCCGGCGCATCGTCCAGCCGTAGTCCCGCAGGACACCGGCCGCGCTCGCCACCACGAACGAGGCGGGGATCAGCAGCGCCACGATGGCCACGACCCCGAGGGCGACCAGGCGGCGGACCAGCGTCTCGGGATCCAGTGTCCCGCCCCCGAGTTCCGTCGCGTCACCGACGAACTGCAGCGAGGCCGCGAGCACGGCGGGCAGGACCAGCAGCCGGCTCCCCGTGACCGAACCGAGGACGATGCGGGTGAGGTGGACGCGGAGCACCTCGCGATCGGCGCCGGCCGTCGCAGCATCGGCCGGTCCCGTGTCCGGCTCCCCGCCGTCGCCCTCGCCGTCGCCCGTGCGCGCCGCCTCGCCCCGGAGCGCTGCCTTGCTGACGCGGACAGCGGTCCGCAGCGCGTCGGCGTCGGCCTCCGGGATGACGCGCAGCTCGACCTCGGGTTCGCCACTGCCACCGGCGGTCTCCACCCGCAACGTGGCCAACCCGAGGACGCGAGCGGCCAGGGACCGGTCGACCTCGACCTGCTGGATGCGGGCCACGTCGAGCGCCCGGTGGTTGCGTGACAGCACACCCTCGTCGACGCGGAGCACCTCGCCGTCGAAGCTGAACCGGAACCGTTGCCAGGCCAGCACGCGCCCGACCAACGTCATCACCAGCAGGAGACCGATGACCACGAACACGAAGCGGAGGCCAGGGCCGGCACCAGCGCCGATCAGCGCCGGGAGGATCAGGCCGCGGATCAGTTGGCGGAGCGGGATGCCGAGCACGATCGATGCGGGGTGGAGGGCGCGTGGTGCCGCGAAGTCCGGCCGGCGGGTGGGCCCGCCCGCACCCGGCCAGCCCGGCGGTGGGGGCGGTGCGCCCGGAGGCATCCCGGGAGGCGGGGGCGCGCCCGGAGGCGGCACCCCCGGTGGTTCAGACGGCATCGCGGACCCCCGCGTCGTGCCCCTGGACCGCGGAGGACGCCCGGGCCAGCAGCGCGCGCCGGATGCCGGGGGCCTCGTCCGCCGCGATGCCCGGCAGCGTGACGCTCCCCGATGCCGACGCGGAGGTCACCTGCAGCGACGCCAGCCCGAGCAACCGGTCGATCGGCCCCTGGGCCACATCGATCTGCTGGATGCGGAAGTAGGGCAGGGCCTCGGCCTGCCGCACGATCACCCCCCGCTCGAGTTCGACGGCGAGGTCGGTCAGGCGCCACCGCCACCGCTCGTAGCGCGCACCTGGGTACCACGCTGCGAGGACCGCGGTGAGCACCACGAGGACGGCCGGCACGAGCCAGCCGTTCGGGCTGCCGAGGAACCCGACCGCGACGGCGGTCAGGACCGCGGTCGGTAGCAGCATCGAGGTCACCGTGCTGAAGCGCCACACCGTGATCACGCGAGGGTCGAGCGGACGGTCACGGTCGTCGAGGTCGGGGATCTCGGCGGCCGGCCGCGGCCCGCCCGGCACGGGTTGGCCTCCCTGCCGTCCGTGGCCCGACGGACCCGTCGACCACCCGGGCGGTGCAGTCCCCTCACGCTCGGGGGGCGACCCTGGTGACGGTGGTGGCACCGGCGGCGGTGGCGTCGGCTCGTACGATCCGGTCACGCGGGTCCTCCTCGGGCGCCACCACGTCGGGCGGTGGGGCCGACCGGGCGGTTGACACCGGTTGGACGGCTCCGTGACCGTCCGCACGAGCGTACGGTCGGTGGCGGCGATCGACCTCGCCGTCCGCGGTTCTGAGGAGCACCGTATGTCCGCCCAGCCGACGAGCCAGCACGACACCCCGAGCCCTGCGGCCGGCGCCCGCCGTGACCGTCACCGGGTGGTGGTCGTCGGTGGCGGGTTCGGCGGGCTGAACGTGGTGCGTGAGCTCGGCCGCTCCGCGGTCGCCGGTGACCTCGACGTGGTGCTGGTCGACAAGCGCAACCACCACACCTTCCAGCCGCTGCTGTACCAGGTGGCCACAGCGGGGCTCCAACCCCACGACATCGGTATGTCGCTGCGCTCGATCCGCGGGGTGCGCCGCACCGGGCCCGACGGTCGCCCCACCACCGATGTCCGGCTCGGCGAGGTCGTGGACGTCGACGACCACGGCGTCGTGCTCGCCGACGGGGCGCGCCTGCCCTACGACCACCTCGTGGTCGCGGCCGGTGGCATCACCAACGACCTGGGCATCCCCGGCGTCGCTGAGCACGCCTTCGGACTGAAGTCCCTGCCCGAGGCTGCCCAGCTGCGCAACCACCTGCTGCGCCGCTTCGAGGCCGCCTCGGCGGACCCGGCCCACCTCTCCGACGGGACCCTGACCTTCGTGATCGCCGGCGGCGGCCCGACCGGCGTCGAGCTCGCCGGCGCGCTGGCCGAGCTTGTCGACCAGGTCCTCACCGAGGACCATCCGACCCTCGACATCGCCCACGTCCGCATCGTCCTGCTCGAGCTGACCGACCGGCTCCTGCCCGGCTTCTCGGACCGCTCGCACCGCGTCGCCCTCCAGCGGCTCGAACGTCGCGGCGTGGAGGTGCGCCTCGGCACGGGCGCCGAGGAGGTCACCGCCGACCAGGTCACCCTGAGCAACGGCGAGGTCCTGCCGGCGCGCACGCTGGTCTGGGCCACCGGCATCGCGGGCGTGCCGCTCGGCGCCAAGCTCGGCGTCGAACCGGGCCGCGCCGGCCGCATCCCGGTCGACGCGCGGATGCGTGCGGTCGACGCGGACGGCCGGCCCGCCCGCGACGGCCGCCTGCTGGTCATCGGGGACCTCGCCGGGGCCGTCGCCGGTGGGGACGCGCTGCCGCAGGTCGCCCCGGTCGCCATCCAGCAGGGGCGGTACGTGGCCGACCTCATCGTCCGCGAGGTCGCCGGCGACGAGCCACCCCCACCGTTCCGGTACCGCGACAAGGGCAAGATGGCGACCATCGGCCGCACCGACGCCGTCGTCGAGCTGCCCTTCAAGCTGCGGTTCTCGGGGTTCCCCGCCTGGATCGCCTGGCTGGTCCTGCACCTGCTGTGGCTCGTCGGCTTCCGCAACCGGATCTCGGTGCTGGTCACCTGGGCCTGGAACTACCTGACCTACGATCACTCGGCGCGCCTGCTGATCGACCAGCGCGAGGCCGAGGAAGCCGACACCTCGAAGGGTCGGATCCGCCGTTCGTGGGCGGACCGATCCGAGGACGCACCACCACCGGAGGGCAACGCCGGCTCCACCTGACATCCCGCGGCTCGGGGCGCAGCGCTGCCTCGCTAGCCTCGCCGACCACCTCGCTCCCCGCTCGCACGGACGCCGACGATCGCCGACGACCTGACCCCGGACCAGGCCGCCGCGCTCGGCGGTCTGGTCGACGTGCACCCCGAGGCCCGCGAGCTCGGCGCACGGTTCGAGGCTGCCGGCCACGAGCTGTACCTCGTCGGCGGCACGGTGCGCGACACCCTCCTCGCAGGTGGCGACCCGGACCTGCTCGGCGACGTCGACCTCGACCTGGCCACCTCCGCTCCGCCGGAGGAGACCGAACGGATCGTGCGCCCCTGGGCGACCGCCGTGTGGCTGACGGGTGCGGAGTTCGGCACCGTCAGCTGCCAGCGCGAGGCCGAGGGCCGCCCCACCCGCAACGTCGAGATCACCACCTTCCGTGCCGACAGCTACACCCCCGGATCGCGCCACCCGGAGGTCGTCTACGGCACGTCGATCGAGGACGATCTCGCGCGGCGCGACCTCACCATCAACGCCATGGCGGTGCGTGTCCCCGAGTTCCGTTTCGTGGACCCGTTCGGCGGGCTGCAGGACCTGCGCGCGGGGCTCCTGCGCACCCCCATCGATCCACACACCTCCTTCGGTGACGACCCCCTACGCATGGTGCGGCTCGCGCGGTTCGCCTCCGTCCTGGACGCCGAGGCCGACAGCGCCGTCACCGTCGCCGCCAGCGAGATGGCCGACCAGCTCGGTGCCGTCTCGGCCGAACGCATCCGCGACGAACTGGTCAAGCTCGTTGCCGGCAGGGCGCCACGACGAGGGCTGAACCTGCTGGTCCGGACGGGGTTGTCGGCGCACGTGCTGCCCGAGCTCGACGAGCTGCGGGCGTGCCGCGACCCCCAGCACCGCCACAAGGACGTCTGGCTCCACACCCTTGCGGTGCTCGAGCAGGCCATCGACCTCGAGGACCGGTTGCCGGACGGCGGGCCGGACGTGGTGCTGCGCCTGGCTGCGCTCCTGCACGACATCGGTAAGCCGGACACCAAGGAGGTCCACCGCGACGGCACGGTGACCTTCCACCACCACGACGTGGTCGGCGCCCGGATGACGCGCCACCGGATGCGTGAGCTGCGGTTCGACAAGGAGACCACCCGCGCCGTCAGCGAGCTGGTCCGCCTCCACCTGCGCTTCCACACCTTCGCCAGCGGCTGGACCGACGCGGCCGTCCGCCGTTACGTCCGGGATGCGGGGGACCTGCTCGAGCGCCTCAACGCCCTGACCCGCGCCGACGTGACCACCGGCAACGCGCGCAAGGCCGCGCGCATCCAGCGCCACGTCGACGAGCTCGAGGAGCGCATCGCGGTCTTGCGCGAGCAGGAGGAGATCGACGCGCTGCGCCCGCCGATCGACGGCAACGCGATCATGGCCCACCTCGGGATCCGACCCGGACCGCTCGTCGGTCAGGCGTGGAAGCACCTGCTCGAGCTGCGCATCGAGGAGGGGCCGATGGACGAGGAGGCCACGCTCGCGGCCCTCGACGCGTGGTGGGCCGAGCACGCCGGCGAGACGGGTGGGCAGTGAACCCCTCGTGGCGGTCGCACGACGACCGGCCGATCGCCGTCCCGGGCGTCCCGGGTGCCGATGAGCAGGCGTTCTACGTCCCGATCGGCGACTTCCAGGGGGGTGAGTACCGCCGCAACGCGTTCGCGGCCGGGACCGCCGAGGAGGTCGCGAGCCTGACCTCCGTGCTCGACCTGCGGGCGGGCACCCGCGTCCTCGACGTCGGCTGCGGGGATGCGCGTCACCTGCGGGCCCTCGCAGCCGAGCCCGGCGTCGACGGCGTCGGGATCGACGTGTCCCCAGCCCTCGTCGACGCGGCGCGCGAGGCGGCGCGTGACGCCGGCATCGGAGTCGACGTCCGTGTGGGTGACGCCCGCACCCTGTCGGCCGACCTCGGGGCCGAAGCGGGCACGTTCGACGTGGCGTGGTCGCTGTGCCAGGGCGGGTTCGGGACCTCGCCGGCCACGGATCCGGACGTGCTCGCGGGGCTCGCGGCCGCCGTGCACCCCGGCGGCCTGGTGGCACTGACCCTCTTCCACGCGTTGTTCGCCGCACGCCACCTCGCGCCCGGGGACGCGTTCGATCCGGTGCACCTGGTCCACCACCAGGTCAGCGAGGTCCACGGTCCCGACCACCAGCGTCGCCGCTTCGACCTGTGGACCGCGAGCTACACCGTGCGGGACGCGGTGCGCCTGCTCGACGCAGCGGGTCTCGACCTCGTCTCCGTCCGCGGGGTCGAGCCTGGTGGGTACGGCCGCCGCGCCGACGGCGAGGTCGGCCTCGACGACCCGGAACTGCTGGTGGTCGCACGCCGGCTGTGAACCGCCGCGCGGACGATGTGCGCGAGCCGGGCCCGCTGATGTGCGTGAGCAAGGCTCAAAGAAGCTCAGGTGCGCTTCAACGGCTGAGGCGGGTCCGTAGGTCGGGCCAGCGGCGGATCACGACGCGACGGATCGCGGTCACGGGCAGCGGTCCCCAGTGGCGTGAATCGGTGGATGCGGCCGGCTGGTCGCCGAGCACCTCGACGAGGCCGCGCTCCGTACGTGCGATCCGCTTGACCACCAGGTGGGTCGGGTCGGCGGGGTCGGCAACGACCACGACCCGGCCCGTACGCAGCCAACGACGGCGTGCGGGCACGGTCAGCAGCCGGTCACCGGGCCACAGGGTCGGCTCCATCGAGGCGCCACGGACCTCGACCACCGACCGGTTCACCGTGAGGGTGGCGAGGTAGGCCATGCCGACCGCCGCCACCACCGCGACCCACCGCCGTCGCCCCACCGACCCCTCCTGTTGCGAAGCGTTCGCAGCACGCGTTAGCGTGCCCATCGAGCGCACCGTACGGAACGCAGCCGTCGACACGTCGGACGGCCGTGCGTGCCGTTGCCTCGGCGCACTAGCCTCGCCGCCGACCACCCGTCGAACGTGAGGAGCACCACCGATGCGCATCTCGACCGCCCTGCGGGCAATGAACCCGCTGCGTGCCGTCACCACCGTCGACGCCCACTGCGACCTGATGTGTGGCGTCTACAACCCGGCCCAGGCCCGCATCGAGGCCGAGTCGGTGCACGAGATCGCGAAGAAGTACCAGGACTCGGACGACGAGACCTTCCGTGCTCGCTGCGTGATCATCAAGGAGGAGCGGGCCGAGCTGGTCAAGCACCACCTCTCGGTGCTGTGGACCGACTACTTCAAGCCGAACCACCTCGAGGAGTACCCCGACCTCCACGAGAAGTTCTGGCTCGCCATCAAGGCGGCCGGCGACGCCAAGAAGACGATGGACCCGGCGGCCGGCGAGGACCTGCTCGCGAAGATCGACGAGATCGCCGACATCTTCTGGGCCACCAAGGGCGGCAAGCCCGACTGGATGACCTCCTAGGAGGCCCGCAACGTTCGAGAGCCGCCGGTCGTGACCGGCGGCTCTCGTGCGTCCACGCGACGGGGTGAGCACCGGACCCGCGTCGGAGGACGTCGTCAGCGCTCGCGGATGCCGGGCCGGAGGATCGACAGCGGCGGCACGAAGCTCGAGGCCGTCAGCAGCGCGCCGATGGCCAGCAGCATGGTCCCGCTGTCGCTGGTGACCCCGAGGTACTCGGTGAACGCGTCGGGTTCGATCAGGAACACCAGGCCGGCGATCGCGAACAGGACACCGCCGATGCGCAGCTGCTGCTCGGCGACCGACCCGGTGGCCGCGGTGAGCAGGGCCGCGCCGATCACGAGCCACAGCAGGGCGTACAGCGGGGTCGCCGGCTGGTTGCCGACGTGCACCACGGGTTCGAAGAGGGCCAGGTCGTCGAAGCCCGACCGCGCGACCGCGACCAGCCCGGCGACGATCAGGTAGAGGCCGACGAGCCACGCGCTGATCTGCAGGATGTCGAACCGCATCCGAGGCGAGGTCCGGCTGCCGTCCCCGGCGTCTCGGTCACCGACCCGGATCAGCTCGGTGCGCTGGCGCCCGTCGGCACGGGCCGCCTCGGCGCTCGCGCGGGCGCGTGCGGGCGTGATCGCCCGCGTCTGCCCAGCGGCTGGCTGGTCACCGGTCTGCTCGGCCACGGTGCGCGCCTCCCTCTCCCGGGTCCAGGGTGCCACGCGGTCGTGCGTGGCGAGCCATCGTTCGGCGGCGACCCCGCTCGGGGTTGCTCCCTCGGCCCGTCCCAACGACTCGGTGCCTCCCCGGTCACGCCCCTGGTCGGTCGACGCCGAGCACGAGACGCAGCGGTGCCCGCCGCGAGGATGCGGCGGGCACCACGGCGTTCGTCAGTCGGCCGACGCTCCCGCGCCGACGGTGGTCAGCGCGAGTACACCAGCCGGTTCGGGGAACCGGCGAGGTCGCCGAGCACGCCGGTCGTCGCGTTGCCGACGATGGCGGCGTTCACGGTGCTCGGCGAGGACGACGGTGCGCCCTGCAGGTACAGCGCGGCGACACCGGCGACGTGCGGTGCGGCCATCGAGGTCCCGCTGATGGTGTTGGTCGCGGTGTCGGTGGTGTGCCAGGGGGCGGTGATGTTCGTCCCAGGCGCCATGATGTCGACGCACGAGCCCCAGTTCGAGAACCAGGACCGCAGGTCGCTGGACGTGGTCGCGCCGACGGTCAACGCCTGTGACACCCGCGCCGGTGAGCCGTTGCACGCGTTGGCGTTCGCGTTGCCCGCCGCCACGACGTAGGTCACCCCGGCCGAGACGGAACCACGCACGGCGTCGTCCAGCGCGGTCGAGACGCCGCCACCGAGGCTCATGTTGGCCACCGCGGGCTTGGTGTGGGTCCGGGTGACCCAGTCCACGCCGGCGATGACGCCGGAGGTCGTGCCGCTGCCGCGACAGTCGAGGACCCGCACCGGCACGAGGGTGACCTCCTTGGCGACCCCGTAGGTGGAACCGCCGACGGTGCCGGCCACGTGCGTGCCGTGACCGTTGCAGTCGGAGGTCCCGCGACGGTCGTTGATGGCGGTCGCGCCGGCGATGACGCGGTTGCCGAACTCGGTGTGCGTCGCCCGGATGCCGGTGTCGATGATGTAGGCGCGGACCCCGGCACCGGTCCGGGTGTAGGTGTAGGTGTTGTCCAGCGGCAGGTTGCGCTGGTCGATCCGGTCGAGTCCCCACGTCGCCGGGGACTGGGCGGTCTGGCTCGCTTCGACCCGACGGTCGGCCTCGACGTAGGCCACGTTCGGACGCTGGCGGAGGCGCTCGACCTCCTCGTCCGACATGGTCGCGGCGTAGCCACGCAACGCCGTGTCGTACTCCTGGTGGACGCGTGCACCGCGTGCCTGCGAGGCGCGCCGTTCACGCGCGACCTCGTTGCCGGCCGCCTCGGGTTCGAAGACCACGATCCAGTCCCCGTCGATGACGTCCGGTTCGTCGCTCCCGATCAGCGGTGCCACCTGCTCGGCGCCGCTGTCCCGTGCTTCCGTCACGGCGCCTGCCGGGACGGCGGTCAGCGCCAGACAGGCGCTGATGATGACCGTCGAGACGGTCCGGTTCCTGCTCACGTTCCTGCTCCCTCGTGGCGCGTTCACCCCCGTTGGCAACGCGCGTGCTCGCGGCCGACGAGCGGGATCCGTCCGCTCGCCTTCTCCCGACCGGCGAGAGCACGAGGATGACTCTCAGTGACTAGTCCGGTACGGACCGTGCGGGGTCCGCTTCGGTCCCGCGAGGTCGCCGCCGAACCGCTAGCGAGCGGTCGGGTCGAGCGCGGAGGCGCCCAGCCCGAGGTGGTGGGCGTGCCAGGCCAGGACGTCGGCGCGTTCGTCGAGCAGCTTGGCCACCGGCTTGCCGGCGCCGTGGCCGGCGGACACGTCGACCCGGAGCAGCACCGGTGCCGCGCCCGCCTGCGCCGCCTGGAGCGCGGCGGCGAACTTGTAGCTGTGCGCGGGGACGACCCGGTCGTCGGTGTCGCCGGTGGTGACCAGCGTCGCCGGGAACCGCGCCCCGTCCGAGCGCAGGAGGCGGTGATAGGGCGACAGCGCGTGGAGGGTGGGGAAGGCGTCGGGGTCGTCGGGCGAGCCGTAGTCGCTGGTCCACGCCCACCCGATCGTGAAGCGGTGGAAGCGCAGCAGGTCGAGCACGCCGACCTCCGGGACCGCACTGGCGAAGCGGCCCGGCTCGGCGGTGATGCAGGTGCCCACCAGCAGACCACCGTTGGACCGGCCCTCCACACCGAGGTGCGCCGCGGCGGTCCATGTCGCGTCCGGACCGCCCACCGTTGGACCGGCTGCGGGCGTCGGGGCCGTCACCTCGCCCAGCGGGTCGTCCACGCGCGGTGCGAGCCCGGCGGTCGCGTGCACCTGACCGTCACGGTCGTCACCGGTCAGCCAGGCGGCGACGGCCAGCGCGTCGGCCTGGACCGCCGGCCGGTTCGTGCCGCGTCCCGCGTCGTGCCAGGCGCGGCCGTACTCGCCGCCGCCGCGCAGGCACGCGACGGCCAGCAGGCCACCGGCGTCGACCCAGGCGCGCCAGGCCGGGCGGAACGCCGGCGTGACGGGGATGTCGAACCCGCCATAGCCCCACAGGATCGTCGGGACCTCGCCGGTCGGCCGCACGTCCGCCCGGTGGATCAGGAAGACGGGGACCGCGACGTCCGTCGCGCCGCGGCCGTCGTCGAGGTGGGCCTGGTGGTGGACGAGCACCTGCTCGGTGACGACGGCCGCGTCCGGTGCGGGCACCGCCGACGACGTCACCCGGGTCGTGCGACGTCCGACCAGATCGTGGTACCAGATCTCGTCGGACGCGGCGAACGAGCTGACCCCGATGTGCACCCCCGCATCGGTCCGTCCACCCGTGACCGCGATGACGGTGCCGAGGCTCGGCAGCTCGACGTCGTGCGACCAGGTGCCGGTAAGTGGGTCGTGCACGGCGAGGCGCGAGGTCGCGTGGCGGAGCGAGGTGCACACCAGCCACGCCGGATCGTCCGGCGTATCGCCGCCGACGAGGCGCGCCGACTCCATCCGTTCGTCCGACGCAGCCACCAGCTCGCGCCGCCGGGTCGCATCGGTCAGGTCGATGGCGAGCACCCGGCCCATGGGGGCCTCGAGGTCGGTGACCACGATCAGCTCGTCACGCCCGTCGGTGCCCGTCAGCACCCCGACCACGTCGTAGCGGGCGTCCCCGTCGTCGAGCAGGGGCACGACCTCGCCGACCCCGCCCGTGTCGGCCTCCTCACCCGCTGCGGTCAGCGGCGCGAGGTGGATGCGGTTGGTGGGGTCGGTGCCACGCCACACGGTCAGCACGAGCCAGCGGTCGCCGTGGGCGACGTGCGGCTGGAAGCCCCACTCGGGCTGATCGGGACGCTCGTGGACGACGATGTCCTCGGTCGCGACCGTGCCGACCACGTGCTGCTGGAGGCGCTGCCCCTGCGTGGTGGCGGTGACCTCCTCGCCGGGTGGGGGCTGGTCGTAGGCGCCGTACAGGAAGCTGCGGCCGCCGGGCAGCCAGACCGCGCCGGTGAACTTCGACCACGGGACGACGTCGTCCTGCACCAGCGGCCCATCCGGTCCGGCCCGGTCGAGGTCCACGACGTGCCAGGTCACCCAGTCCGACCCGGCGTCCGACCGTCCGTAGGCCACCTGCGCACCGTCGTCGGTGATCGCGAGGCCCGAGAGGGAGGCGGTGCCGTCCGTCGTCCACGCGTTGGGATCGAGCAGCACCTGCCAGGCCCCGTCCCCAGGGAGCACCCGACGTTCGGCGTCGTCCGCGCGTGCGGTCCACAGCACGTCCTGGTCCTGTTGCCCGTCGCTCCGGACCTGGAACCAGGTGTCGCCCTTCCGCCACGGGACGCCGCGACGAGGCACCGACCACAGCCGGTCGAGCCGCGCGCGGAACGCCGTCCGGGCGGGGAGGGCGTCGAGGACCGGGTCGGTCGCGGCTCGCTGCGCGTCCACCCACGCCCGGACCGCGGGAGCTGCGGCGTCCTCGAGCCACCGGTAGGGGTCGGCGACCCCGACACCGTGCAGCACCTCGACGAGGTCGTCGCGCCGGGTCTCGGGGACCGGGACGGGCGCGGGGTCGGGTGTGGTGGCGGGAGCGGACACGGTCGACCTCGTCGGACGGCGACCGCGGACGCTACCGACCGCCCCGTGGAGCAGAGCGGCGGCGCCGGACCGCCCTACGCCCTCGCGTCCTCGAGCAACGCGCTGGCCGTGACCAGCAGGGTCCGCCACGCGGCGGGAAGCCGGCCGTCCAGGTCGAGGATCGCGGCCTCGGAGCCGGAGCGTCGCAGCCTGGCCACGGCGGCACCGTCGGGTGCGCGGACCGTGCCGTCGGGCGTGACCGCCAGGTGCAGCCCACGGCCGTCGCTGACCTCGAGGCGTCGCCAGAGGAAACGCCCCCGCAGCTCGAGCTGGCCGAACGGCGCACCATCGGACCGCGTGACGAACCAGCGTGGCGGTTCGGCCCCCACCGGCTCGACGGTGAAGCGGCCGAGCACAGGGGAGTGCCAGGTCCAGCGCGGCGCGTCCCGTCGGCCGCCACCGCGACCCGTGGCGAGCAGCTCGCCGCGGCCGTCGCGCACGGTCAGTTCGGTCTCGAGGGCGGTGCCTCGTGACCGGTCGGGTTCGGGGAGGAGACGTCGGGTCGACATGTCGGGTCGAGCATGACGGACCCGCGCCGCCGGCGCCGCGGACGACCGGGCGGTTCCGGCGACGGACGACCGGTGGCCGCCCGCGGCCGGATGGCCGGGTGACCGCGGCCAGCGAACTCGCCAGGACGGGGGTCGAACGGCCACGTCGTCGGGGAACGGGGCACGCGCGCGCTCGCCCAGTCGCGGTGCGGACGGGAGGGAGGCGCGCCTCCCCGCGCAGCCGTACCCTGAGTCGGATCGCCCGCGGACCGTGGGCCGTGACCGCCGAGGAGGGACGGTGCGCAAGGGACGCATCGACTACCGCATGCAGCGGCGTGCCGTCCTGCGGGAGGTCCGCCAGGGGGTGCGGTCGGTCGGGGATGCCTGCGACGCCCACCCCGACCTCGTGCGGGCCGGTGTTCACATCGGCACGGTCGTCGACGATGCCTGCCCGCTGTGCGAGCGGGACACCCTCCGCCACGTCACCTACGTGTTCGACCGCAAGGACCCCCGTAACCGTGGCGGTCGGGCGGTGCCTCGCGAGTCGCTCGCTCGTCAGCACGAGCGCTACGGCGACCTGACCGTCTACACCGTCGAGGTGTGCACCACCTGCCACTGGCACCACCTGCTCGAATCGTTCCTGCTGGTGACCCGGGACACCGCGGTCGGCTGAACGAGCCGGGACAGCGGACTCAGCGGGGCAGCAGCAGCCCGAGCAGCAGCAGGCCGATCCCGGCGAGCACGACCAGGGGGCCCGCGCCGACGTACCAGCCGAGCAGCAGCAGGATGGTTCCCATCGTCGCCATGGCGGGGCCGGCGAGCCGGGCCGAGTCCGCGGCCCGCTCCTGGTCCTCGGCCTCGACCACCAGCTTCCCGGCGCGGTCGACCCACCCGCCGCGGGGTGCGTCGTACCAGCCGGGTGAGGCGCCACCGAGCGCGCGGACCTGCAGGGCCGACTCCTCGGGGAGGCGCAGGACGATCTGCGCCCACGTCAGGGAGAGTTCGGCACGCAGGTCGTCGCGCCAGCTCCGGTCGACGTACAGCTCGACGTCGTCGTCGCGTTCGACGCGGCGTCGGGCGATGCCTCGGTGGGCGAGCATCCCGTCGAGGGGCTCCGCGACGGCCGGGTGGAAGCGACCGAGCAGCGCGTCGGCCCGGGGGGCGGCCGGTGCCCCGAGGGCCACGAGCGGCTCCCCGCACGTCGCGCAGGTCGCGACGTCGGGCTCGTACTCGTCGAGGCAGCGAGGACAGCGCATCGGTGCGAGGCTACGTCACCCCACCGCGGGCGGGCCGCGGTGTGCGCCGGAGGGCTCGTCGTGACCGACCGTGTGTACTCGACCGACGCGTACGCCTTCGAGGTCGACGCCACCGTCGTCGACGTGGACGCCGACGAGAGCCGCGTGCTGCTCGACCGGACCGTCTTCTACCCGGGCGGTGGCGGGCAGCCGCCGGATCGGGGGATCCTGCTGGTCGGGGGCGACGCGGCGGCGGCCGAGGTCGCCGGTGACCGCCTCGAGGTCGTCGGGGTCGGTGAGGATCGCCGCGGGGTGTGGCACCAGGTGACCGGCGGCCTGCCACCGGTGGGCTCCCGCGTGCACGGTCGGCTCGATGTGGACCGGCGGCTCGCGCTCATGCGGACCCACACCGCCATGCACGCCCTGTGCGGCGTGGTCTGGGAGCGCTACCGCTCGCCGGTCACCGGCGGGAACATGGAACCCGGGGTCGGCCGGCTCGACTTCGAGCTGCCCGACTGGGATCCGGACGACAAGGCCACGATCGAGACGGCGCTGCAGGCCGAGCTCGATGCGGCCCGGCCCGTCGAGGTGGCCTTCCTGCCCCGGGCCGAGGCCGACGCCGACCCGTCGCTGATCCGCACGAAGGTGTCGCTGCTGCCCGACGACCTCGCGGTCGTGCGCGTGATCGACATCGTCGGGCTGGACCGTCAGGCCGACGGCGGGACCCACGTCCGTTCGACCAGCGAGGTCGGTCGCGTGCGCGTCGCCAAGGTCGAGTCGAAGGGCCGCGGGTTCCGACGCATCCGCCTCGCTCTCGACGAGCCGAGCGGCTGACCGGCCGCCGTCTAGTCCGGTGCTGACGTCAACGTCACCTAGCGTGTGCGGCCGGTCACGCGGGTTCGTCGCCGCTGGTCGCGTCCCCGGCGTGGTCCTCGTCGTCCTCGTCGTCCTCCTCGAGGTGTGACAGATCCGGCAGGGCGAACGAGTCCGCCGGGACGGCGGAGGCGGCGACCCCGACCTCGCCGCAGTCGCCGCAGCGCTCCTGCCACGGGGTCAACTCACGTCGACAGGCGGGGCAGCGCTTGAGGTCCAGGTCGAGGTGCAGGCCCGTCGCGCCGGGCAGCGCCTCGTTCTCGTCGTCCTTCTGGTTCGGGGTCAGGAAGCCCACGTCATGTGCTCCTGTCGTCGATGGACGTGCTGGTCAGCGGGCGTTCCGGCGTAGGACCACCACGTCCTGCCCGTACCCGCTCGCGCTGCGTTCCTCGGTCCAGTCGACCCCGGTGTCGGGGCAGCGGTGCACCGTCCGGCCGAGCCCGTCCGTGCGCGTCCGGTCGAGGTGGCGACGGGCGTAGTCGGACGCCACGGCACCCGACAGGTTGTTCAGCACCGCGCAGCGGCATCGCACGTCCACGTCCAACCGGGGTTCCTCTGTCGACCGGTGCCCTGCCACGGTACCGACGGCGTCGAGCGGGCCGACGGGCCTGTGCAGTTCGACCGGATGACTAGACCCGATATGACCCGCTCGGGCGATGGCAGACAGTCCGGTCGACCGCGGACTATGCGCGGGCACGACCTCCGGGTGACCCCCGGAGGCCACATCGGGGCGCCGCGCTCGGCGCGACGTCCAAGAGGGACCGGTCGCGAGGCCGGACCAGAAGGACAGACACCTTGTTGCGCACCGTCATCGGCGGTGCCGTGGTCGCGTTGGTCGCGGGACTTCTCGCGTTCGTCGGACCTGGCATCGGGATCACCACGCTCTGGCCGTTCCTCCTCGCAGCTGGTATCGCCCTCGCGGCGGGTCCGGCTGTCGCCAGCCGTACCGGCGCGGTCGCGCTCGGCGCGGTCGTCGGCTTCGTCGCCATGGCCCTGCGGGCCGGCGTCTTCCCGGACGTGCCGCTGTCGGCGGCCCTCATCGTCGTCATCGGGGTGGCCATCCTCACGCTGGTCGCCGCCCTGACCCAGGGGCTGTTGCCGCTGTGGGCCGGCCTCGCCGGGTACGCGATGTTCGTCGGCTACTACTCGCCGATGTTCGCCGACGCGCCGACCGCCTTCCTGTCGGAGGCACCCGTCGCGCTCGTCACCGTCCTCCTCGCCGCCGGCATCGGTGCGATCGTGGTCATCGTGGCCGAGCTCGCCGGTGTCAGCGTCGGTCGGACCGAGCCGCGCCACGCCGGCGCAGGAGAGGTCGCCTGATGCGCTCCTTCATCCGTCGCACCACCACGCTCGCGCTCCTCGGTGCGCTCGCCGTCGGGTCCAGCCTGCCGGCCGCAGCCCAGTCCGGTCAGATCGAGAGCCTCTCGCACCGGCAGTCGATCCTCACCGAGCTGTCCAACACCGGCGAGGCCGGGACCTCACGCGTGTTCACCCAGCTGAAGGCCACGGGCAGCGGCGAGGTCGCCGTGACCCTGCCGCAGCAGTCCACCAGGGGTCTGCGCAACCTCGAGGGCTTCGGCAGGCCGGACGTGAACGGTGACGACGTCGTCTGGACCCTCGACGCATCCAAGGACGGGTTCGCCCGGTCCGTGGCGGACAACACCGCCGAGCTGCCGGTCTCGATGTCGGTGATCTACCGCCTCGACGGCGAGGAGATCGCGCCCAAGGACCTCGCCGGTCGCACCGGCAAGGTGGAGGTCGAGTACACGGTCCGCAACCTCACCGCAGAGCCGCGCGACGTCATCTCGTTCGACGCGGAGAACAACAAGTACACCGAGACGATGGACGTCGCGGTGCCGATGGTCGGCTCGCTGTCGCTGACCCTGCCGCTCAGCTTCGCCAACGTCGACGCGCCCGGTGGCGTGAAGGTCGGCGACGGCCGCGGCAACACCGTCATCAACTTCTCGTTGCTGCTGTTCTCCCCCCTCGGGTCGGAGGAGCAGACGGTCACGTGGTCGGCGGACGCCGTCGACACCGCGATCCCGCCGACCTCGCTGCAGGTCCTGCCGGTCGACGACAAGTCGTTCAACTCGCTCAACGCGACCGCCAACGCCTACAAGGGTGCATCCACGTCGCTGTCGGACCTCGCCAACGGCGCGCTGATCATCAACTCGAACCTGCTGCTGCTCGGCTCGGGTGCCAGCCAGCTCCTCGACGGGCTGAACCAGCTCGCCGACGGTGCCGGTCAGCTCAACGACGGTCTGGCGAACACGGCCGCTCCGGGTGCCCGTCAGCTGTCCGACGGCATGACCAAGGCCCGTGAGGGCGGCGGCCAGCTGTCGACCGGCCTCGGCGAGCTCGCCCTCGGCGCGACCCGCCTCTCCAACGGCCTGGGCGACGCCCGCGCAGGCGGCAACCAGCTGGCTGCCGGGCTGCCGCAGCTGCGCGATGGCCTCGGCAGCGTCCGCGACGGGCTCTCCGGCCTGCAGGGCGGTGTCGGTGGTCCGAAGGACGACGCGGACGACGGCACGGTGATCGGCGGACTCAACGCGCTGCGGGCCGGGATCGCCAGCCTGCCGGACAACGTCCAGGCGGGCATCGCCGAGAACCTCGACGCGACGCTCCAGAACATCGTCCTCCCGCAGCTCAAGACCAACCTGCAGAACGGTCTCGAGACCAACCTCGCCGGCGGGATCGCGAACGGCATGGGAGACCCGCTCGCGGACGCGTTGACGGCGGCCCTCCAAGGGCCCTTCACGGATGCCCTCCTCGCGGAGCTGGAGCCCACGCTGGCTGCAGGTGTCACGCAGGCGTTGAAGGACAACGTGACGCCAGGCGTCGTCGCCGCCCTCGGTCCTGCGCTCACGACGCAGGTGACCGGCGGTCTGCAGACGCAGGTCACACCCGGCCTCGTCGCCGGACTCGAGGCGGCGCTGACGGCTCAGCTCACGCCGATCCTCGGCGCCGACGATGCGGCGGCGTTCGCCGCGGCGTTCGCTCAAGGGTTCGAGCCGCAGCTCGACGGTGCCTTCGAGAGCTTCGGGACAGCCTTCGGTCCGGCGTTCGCAACCGGTTTTGGACCGAACCTCGACGGCGCGTTCGATCTGTTCGGACCGAGCTTCGCTGCAGGCTTCGCCGCCGTGCTCCCGGCATCGTTGGACCCGGCCTTCGCGCAGTTCGCGGGCGTGTTCAGCCCGCAGTTCGCGCAGGGGTTCGGCCCGGCGTTCGCGGCGGTGTTCGCACCAGCGTTCGCTGACGGGTTCGCCGCGCAGGTGTCACCGAGCTTCAAGCAGCTGGCCGACCAGTTCGCGAGTGGCTTCGCCGATGGTCTGGACGACTCGCTGAGCGAGGCGGCCCTCCCCGGCTTCGACAAGCTGCTGCGCGGCATGAACAACGAGCGGTGCAACACCGACAACCCGCGTGACCCGAACAACCCGTGCGGCATCCGTCAGGTGCTCGCCCTCCTCAAGGGCGGTGCGGTGCAGCTCGCCGATGGTGCGGGGACGGCAGCCGACGGCTCCAAGAAGCTCGCGGACGGGCTCGGGCAGCTCGACGATGGTGGTGGGCAGCTCGCGGCGGGTGCGAACCGCGCAGCCTCCGGGTCGCGTGACCTCGCCTCCGGGCTCGTGCAGCTCGACGACGGTGCGCTGAAGCTGGCGAACGGTCTCGGCGATGCCGCCGATGGCTCCGGCAGGCTGGCCGACGGTCTGAACTCCGCCGAGGAGGGCGGGGGCAAGATCGCCGACGGTGTCGGCAGGCTCCAGGAGGGCTTCGAGGAACGTCTGATCGGCGGCGTGTCGTCCGGTCGTCAGGGCGCCTCGCAGAACTACGAGCAGGTCAAGGCCGTCATCGCTCGCGGCCGCGAAGGTGCGGCGCCGTACGGCATCGCGGACGGGGCGGACGCCACGACCGTGTTCCAGTTCGACCTCGCCGGGGTCGGTACCGAGGAAGGTCCGTCGACGCTGCTGCTGGTGGTGCTCGCGCTGGCCGCCCTCGGTGCTGCCGGTGGGCTCGGTGTGGCGCTGCGCCGGCGCCTGACCGCCTGACGCCCGGGTCGGTCCGGCTCGGGCCCCCTGCGGGCCGGACCGACCCGGTGCTACCACGCACCTCCCAGACCCACCTCGCGGGACGAACCGACGCCCCGGCCCTCGCGGCCGGGGGGTCGGCGTGTCGGCTGCCCGGTACGGTCCTGGCCTCGCCGCCCGCCCGTACCGCGGCCCCGCAGGAGTCTCCGTGTCGCCCGATCCCGCTCGCTGGTACCACCTCGCCGGACGCCAGCAGCACGGCCCGGTCGACCTCGCCACGATCCGCGATCTCGTCCTCGACGGCACCGTCACGCCGGACACCTACGTGTGGGCCGACGGCATGCCCGACTGGTTGCCGGCCAAGCAGGTCCCTGCCCTCGTCCCGCCTCCCGAGGTCGAGGACGCCCCCGACGGCTGGCGCTGACCTTCCTCGGGTCCGAGGGGGGAAGCCGTGGCGGCTACCGTCCGCACCATGAGTGCTGACCAGAACCCCATCGACGTCCTGCGGGCCCGCGGCTTCGTCCAGGACGTCACCGACGAGGCGGCCCTGCGCCGCCGCTTCGACGAGGGGCCCGTCACCTACTACGTCGGCTTCGACCCGACGGCTCCCTCGCTGCACGCCGGCAACCTCGTCGGGATGATGGCGATGAGCTGGCTGCAGCGCCTCGGCCACCGGCCCATCGCGCTCGCCGGCGGAGCGACGGGTCGCATCGGTGATCCGTCCGGTCGCGACAAGGAACGCGAGGTCCTCGACGAGGCCACCCTCGAGTCCAACCTCGCCGGGATCCGTACCCAGCTCGGCGCGGTGCTCGATCTGAACGCCGCCGATGAGGACGACCCGGCGAAGGGGCTGCTGGTCGACAACCACGACTGGTTCGGTCCGAAGACCTTCCTCGAGGTGCTTCGTGAGGTCGGCGTCCACGTCCCCGTCAGTCAGATGCTCGGCCGTGAGTCGGTGCGCCGCCGGCTCGAGTCGAGCCACGGCGGGTTGACGTTCGCCGAGTTCAGCTACCAGCTGCTGCAGGCCTACGACTTCGCCCACCTCCACGTCACGTACGGCTGCGGGCTGCAGGGAGGCGGTTCCGACCAGTGGGGCAACATCACCGCCGGGACCGACCTCACCCGACGTCTGCACGGTGCCGAGGTGCACGGCATCGTCTGGCCGCTGCTCCTGACCGCCGATGGGCAGAAGTTCGGCAAGTCGGCCGGCAACGCGGTGTGGCTCGACCCCGACCTCACCTCGCCGTACGCCTACTTCCAGTGGTGGTTGAACGCAGCTGACGCTGACGTCCCCCGGTTCCTGCGTCTGTTCACCTACCTGCCGCTCGAGGAGATCGACGACCTCGCGGCTGAGCTCGAACGCGATCCGGCCGCGCGTGCCGCCCACAAGGTGCTGGCGCGCGAGGCCACCCGTGTCGTCCACGGCGACGACGGGGTCGCCCAGGCCGAGGCGGCCACCGCAGCGCTCTTCGGCGGCGGCCCGTTGCGGGGCCTCGACGACGACACCCTCGCGGAGGCCTTCGAGGGCGCACCGAGCGTGCAGCTGCCAGCGGGCCGCCTGACCGACGACGGCGGCATCGGGCTGCTGGAGGTCCTGGTCGCCGCCGGCGCGGCGTCCTCGAACGGCGAGGCGCGACGGCTCGTCCAGCAGGGCGGGGTCCGCATCAGCGGCGAGCGCGTCGAGGACCACGACCGTCGCCTGACACCGGACGACCTCGCCTCACCGACGACGGTGGTCCTCCAGGTCGGCAAGAAGCGCCGGTTCCTGGCCCGCTTCGTCTGAAGACCCACCCCGATCGCAGTCACCGTGGCTGGATCTGGGGACGGCGCGTGGGCTGATGCCGCCTCGCCGGGTCCTGACCCTGGCGGCGGGAGGTCCCGTCCTCGGGGGCCCTGCGGCCCTGCCCGGCGGCGGTGACAGCGGGTGAACTGAGGGTCGAACCCCTCCGAGGAGCACCGCCCCGTGTCGGCAACCACCGCCCCTGCCACCGCACACCGCTACGTCCGATCCTTCCGCGAGGGCCGCGCCAGCGAGCGCGACCTGCTCGGCGGCAAGGGCGCCAACCTGGCGGAGATGACCTACCTCGGTCTGCCGGTCCCGCCCGGCTTCACCGTGACCACCGACGCGTGCCGGGCCTACCTCGCCGCGGGCGACGTGCCGGACGAGCTGGCCGCCGAGGTCGCCGCGTCGCTGGCCGACCTCGAGGAGGCCAGCGGTCGCAGGCTCGGGGATACCGACGCACCGCTGCTGCTGTCGGTCCGCTCGGGCGCGAAGTTCTCCATGCCGGGGATGATGGACACCGTCCTCGACCTCGGTGCGATGCCGGCCACGGTCCCCGGCCTGATCGCGCTGACCGGCGACCCCTGGTTCGCGTGGGACGCGGTGCGCCGCTTCGTGGAGATGTTCGGCCGCGTCGTGCTCGGCGTCCCGGCGGAGCGCTACGACGAGCAGCTGCACGCGGCCGTCGCTGCGGCCGGCGTCCCGGACGAACGTTCGCTGCCCGCTCCGGACCTGGAGGCGCTCGCCCGTGGCTTCCTCGACCTGACCGCCGAGCTGGGCACCCCGGTCCCCGACGACCCGCACGAGCAGCTCCGTCTCGCCATCGAGGCGGTGTTCCGCTCCTGGAACGGGTCGCGTGCGAAGGCCTACCGCGCGATGGAGGGGATCCCCGACGACCTCGGGACCGCCGTCAACGTGCAGGTCATGGTGTTCGGCAACCTCGGCGAACGGTCGGCCACCGGCGTGGCCTTCAGCCGCGACCCGGCGACCGGCGAACCGGTGCCGTACGGCGACTGGCTCCAGAACGCCCAGGGAGAGGACGTGGTGGCGGGCACCCGGCGCCCTGAGCCGCTCGCCAGCCTCGACGACACCTTCCCGCAGCAGGCCGAGGAGCTGCGCGGGTACATGCGCCAGCTCGAGGCCCACAGCACCGAGCTCGCCGACATCGAGTTCACCATCGAGGACGGCAAGCTCTGGATGCTGCAGACCCGGGTGGGCAAGCGCTCGGCCGCGGCTGCCGTCCGGATCGCGGTCGACATGGTGGACGAGGCGCTGATCGGCCCGGAGCAGGCGCTCGCCCGCGTGACCCCCGACCAGCTCGAACAGCTGCTCCACCCGCGGTTCGCCGAGCAGCCCGACACCCCGCTGACCTCCGGCGGCGCGGCGTCCCCGGGGGCCGCCAGCGGCGTGATCGTCGTCACCGCCGCGGAGGCGGTCCGACGCACCGAGGCCGGCGAGGACGTCATCCTCGTGCGTCCCGAGACCTCGCCCGACGACCTCGAGGGCATGGTCGCCTCGAAGGGCATGGTGACCTCACGCGGTGGTCTGGTCAGCCACGCCGCCGTGGTCGCCCGTGGCCTCGGTCGCCCGGCCGTCGTCGGCTGCGGCGACCTCGAGGTCGACGTCGAGGCCGGCGAGATCCGCGTCGGCGACACGGTCCTCCGGGTCGGCGAGACCATCTCCCTCGACGGTTCGGCGGGCCTCGTGGTCGTCGGTGAGATGCCCCTGATCGAGCCCGAGCCGGACGAGCGTCTGGAACGTCTGCTCAGCTGGGCCGACCTGGTCCGTCGCCTGCACGTCCACGGCAACGCCGACACCGCCGAGGACGTGGCCCGAGCGGTGGCCGCGGGAGCGCAGGGCATCGGCCTGGTCCGCACCGAGCACCAGTTCCTCGGCGCACGCCTCCCGCTGGTCCGCGCGGCGCTGCTGGCCGACAGCGACGAGGCGGAGGCCGACGCGCTCTCGGCGCTCGAGGCGCAGCAGCGCGAGGACTTCGTGGCGCTGCTCGCGGCCGCGCAGGGCCGCCCGGTGACCGTCCGGTTGCTCGACCCGCCGGCGCACGAGTTCCTGCCCGACCTCACCGAGCTGCGCGTCGCGGCCGCCCGGGGTGAGCTGGACGACGACCGTCAGCGGCTGCTGGAAGCCGTCGAGGCCCACTCCGAACACGACCCGATGCTCGGCATCCGTGGCGTCCGGCTCGGGATCATGCGGCCGGCGCTGTACCGGGCGCAGGTCCGGGCCCTGCTCAGCGCGTCGGCCGAGCTGACCGCCGCCGGCGATCCGCCGCTGGTGGAGGTGATGGTGCCGCTGGTCAGCACCTCCGGCGAGCTGCGCTGGTTCGTCGAGCTGGTGCACAGCGTCGCCGACGAGGTGGAGGCGGTCACGGGCACCGCGCCGGTCTACCGCCTCGCGACCATGATCGAGACGCCGCGGGCGGCACTGACCGGGGGCTTCCTGGCCAACTTCGTCGACGCGTTCTCGTTCGGCACCAACGATCTGACGCAGCTGACCTTCGGGCTGTCGCGCGACGACGTCCAGGCCCGCTTCGTCCCGGTCGCGCTGGCCGAGCACACCCTCGCCAGCGACCCGTTCCGCACCCTCGATGCGGCCGGGGTGGCCCGCCTCGTGGAGATCGCCGCCGCCGACGGACGCGCGACCAACCCCGACCTGATCACCGGTATCTGCGGCGAGCACGGCGGTGACCCCGCGTCGATCGCCATCGCCCACCGCATCGGGCTCACCCACGTGTCGTGCTCGCCGGCACGGCTCCCGATCGCACGGCTGGCCGCCGCGCAGGCTGCGCTCGAGATGGAGGACGTACCCGCAGCCTCGAGCTGACGCTCCGGGCCAACGGCGCCACCGACGACCTCCCGCGTCGGTGGCGCCGTCTCGGGCGCCGTGCCGCCTACCGTGCTCCACGTGGAACGGAGCGTGCTGCGCGGGCTGGCGGTCTTCCGCTGGGCGGCCTGGGTGTGGATGGCGACAGTGCTCGCCCTGGCCCGGGGGGCCCTGGAGCGCCCGGCCGTCGCCGTGGTCCTGGTCGCGGCGGCCCTCGTGGTCACGGTCTGGTCGACCCGGCAGCTGGTCGCCGACCCACGCCGCGCGCTGGCGCCGAGGGTCGTCGGCGCGGAGGTCGCCGTGGCCCTCGCGCTCCAGGTCGCCGACGGGCTGGTCTACCGCGCCCCGCACGTGTTCACCACCCAGCAGCCGCTCGGCGTGGCCTGGCCGGTCGCGGCCATCCTGTCGGCGGGTGTGGCCTTCGGGCCGCTCCTCGGGATCGCGGCGGGTGTGGGCGTCGGTGTGGCCCGGGGGGTGTCGTCGGTGCTGGCCAACGCCGACCTCGCCCCGGGTGAGCTCGAGCTGCTCCTCGGGTTGAACCCCGAACAGACCCTGTCGGTGGTCACCACCACCGTCCTGTACGCGTTCGCCGGCGGGACCGCGGGCTACGCGATGCGCCTCATCAGGGCGGCCGAGCAGCGGATCACCGCGGCCGAACGGCGCGTCGCCGAGGCGCGTGCGCGTGAGGACGTGGCACGGCGCCTGCACGACGGGGTGCTGCAGACCCTCGCGCTGGTCGAGCGGCGCGCCGACGATCCGGCCCTCGCCCGCCTCGCCCGGGACCAGGAACGAGAGCTGCGCGGTTACCTCCTGGCCACCGGTGACGATCGGGTCGTCGGAGCCGGGGCCCTCGGCGACGCGCTCCGCGAGGTCGCGGGGCGCTTCGAGGTCGCCTTCACGACGCGGGTCGACGTGCTGGTCCCCGACGACCTGCCCGCCCTCAGCAGCGCCGCCGTGGAGGCCATCGCCAGCGCCACCGGCGAGGCACTCACCAACGCCGGCAAGCACGCGGAGGCATCGCGGGTGGTGGTCTCGGCCGAGCCCGTCGACGACGGGCTGATCGTCTCGATCCTCGACGACGGCGCCGGTTTCGACCCGGACAGCACGCCGGAGGGCATCGGACGCGCGCGCTCGATCCGCGGCCGGCTCGAGGAGCTCGGCGGCGCCGTGGAGTGGGTCAGCCGCCCCGGTCACGGCTGCGAGGTTCGGCTGCGCCTCCCGGCCTGACGCCTACCCTCGCGGCGGTGCCCTGCTCCGGGAGACCGCCGCACCTCGCCACGAGGAGGACGTTGTGGACGCGCCGAGGAAGGCCGCCTCGCGACGACCGCCGATCCGGGTCGTGCTGGCCGACGATCACCCCATCTGGCGCGACGGCATCCGGGCCGACCTCGGGTCCGGCTTCGAGGTCGTCGGCGAGGCATCGGACGCCGTCGAGGCGATCGAGGTCATCGGCCGCACCACGCCGGACCTGGTGGTCTGCGACCTGCAGATGCCGGGCGGTGGTGGTATCGCGGTGGTCAAGGCCTGCGGCGAGGTGACCCGCATCGTCATCCTCACGGTCTCCGAGCAGGAACGCGATCTGCTCGACGCGGTCGCCGCGGGTGCGTGCGGCTACCTGACCAAGTCGACCCCGGGTGACGAGCTCCGGCAGGCCCTGGCGCGAGCGGCGGCCGGCGAGCCGGTCTTCAGCCCGCACCTGGCGATGCTGGTCCTCGGGGAGTTCCGCCGTATGGCCAAGCGGGCCACCGGGGCCGATCCGCTGACCGATCGCGAGCGTGAGGTGCTGTCGCTGGTCGCACGGGGCTACCCGTACAAGGAGGTCGGGGCCCAGCTGCACATCGCGGCCAAGACGGTCGAGAACCACGTGCGCAACATCCTCGACAAGCTCCACCTCGAGCGTCGCCAGGAGCTGGTTCGGTACGCCCTCGAGCACGGCATCGAGTAGCGTCCACCAGCCGTCCCAGGACCCCCTGGGGTGGCATAGGGGCTGGCCCCGTGGTCGGCGTGGCACACCGGGTGGGACGATCGTGGGGAGCCGTTCAGAGGAGCCCGCCGTGGTCCCGCCCGTCGATCACCCGTCGCCACCGCCGCCGAACCCCGCCGACCTGCTCGACGCTGCGCCACCACCTCCGGCCGCCGACACCCGTCTCGACGGACCTCGAACGCCGGTCGGGCCGCCGGTCGGGCCGCCGGTCGGGCCGCCGGTCGGGCCGCCGCGACCCCCGGAGCGTGCCGTCCGCGGTGACGGGCCGGCGCGCCTCACGGCGGCCACCGTCGTGTCCGCCACGGGGGCGCTGCTGCTCCTGGCCGCGGCGGCGACGTTCCTCGCCGTCAACTGGGACGCGCTCGGCCTGACCGCCCGGGTCGCCACGGTCGGTGCGGCCACCGCCGGGGCGATCGTCGGGGGCGCGCGGCTGCGACGGACCCTGCCCGCCGTCGGTGCCGTGGTCTTCCACCTCGGCGCGTTGTTGCTGCCCCTCGACGCCCTCGGCCTCGCCCTCCAACTCGAGGTGAGTCGTGCGGGGACCTGGATCGCCGTCGGCGCGACGGCGGTGCTGACGCTGCCCGTCGCCGCCCACGTCGGCCGGTCGCGCGTGCTGGCTGCGACGGCGCTCGCAGGTGTACCGGTGCTGGCCACCGGGCTCGGGTTGGCCGGGGTCGGACCGGCGCCGCTGCTCACCGCCGCCGCGGCGCTGGTGGCGCTGGGTGTGGTCCGCACGCGAGGCGACGAGGCAGGTGACCCGAACCTCCTGCTCGGACTGGCGGCACCGATCCTGGCGATCGCGGCCGTCGTCGGACCGCTGCTGGTCGCCGCCGGCTCCGCCGTCGCGGTCGCGAGCGGTGGGTCGTCCGTGCTGGTCGACGCTGCCGCAGGGTGGGTCCCCTCCACCTGGTTGCAGCCGGCCGTGGCGGGCGTCGTCGCCGTCGTGGCGCTCGTGGCCACCGCGGCCCTGCGTCGGTCGGCGCGCTGGGCCGGGGCGGTCCCCGTCCTGGTCGCGCTGGTCGCGGTGACCCTGCTGCTGCCAGGAGACGCGCCGAGGCTCGCCCGTCTGCTGCCCTGGCCGCTGCTCTTCCTCGCGGTCGAGGCCGCCGTCGTGGCCGGGCGACGCGATGCCACCCTCCGCGCGCCGCTGGCCCGGGTCGGCGCCGCGGCCGAGATCGTCGCGGCGCTCGCGGTCCCGAGCACGCTGTTGGTCGTGGCCACCTCGCTGCGTTCCGGCGCCGAGCTGTCCGGCTTCCGGGCGCCCACCGAGGTCGTGGCCGACCCGGCCATGGCGGCGGTCGCGAGCATCACCGCGGTGGCGTGGGTGATCGCCGCGGTCCGCCGTGGACGCCTCGGTGCCGTCGGGGTGGCCGCTGCAGCGGTCGCGGTGGCCACGGCAGCTGCCGCCCTCACCTTCCTGGTCCCGACCTCCGGCAGCGGGCTGCCGCTCCTGCTCGTCGCCATCGCCGTCGGGACGTGCCTGCGTGGAGGCGCCGAGCGGGGGGCGGCGATCAGCGCGGCCATGGTGACCCTCTCGGGCGTGCTGCTGATCGGCACGTGGAGCGCGGCCACCGTCCCCGACCGGCTCCTCCCGGGCGTCGCCGAGATCCTGCTCGCCCTCGTGGCGGCCGCCATCGCACTGCTGGTGGCCGTGCGCGTCGTCCGCCACACCGAGGTCGGCGAGGGACCGGGTGCCGCCGCGGCCCTGCTCCCGGTGGCGGTCGTGTCGATCCTCGTCGCGGGCGGTGCCCTGGATGCCGGTGTCGGGTTCGCCGCCTGGGTCCTGGCGGTGCCCGCGCTCGCGCTGGCGTGCGCGGCCATCGTCGACCGTGTGCCGGTCGGCGCGGACGCGTTGCGGGCCCTGGCCGCCGCAACCGTCCTGATCGCCGGTCCGAACGCGGTGGTCGGCCTCGACGCGGCCGTCGCCGCGGCCCCCGCCGCCACCCTGGTCGCGATCGTCCTGATCGCGGAGTCGGTGCGCTGCCAGCGGCCGTGGCTGCTGATCGCCGCCGGCCCGGTCGCCGTGCGTGCCGTTGCCGGCGCGGCGTACGGACTGAGCGGTTCCCGGCCGACGACCGGCGCGGTGCTCCTCGGCGTGGCGGTCGCCGCCGCCCTGGCAGCGGTCGTCCGTCCGCGCCTACGTCGGGCGGGGGTCGTCACCTCCGGCACGGCCGCCGTCCCCGCCG
This sequence comes from Nitriliruptor alkaliphilus DSM 45188, assembly GCF_000969705.1. GTDB lineage: Bacteria > Actinomycetota > Nitriliruptoria > Nitriliruptorales > Nitriliruptoraceae > Nitriliruptor > Nitriliruptor alkaliphilus. Next base: position 1,012,524 of record NZ_KQ033901.1, read on the forward strand.
TCCTCCTGCTCAGCCTGACCCCCACGGCCTTCGCGTGGGGCACCGTGGCCGTCGGTGTCACGGTGGTCGCCGCCGGGCTCATGACCCGTCAGGTGCCGGTCGCCCACGTCGGCGGCGTGGTCACGACCCTCGGGGTGTGGCAGGTGCTGAGCCTCGGTGACGTGACCGCCGTCGACGCGTGGATGGTCCCGCCGGCCCTCCACCTGTGGCTCATCGGACGGACGGCGCGCCGCGCAGGTCGGGTCTCCTCCTGGGTCGCCGACGTGCCGCCGCTCCTGCTGGTGGTCGTCCCCGCGCTGCTCGAGCGTCTGGCGGGTGGCGGCGGCTGGCACGCCGCCCTCGCCGGGACGCTCGCGCTCGCCGCCGTCGTCGGCGGGGGTGCCGGCCGCCACGGCGGCCCGCTGGTGGTCGGGGTCGTCGCGGTCGTCGCGGTCGTGCTGATCGAGACCCTCGCGGTCGTCGCCGCCGTGCCGACCTGGGCGTGGCTGACGGCCGGTGGTGTGGTGCTCCTCGGGGCCGGTGCGCTCATCGAGCGCACCGGCGGGGCTCCCGTTGCGACCGTCAGGCGCCTCGTCGACGTGGTGGCCGAACGGTTCGACTGACGCGGTCGACCGATCGTTCAGCGCACGAGCGCTTCGAACCGCCATCCACAGGCGCAGCGCACCTTCCCCCGGCGGTGTCGCCGGCCACCTCTACGGTGCAGGTGTGGGAAGGACGCACCGCAAGCTCAACGCATCAGGGCACGGCCTGTGACCGAGCCCGGTGAGTCTGGTACGGTCCCGCGGTCCTGCGCGTGGCGCACGCACTCGTGTGTGCTCCACGGATCGGGCGTCACGCCCGGACCGCGAGGTTCGTTCCGGACCCCGGCACCGCAGGCCGCACCCCTCCCCCGCAGGTCAGCCGTCCACGCGTGCGTGACGGATACGACCCGAGGGGGCCAGCCGGTCACTCGGAGCCCGCTCCGACCCGGCACCGACCGCACCGACGTGGTGCGGGCGGCGCGACCACAGGAGGTGCCATGCGCCGCTACGAGATGATGATCATCGTCACCGACCAGATCGACGAGGAAGCTGCCGAAGCCGCGTTCGCGCGCGCCAAGGAGATCCTCGCCGCCCAGGGCGGGACGCTCCTCGACGAGGCCTGGTGGGGCCGTCGCAAGTTCGCGTACGAGATCGACAAGCGCGACTTCGGCTACTACGGCGTCCTCGACCTCGAGGCGACCGACGAGGCTGTCCGAGAGCTCGAGCGTCAGCTCAAGATCTCCGACGACATCGTCCGCTTCAAGACCGTGCGCCCGGGCATCCGGGTCCGCAAGGTCGCCTGATCCGCGTCCACCCACACCGGCGCGCGCACCCGCGTGATGCCTGGACCCACCTCGCGCGACCTGCGTGGGGTGACGACGCCGTCAGGAGCTGACGTGGCCTACGAGTCCAACTTCGTCACGTTCGTGGGGAACCTCACGGACGACCCCGATCTTCGCTTCACCGGAGGCGGCGCTGCCGTCGCCACCCTGCGTGTCGCCTCGAACCGTCGCTGGACGGGCAAGGACGGGCAGCAGCAGGAGGAGACGACCTACCTCAACGTCAACTGCTGGCGTGATCTCGCCGAGAACGCGGCCGAGTCCCTGCACAAGGGGGACCGGGTCATCGTGATCGGGCGGCTGCGGGTGCGCAGCTACGAGAACCAGCAGAACCAGACGGTGTGGGTCACCGAGATCGAGGCCGACGAGATCGCCCCGTCGCTGCGCTGGGCCCGTACCAGCGTCAGCCGCACGAGTGGCGGTTCGTCCGGCGGCAACCAGGGTGGATCGAGCGACTTCGCCCCCCCGCCGCCCTCGGACGACGACGTCCCGTTCTGATCGAGACCATCTTCGGTCGCAGGCACGTGCCTGCGACCTCGAGCCGCGCTAGGAGCACGCCGTGGCGAACCCCCGCAGTACCAGCAAGGACAAGGACAAGAAGCCGCGTAAGCCGAAGCCCTGTCCCATCTGTGCCCAGGGCATCGAGTACGTGGACTACAAGGACCTGAGCCTGCTCAAGCCGTTCCTCAACGAGCGCGCGAAGATCAAGGCCCGCAGGACCTCCAGCGTCTGCGCCAAGTGCCAGAAGCAGCTCGCGGCGGCGATCAAGAACGCCCGCGAGATGGCGCTGATCCCGTACGCGAACCGCTGAGGAGCTGATCGATGAAGATCATCCTGAAGGATGAAGTCGACAACCTCGGGCTCGCTGGCGACGTCGTCGACGTCGCCGACGGGTACGGCCGCAACTACCTGATCCCCCGTGGTCTCGCGATCATCGCGACCAAGGGTGCGATGAAGGAAGCCGAGGCCCTGACCCGGTCGCGCAAGGTCGCCGAGTCCAAGACGCTCGGCGCGGCCGAGGCCGCCCGCGAGACCCTTGAGTCGCGCAGCCTGCGGATCCCGGTGCGTGTCGATGAGCGCGGCCACCTGTACGGCTCGGTGACCGCGGTCGACGTCCAGCGCGTGCTCAGGGAGCGCGGCCACGACCTCGAGCGCAAGCGCATCGACCTGCGCGGCTCCATCAAGACCATCGGGGAGTACGAGGTCCCCGTCCGGGTGCACCCCCAGGTGATCGCCACGGTGATCGTCGAGGTCGTGGACGAGGAGGGCAAGGTCGTTCCCGGCCAGGCCGCTCCCGAGCACGCCCCGCTGCCCGGCGAGGAAGCCGAGTCGACGGACGCGCTCGTCGCCGAGGCCCTCGAGGCCGCGGCCGAGCTCGAGGGCGAGGACGTCGAGGATCCCGCGGGTGACGCTGCGGCGGCCGCCCAGGGAGCCGCGACCGAGGTGCTGACGGACGTCGACCAGCCGGTCGACGCCGACGAGGTCGCGCCGGCCGAGCCGGTCGAGACCGACACCACCGACGAGAACTGAGCCACACGATGCACGGCCCTCTCGGACCGTCACCGCGCCGGTGACGGTCCGGGGTCGGGCCCGGGGAGAGCGCAGTGAGCGGGTCGTACCCACCACCACCGGAAGCTCCGATGAGCGACGGCGGTCCGGGGGACGGTCCGCCCATCGCACGCCGCGGGCCGAGCGGGAACGGGACGGCGGGACGCGGCTACGACCGCGTCCCGCCGCACTCGTTGGAGGCCGAGGTGTCGGTCCTCGGTGCCTCGCTGCTGTCCCGAGCGGCCGCCAACGAGGCGGCCGAGGTGCTCAGCCCCGACGACTTCTACCGGGGCGCCCACCGGGTGGTCTTCGAGGGGGTCAGCGCGCTGCTCGAGAGCGGCGAGCCGATCGACACGGTCACGTTGACCGACTGGCTCGCCCGCAACGACCGCCTCGACGAGGTCGGCGGTCCCGCGGCGCTGCACGACCTGACCGTGGCCACTCCGACGGCCGCCAACGCGGCGTTCTACGCCCGGATCGTGCAGCAGAAGGCGCTGTTGCGGCGGCTCATCGATGCCGGCACGGCCGTGACCCGGATGGGGTACGAGGCCAGCGAGGAAGCCGAGCAGGTCGTCGACAAGGCCGAGAGCCTGATCTACGAGGTCGCCCAGGTCGGTAACACCAGCGAGTACACCCAGCTCCGCGACCTGCTCAACGACTCGTTCGCGGCCATCGAGAAGCTCGCCGAACAGGGCTCGGAGGTCACCGGCCTCGCCACCGGGTTCGACGACCTCGACCGCCTCACCAGCGGCCTGCAGCCCCAGAACCTGATCATCCTGGCCGCACGCCCGGCGATGGGAAAATCGAGCCTCTCACTCAACCTTGCTCAGTACGTGACGGTGGACCTGAAGAAGCCGGCGATCCTGTTCACCCTGGAGATGAGCAAGCTCGAGGTCGTCAACCGCATGCTGTCGGCCGAGGCCCGGATCGATTCCAACAAGCTCAAGACCGGCCGGCTCGATGACCTCGACTGGCGCAAGCTCGGCGACGCGCTCGGCAAGCTCTCGGACGCGCCGCTGTTCATCGACGACACGCCGGACCTCACGTTGATGGAGATCCGCGCCAAGTGCCGCCGGCTCAAGCAGAAGCACGGCCTCGATCTCGTCATCGTCGACTACCTGCAGCTGATGACCTCCACGGGACGTTCCGACAACCGCCAGAACGAGGTCGCCGAGATCTCCCGTGGCATGAAGATGCTGGCCAAGGAGCTCGACGTTCCGGTCATCGCGCTGTCGCAGCTGTCGCGTCAGCCCGAGTCCCGCACCGACAAGCGGCCGCTGATGTCGGACCTGCGCGAGTCGGGTTCGATCGAGCAGGACGCGGACATCGTGGCGTTCATCTACCGCGACGAGGTCTACGACGAGGACAGCCCCGACAAGGGCATCGCCGAACTGATCATCTCCAAGCACCGCAACGGCGCCACCGGGGTGGTCAAGCTCGCCTTCCTCAACCACCTCACCAAGTTCGCCAACCTCCACCGCGGCACGTCCGGCGGTAGCGGCGGGGCGGGTGCCGGGGGTACCCCGACCCCCATGTGACCGGACCGGTCGCAGGTGGCGACAGGGAGCGGGACGTGACCGCACGCTGGCGGGTCGAACGGCACACCGACCGGCGCGGGCGGCCGCTGTGGAAGATCCACGACGAGCAGGACCGCGGCCGGCCCGTGGCCGAGTTCCGCGACGAGGAGGCGGCCCACGCCCACGCCGAACGGCTCGGGCAGGGCCCGTTCGACCTCGACGAGCAGGAAGCCTGGCAGGACGACGACGAGGACGACGGCGAGGACGACGGCGAGGACGACGGCGGGTGAGGTGACCGCTCGACAGCGCCTCGCCGGGGCGGCAGGCTTCGCATCAGGAGCCGTCGATCGGGCCCGCCGTGATGACCCGTCCCGCTCGTGTGCTCGCGTTCGTGGCCGCGCACCCCGACGACGACGTGATGGGTGCCGTCGGGCTGGTGGCACTGCACCGCGACGACCCCGAGCTCCGGTTCGTGCTGATCCACGCCACCGACGGTGCGGCCGGGCAGATCGCGCCCGGAAGCGGTGCGACGCCGGAGACGCTCGGACACGTCCGCCGTGACGAGACACGGCGAGCCTGGGAGCTCGTCCGCCCCCCGGACCGGCACGAGTGGCTCGGCTACGACGACGGTGCGCTCGATCGGGTCCCCGTGGGTGAGCTCGCGGGGTCCGTCGGCCGGATCCTCGCCGAGGAACGACCGGACGTGGTGCTGACCTTCGGCCCCGATGGCATCAGCGGCCACCCCGATCACATCGCGATCGGTGCCGCGACCACCGACGCGTTCCACGCCCTCCGGGACACCCCGGGTCCGGGCTTCCGCCGGCTGTTCCACGGCGCCTTCCCACGGTCCGCGCTCGATCGTGTCAACGAGCTCCGCGTCGCGCAGGGGCACACACCGTTCGATCCGACACGCGTGTACGAGCCACGCGGCGTGCCCGACGAGCTCATCGCCTGCACCATCGACCAGCGCGCGGTCGCCCTGACCGTGCGTGACGCGTTCCGGCAGCACCGCACCCAGTGGGCCCCGCCCTGGACGGACAACGACGACGCGGATTGGATCCGTGACGCCGGTCGGTCCCACCTCGTGCAGGCCTGGCCACCGTGGGGGGAAGGGACCCCATGCATCCACGATCCGTTCGAAGGTCTCTGATCCGACAGCGGGCCCTGCCCGTCCGTCGGTGCAAGGTGAGCCCACGGCCACCGGGGTCGTGTCAGGCTCGTTCTCCAGCCGAGGACAGGACGCCCCGTGACGCGCTTCCGAGTGGACCGACGTGACAACCTCGACGGCACGACCACCTGGTACGTGCTCGACACGGCGGACGGCGACAAGCCCGCCGCCCAGTTCGACGACGAGGTGGCGGCGAAGCGACACGCCGACGAGCTCGAGCTGCAGGCCAGCCCGGCCGACGAGGAAGCGTGGCCTGGCGCGAACCCGACACGCCCCGATCCCGAGGGTGGCAGCTTCCGCTCCACCCCGTGACGTTCTCGATCGTCGCGCGCGACCCCGCCACCGGTCTGATGGGGGTCGCGACGCAGACACAGGCCCTCGCGGTCGGCGCATCGGTGCCGTGGGCCGTGCCCGGGTACGGCGTCATCGCCACCCAGTCGATGGGCGAGCCGATGTACGGCGAGCTCGGGCTCGATCTGCTGCGGAACGGCTTGACGGCGACCGAGGTGCTCCAGGCGTTGCGCACCATCGACGAGCGACCCGAGCGCCGCCAGGTCGCGATGGTCGACACCTCCGGTGAGCTCGCGGTCTACACCGGTGGGGACTGCGTCGCCTCGGCCGGTCACCTGGTCGGTGATGGTTGCGCTGCGCTCGCCAACATGGTGGCCGGCCCCGACGTGTGGCACGCGATGGTCGAACGGTTCGAGGCCATCGAGGGGCCGCTGACCTTCCGGCTGCTCGGTGCGTTGCGAGCTGGCGAGGATGCGGGTGGGGACATCCGTGGGCACCGGTCCGCGGCGGTGCTGGTGGTCCGCCACGAGCGGACGGGGCGCCCCTGGCGCGACCAGCTCTACAACCTGCGCGTCGACGACGATCCCGATCCGCTGACCCACCTCGGCGAGCTGGTGGACCGCTCGATCCGCTACCACCGCGTCGTCGAGGCCTTCGAGCAGGCGCTCGACGGGGACGCCAGCGGCGCCGCGGAGCTGCTCGACCAGAACCGCCTGGCGGTCACCGAGGACGACCCGGACCTGCAGATGTGGCGTGCGGTCGTGCTCGGGCTGGCCGGACGGGAGGACGAGGCCCGCGAGACGCTCGGCAGCTTGGCCGCGACCGACCCCACGTTCATCGAGACGCTACGCCGCTTCGGCCCGGCCGGCCTCGTGCCGACCGAGTTGCTCGAACGCATCCTGCCGTCCGAGCAGCAGCCGGGCGTCGCCTGAGGCCAACCGGGCCCGCGGCTTCGTGCGTCAGCGACCGTCGTCGTCCGGTCCGACCGGAGGTTCCTCGGCCGGGAACGCCTCGACGTGGACCGCCACGAACGCGGAGTTCGGCGCATCGTCGGCGCGCTGGGCCGCGCGGTAGCGGTCGACCACCGCGACCAGCTCATCGGTCATCGCGGCGAGCTGGGCCCGGTCGAGGCGCATGCGGCTGGTCATCTCGATGCTGGCGTCGACCCACGCCTCACCCCACCGGTGCCCTTCCTGGTGCCACCGCTCGATCCGCTCGAGCCGGGCGCGTACGACCTCGTCGAGCAGCACGGACGCGGCTTCACGGGTGTCCTCACGTCGCAGGAGCTCGAAGCCCGCCAGCGTCCAGCCGCCCTCGACCGCGCGCCAGTACCGGTCACGGGCGGTGCCGACCTCCGTGGCCTCCTCGATCAGGCCGTGCCGCTCGAGTTGCCGCAGGTGGTAGCTCGTCGAGCCGCTGTTCTCGCCGAGGATCCGACCGAGACCCGACGCGGTCGCCGGGCTGTGCTCGACGAGCAGCTCGAGCAGCCGGAACCGCAGCGGGTGCGCCAGCGCCTTGAGCGCCCCCGCGTCGAGAACCCGACCGCTGTGCTTCGACTCGGCCACGCCGCCCACCTCGGATCGATCGAACCGCAGAGGAACATTTGCAAAGAGACCGCTGCGGTCGTACGGTCACCGGACCGCAGAGGAACCTCTGCGGTCCGCACGGTAGGCGAGGGAGGCCGCGGTGGCCACCAGGAGCACGACCGCACCCCGAACGAGGCACCAGGCGGAGACGGGCGACGGCCCCGCCGGCAGCACGCTGCGCGGCACCGGGTTCGGGCGGCTGTGGAGCAGCACGGGTGCGGCCAACCTCGGCGACGGCGTCCTGCTCGCCGGTCTGCCGGTCCTGGCGACCACTGTGACCGACTCCCCGGCGGCCATCGCCGGGGTCACCGTCGCGCTGATGCTGCCGATGGTCCTCTCGGCGCTGCCCGCCGGCGCCCTGGCGGACCGCGCCGACGGCCGCCGCGTCCTGGTGGCGGGCAACGCGGTCCGCGCGGCGTCCCTCGTGGGGCTGCTGGCCATCGCGGTGCTCGTCGACGTCCGGCTCGCGTTGGTCTATCTCGCCGCCGTCGTCGCCTCCAGCACCGAAGTGCTCGTCGACACGACCGCGCAGACGGCGGTGCCGGGCCTGGTGCCGGACGATCGGCTCGAGGGCGCCAACGCCCGGCTGATGGTGACCCAGGTCGTCGGCAACCAGGCCGTCGGGGCGCCCATCGGCGCCGTCCTCGCGGCGATCGGCGCAGCCGCCCTGCTCGGGCCGGCCGCCGCGCTCTACCTCGTGGCGGCCGTCGCGGCCTCCCGCCTGCGGCCGACCCCCCGCCCGAGGGACACCGCCGGTGGCACCGGAGACCGCGGACCGGTCGCGCAGGTCGCCAGCGAGGTCCGGGAGGGCCTGTCCCACCTCCTCGCCGACCCCGTCCTCGGCCGGCTCGCCGCCGCGAACGCCCTGTCGAACCTCGGCAACACCGCCTTCGCCGCCGTGTTCGTGGTGTTCGTGGTCGTCCGCCTCGACCTGCCGGCTTCGGCCTACGGGGTGCTGCTCGCCGCTGTCGCCGTGGGCGGCCTCCTCGGCGGCGCCCTCGCGGAGCGGTTCCTCACCCGGGTCGGCTCCCGCGCGGCGATCCGGGTCGGCTTCGGGCTGGCAGCGGCGTGCTACGCGGCCGTCGCCTTCAGCCGCCACGCGGTGGTGGTCGGCGCGCTGGCGTGCGTGCTCGGTGCCGCCTCGATGGTCATCAACGTCGCGGCGCGGACCCTGCGCCAGCGTCTGGTCCCCGATGCTCTGCTCGGCCGGGTGACGGCTTCCATGGCCGCCGTCTCGCTCGTGGCGACGCCGGTCGGGGCGGTGGTCGGCGGCGTGGTCGCCGAGTGGGCCGGCGTGGCAGCGGCGGTCGGGGTCGCGGCGGTCACCAACACGATCGCGCTGGTGCTGATGTCCCGTCGCTGATGCGCCCGCCCCATCGGTCGGTCGGCGGCGGCCGGTCAGAGGGCGGAGACGGCGCTCCAGGTCAGGAGCACGCCTCCTGCGACGACCGCGACGGCGCTGGCGAGCGGGAGCACCGCGAGCACGCGCGAGACCTCACGACGGTCAGCGCGTCGTGCGAGGCTGGTCCGCCCCCACAGGACGAGGAGCCCCACGGCCGTGAGCGTGAGGGCGAGGCCGGCGCTGAAGGCGAGGAGCAGCGCGAACCCGTAGGCCCCCCGTCCCGTCGCGAGGGCGGTGAGCAGGACCAGCAACGCGACCGGGCTCGGCACCAGACCACCGGCGCCGGCGAGGGCCAGGATCCCGGAACGAGACAGCGGCGCGACCCCATCCGGCAGGTCGTGGTGGTGGTGCCCGTGCGTGGTCGACGACGTGGCGTCTCGCCCGGTGTCCGCAGGTGTCGACGCCCCACGACGTCGGTGGCGGATCGTGCGGACACGGTTCCCGAGCATCCACAGCCCGAGGACGACGACGCCGAGGGCGACCACCACGCTGATCGCGTGCTCCAGCCGCTGGCTGTCGACCGCCTGTTGCGCGGTACGTACCACCGAGGCCACCACCATGACCGACCCGGTGTGCATCCCTGCCACCAGGACGCCCAGGGCCACCGCGTCGCGCGCACGACCCCGCGAGCCGGCGAGGTACGCCCCGATCAGGGCCTTACCGTGCCCCGGCCCGAGGGCGTGGACCGCCCCGACCCCGACCGCGATGACCAGTCCGATGAGGCCGATCGCCCCGGCGGTCCCGGGATCGTCGATCAGCCGCACCAGCAGGGGATCGAGCGGTCCCTCCGGCGACCCGGGTCGCGGCATCAGCCACTCCATCGGTCACCCCCCGACCGCCGGTCACCGGGACGCATCCACCACAGCACCGCGCCACACGTCGCCAACACGAGCCCGACCCCCGCCCAGCGCAGGTGCCGCCAGCCCGCCCCGGCGTCGGCGCCCACGAGCGTGGCATCCCAGACGTGCTCGGGCTGGTGCACCGTGTGCACCGGGCTCCAGATGGTCCCGTCGATGCTGTAGGTCCGGTAGAGCTCGTCCCGGTCGTGCAGCAGGGTGATACGCACCGCGACCTGCTCCACCGTCTGCGGGCACCGGAACGAGTATCGGACGCTCTCGACGAGGACGTCGTCTGCCACCGTGACCCGCGCATCGCACGGGTGCCCGTCCTGGCTCACCTGCACGTTGTCGAGCAGGTACGTCTCGAGTTCGGTCGATCGGGCGAACCGGGTCACCTCCTCCGCGGAGGGGAGATCGTCGGTCTCTCCTCGGAGGGCCGGTGGCGCCCCGTCGCCCAGGAAGCCGAGCCCCACCCCGAGGTCGGCGACGTCATCAGGGGCAGCCCACCACTCCACGGAGACCTGTCGCCCCTCGGCATCGAGCCGGGCCTGAGGGACGACCCCCGACGGGTGCCCGAACGCCGCGGACCCGGGCAGGAGCACCGCGGCCCACGCCAGTGCCGCTGCGGGCAGCGCCTGCGTCAGCCGATCCCGCAACGACCTCCCGATCCGAGCACGCCGTGAGCGCGACCCGAGGCTACAACGGAGAGGACACGACACCTCACCAGCTGACGTGGTCACCCGAGGTCGAGGTCGAGGGGGACCTGCCGCTCGAGGAGGCGGGAGAGCACCATCACCGACCGGGTCCGGATGACGAACGGCTCGCTGCGGATGCGTTCGAGCGTCGCCTCGAGGTGGGCGGTGTCGCTGGCGCGCACGTGCACCATCGCGTCCGGGTCACCGGTGATCGTGTAGGCACCCACGACCTCGGGGTACTTGGCCAGCGCGGTGCCGATCACTCCCGGCGGGGTCCGCCCCTGGCAGAACATCTCGACGAACACCTCGACGGTCCACCCGAGGGCGCGGGGATCGAGGACGGTGGTGAACCGTTCGATGACCCCCTCGGCGAGGAGGCGGTCGACGCGGCGTTTGACCGCGGAAGCCGACAGCCCGACCTCGGCACCGATCGTGCGGTAGCTGGTGCGCGCGTCGGCGGCCAGCGACGCAACGATCCGCCGGTCGATCTCGTCCAGACGCAACATCCTGCCTCCTCGACGCAACGGAAGCGGCCTGTCGGAACATCACGGGCAGCGTACGTTGGTCTCCGGGCCACCGCGGTGGCCCGCTCCTGCACGACCACGCCCTGCACGAGACGCCCGCCGACGCCGGAGGCCCCGTGACCCACCTCGAGCCGCACAGCGCGAACAACTACCACCCGCTGCCGGTGGTCATCGCCGAGGCCGAGGGCACCTGGGTGACCGATACCGAGGGTCGTCGCTACCTCGACTGCCTCGCCGGGTACTCCGCGCTCAACTTCGGGCACCGCCACCCCGACCTGATCGCCGCGGCGCATGCGCAGCTCGACCGTGTGACCCTCACCTCGCGGGCGTTCCGTCACGACCGGTTCGCGGATTTCACCGCGGCCGTCGCGCGCCTGACCGGCATGGACGTGGTGCTGCCGATGAACACCGGCGCCGAGGCGGTCGAGACCGCCATCAAGCTCGCCCGTCGCTGGGGCTACCGCGTCAAGGGCGTGGCGGCGGGCCAGGCGACCATCGTCGTCATGGACAGCAACTTCCACGGCCGGACCACGACCATCGTGGGCTTCTCCGACGACCCGGTCGCCCACGAGGACTTCGGCCCGTTCGCGCCGGGGTTCGTGCGCATCCCCTTCGGTGACGCCGCTGCCCTCGAGGCCGCCATCGACGACACCACCGTGGCGGTCCTCCTCGAGCCCATCCAGGGCGAGGCCGGCATCATCGTGCCGCCCGAGGGGTACCTGCGCGAGGTGCGGCGCATCACCCACGAGCGCGGTGTGCTGATGATCGCCGACGAGATCCAGTCGGGCCTCGGGCGCACCGGCACGACCTTCGCCTGCGACCTCGAGGACGTGGTCCCCGACGTGTTCGTCCTCGGCAAGGCCCTCGGCGGGGGCGTGGTCCCGGTGTCCGCCGTGGCCGCTCGCCGCGAGCTGATGGACGTGTTCACCCCCGGCTCCCACGGGTCGACCTTCGGCGGCAACCCGCTGGCCGCCGCGGTCGCCACCGAGGTGGTGCGCCTGCTCGAGACCGGCGTGTACCAGGCCCGGGGCCGCGAGCTCGGTGACCGCCTGGCCACCCGGCTGCGCGCCCTGCCGAGCAGCCAGGTCGCCGAGGTGCGTTGCATCGGCCTGTGGGCCGGGGTGGAGCTGGTGGCGCCGGTGGCGCGTGCGGTCAGCGAGGCGCTGATGACCCGCGGCGTGCTCGCCAAGGACACCCACGCGACCACGATCCGCCTGGCGCCGCCGCTGACGATCACCGCCGAGGAGATCGACCTGCTCGCCGACGCCCTGGCTGCCGCCATCGACGAGGTCCTGCCTGTCCCGGCCGTCACCACCGGCTGAACCACCGGCGGTCCCTCGTGTCAGCCGGCCTGGAGCTCGTCGATCGCCGCCAGGGCGGCCTGGGTGCCGATGCCGATGAGGCGGCGTCCGATCGACGCGGCGAGGGCGGCGTTGCGGACGTCGATCGCGTCGACCAGGGCGCGGTAGCTGGCCACGTCGGTCAGCTCGTCGGCCAGCACCTGGGCGAGCGCGTCCATGGCCGGCAGGTAGGCCGCCTCGAGGGCGTTGAACAGCAGGCGATAGACGACGTTGCCCGAGCCGTCGACGATGGTGGACGACAGCTCGTGGGCCGTGCGCTGCAGGGTGGGCAGGTCGTCGACCTCGTCGGCCATGCGCCCGACCAGTTCGTGCATCCGCGCCAGATCGTCCTCGGAACGCCGCAGCGCTGCCCGGCGGGCGATGTCCGGCATCAGCGCGAACCGCGCCTCGAGGATGTGGCGCACCACCTCGAGGTCGGGGGTGCCGTCGCCGGCGAGCAGCCGAGGCAGCAGCTCGGGACCCGCGGACCGGCGGTAGTCGCGGACCGTTGTGGCGTCGCCCTGCCGGACGTCGACCAGGCCCGCCTGGGCGAGGCGCTGCAGGGCCTCGCGGACCGCCGGCCGTGACACCCCGAGCACCTCGGCCAGGCGACGCTCTGCGGGCAGCTCCACCCCGGGCGCGAGCTCGCCACCGAGGATGTCGGAGGCGAGCTGGTCGAACACCGCGTCGGGGACCGAGCGGCGGGAGACGGGGGTGAGGGCCACGGTGCCTCCGGACCAGGGGGCGGTGGGTGACGGACCGGGAGCCTAGCGGGAGCACGTGCCTCGCCGGGGACCAGGTGGTCAGACCAGTGGCCGCGAGCCGGTCTTCGTGAGACACCACGCGGTCACCGGCCGGTCCCCCTCGGCGGGGCGGCGAGGGTTCGCTACCGTCGTCATCCGCAGCACGAGGAGGGGACCGTGATCGAGAACTGCACCGGTCGCCTGCTGGTCGCCACCCCGATGCTCGAGGATCCGACCTTCCACCGCGCGGTCGTGCTCGTGCTCGATCACGACGAGGACGGCGCGCTCGGCGTGGTGCTCAACCGCACGTCCTCGGTGCCCGCCCGTGACGCGGCGGCCCCGTGGACCGACCTGGTCTGCGAGCCGCCCGTGGTGTTCGGCGGCGGACCGGTCGAGCCGGACGCCGTCGTCGCGCTCGGACGGACGGCGGCACGGGTCGGGGCCGAGCACGGCGACGTGCTCGACGAGCACGTCCGCCTGGTGGACCTGTCGGCCGATCCGGTGCTCCAACAGCTCGAGCTCGAGACCGTCCGGCTGTTCGCCGGCTACGCGGGGTGGGCCCCGGGGCAGCTGGAGGGCGAGGTCGTCCAGGGGGCGTGGTTCGTCGTGGACGCCGCACCGGGCGACGTCTTCACCGACGACCCGGTGGGCCTGTGGCACGAGGTGCTGCGCCGCCAGCCGGGGGACCTGGCGCTGTTGGCCACCTTCCCCGACGACCCCACGATGAACTGAGCGTCCCGGTCAGGTGCCGGCGTCGAGCGGCGGCGAGGGATCGTCGCACCGGAAGGGTGGGCTGCCTGCCGCCCCGTGGTAGTCGACCTGCTCGCCCGCGACGCTGAGCACGATGCGGTACCCGGGGACCAGCGCCTGGGTGTACATCCCGTCCGGCTCAGGGCACCCGAGCGAGCCGTCGGACCAGGTGACCTCCTCGGCGCTGACCACCTCGATGTCGGCCTCGTCCGTGCCGGTGGTGGCAGCCAGATCGGCGACGGCGACCTCGGTCGCCCCTTCGAGCGTCACGGAACCCTCCCCGTCGTCGGCCGGTGCATCGGTGTCGGTGGCACCGTCGAGGCCATCATCGAGGCCATCATCGGTCCCGTCGAGGCCGCCGTCGACCTCGTCCCCGGGCTCCGCACTCGGGGACGGATCGTCCGGTGCGCCGCACGCCCCGGCGAGCAGGGCGAGCACGGCGGTCGTGGCCAGGACTCGTGCGGTGCGGTGCACGGCGGTCTCCGTGGTCGGTCGTGGGTGGGACGACCGCCGCGGTGTCCGGGTTGCACCTCACCGGCCTCCGGTACCGAGCAGGTCGCGGGCGGTCGGTGAGTTGGGCACGTCGCTCGGGTCGGGCTGGGTGTGCAGGACGCGGTCGGCGGTCGAAGCGGTGGTGACGGTGAACCAGTAGTTCTCGTTCTTGTAGTGGTGCAGACGGTGGTGGCGCCACAGCGCACGGTAGGGCGCCGAGCGCGGCCGGTAGTCGGTGTGGACCAGGTAGTGCAGCCACTCGTAGACGAGGCCCACGGTGGTGGCCACCACCGCGAAGGTCAGCCCGATCCGGGTCGGCAGTACCCAGACGAGCGCGGCGATGCCGGCGGCCACGGTCAGCAGCGCCGGCACCGGGATGAAGATGAGGTCGAGCTGCTGGGGGTCCACGTGGTGCTCACGGTGCTTGCGGGCGACCAGGGGATCGATGGTCCGACCAGCGACCTCACGGGGCTTCCAGTGCAGCAGCGAGGTGTGCACCACCCACTCGACGAGGGGCCACGCCGCCAGGTAGCCGACCACCAGGTAGAGGTCCGACCAGGCGTAGCCACCGTGCAGGCCGCGCGCCGTCACGGCGATCGCCACGGCGGCCACCAGCAGCCACGGTTGTGGTCGTGTGGTGAAGGTGCGGGCAGCCTGTGTGAGCGAGATGGAGCTGCGCCGCTCGGTCGCGGTCGCGCGGGTGGTCGCGCCGGGGTCCGGGGTGGTCACGGTCGCCTCCGTGGCGGGGGTCGGGGCCGGCGACGAGAGGCCGCCGGCCCACTGACCGTAACGGCTCGAGTGGCTGCAGGTCAACTGGTCAGACCACTATCGGATGGGCTCACCGCGCCACGCGCTTCGCCAGGTGACCTTGCCGCCGGCCAGCAGCGAGCTCGCGTACAGCCGGCCGGCGAGCCGGACGGTGACGAACGACGCGAGCACGGTGACGATCACCGAGACGACCGCCTGCCAGGCGGGCAGCTCCCCGAGCCCGAGCCGAGCCGGCACCACGAACGGCGCCGTGGGCGGCACGAAGGTCAGGATCTGGCTCCACACCGATCCGGGGTCGGGCACCGCGACCAGGAAAACCGCGACGTAGGCACCGGTCATCAGGAACCCGAGCGGGCCCGCCGAGGACTGGGCGTCCTCGAGCGAGGAGGCCAGCGAACCCGCGACCGCGTAGAGCGAGGCGTAGAACAGGAACCCTGCGACCAGCATCACCAGGCTGGTGGCGATCAGCAGCCCGGTGGCCGGCGGCAGCTCGAAGGCGCCGACGACCGCGTTCGCGCCGAGGCCACCGGCGACGAGCAACGCGATCTGTCCGAGCGCCAGCGCGCTCATCCCGAGCAGCTTGCCGGCCAGCAGCTGCCAGGGGCGGGCGACGCTGACCAGGACCTCGACGACCCGGCTCGACTTCTCCTCGAGCGCCCCCGACAGCACGGTTGCGCCGTTGAGCTGGATGCCGAGGAACAGCAGGATGGTCATCCCGATGCCGACCAGGAACCCGCCCTCGCCGCGGTCGCCGTCGGGGTCGCCGATGTCGACCGTCTCGAGGGGCGGTGGCGGGGTGAGCGCCGCGGCGGCCTGCTCGGCGCTGATGCCGGCGTCCTCGAGACCGGCGGACACCGCCTCCAGCTGCAGGGCGGCGTCGAGGGCGGCGCGCAGCCGCTCGTCGGGACGGCCGTCGGCCAGCAGCTCGCGCTGCTCGACGAGCGCCGCGTCGACCTCACCCTCTTCGAGGGCGTCGACCGCGGCGTCCCGGTCGGCGAGCTCGGTGACCGTCACCTCGACATCCTCGGACAGCATCGTGGCCAGCTGCGCGTCGAGATCGGCCGGTGCATTGCCGACGACCCCGAGGGCGCGTTCGTCGACGCCGTCGCCGATCAGCAGCGTCGGGACGACCACGGCTGCGACCATGAGCAGCAGCGTCACCGCCGTCCCGATGAGGTAGCCGCGGGTGCCGCCCCGCTCGCGGATCTCGCGACGGGAGACGAGACCGACGGTCCGCATCGGGCTCACGAGGCCACCTCCGCGTCCGCGCCGGTCCTGGTCGCCTCCGCGCCCTCGAGCTCGGCGATGGACGAGCCGACCACGTCGCGGAACACCTCGGTCAGGCGTGGCGAGGTGAAGGTGAGGTGCTCGATGGTCCCCTGCGGAGCGAGGGAGGTGACGAGCTCGTCCAGGCTGGTGGCGACGGGGATGCGCAGGCGGACGACCCCGTCGCGCGCATCGACGAGCTGCGCGTCCGGCGGCGGGGTGACGGGCGCACCGCCGGCCAACCGCACCTCCACGCGGCGGTAGCTGGCGGCCGCGCGGGCCTCGTCGAGGGTCCCGGCCAGCCGCTCACGACCGGAGGTGATGATGACCACGTCGTCGCACAGCTCCTCGACCAGCTCGAGCTGGTGGCTGGAGAACACCACGGTCGCCCCGTCGGCGGCACGGTCGCGCAGGACGTCGCTCATGTCCTCCACACCGATCGGATCGAGGCCGCTGAACGGTTCGTCGAGGACGAGCAGCTCGGGATCGTGGACCAGGGACGCGGCGAGTTGGACGCGCTGCTGGTTGCCGTGCGACAGGTCGGCCAGCTTGGACCCGGCGCGGTCGCCGAGCCCGAGGGCGTCCAACCAGCGGGTCGTGGCGGCCTCTGCCTCGAGGACCGGCACCCCGTGGAGCTGGGCGAGGTAGCGCAGCTGGCGGCCGACGACCATCCGCGGGTACAGGCCCCGCTGCTCGGGCATGTAGCCGAACCCGCGACGCACGTCGCCGGTCACCTCGGCGTCCCGCCACCGGACGGTGCCGCCCTCCAACGCGACCAGGCCGAACACCGCCCGCATCGCGGTGGTCTTGCCCGCACCGTTGGGGCCGAGGAAGCCGAGCATCCGCCCCGGCCGGGCCGTCAGGGACAGCCCGTCGAGCGCGGTCACCTCGCCGTAGGACTTGCGGAGGTCGGACACCTGCAACACGTGGGAGCTCCTGGGTCGTGGCGGCCGTGGGCGTGGAAGGGTCCCCCACCGGGCTGCCACCCTGACGCCGCGACCGCGGCCGGGCGTCCACCGACGAGGTGACGCGATGTCACCCGCGGAGCGGACCCTCGCTACACGTGGTCCACCTAGGCTCGGACCATGACCACCACCGACGTCGCGCCCGACGCCTCACCGTCCCCGCGCGTGAGCGGTCGCGGCCTGGCGCTCGACGCGATGCTGGCCGCGATCCTGACGGGGCTGCTGATCGTCAACGGCGCGGTGCTGCCCGAGCTCGGCATCGTCGAGCTGCCGACGCCGACCGCCGTGACGTGGACCAGCGGTGTCGTCATGTGCGCCACGCTGGCCTTCCGCCGCCTCGCCCCGCTGTCGGTGCTGGTCGTGGTCGCGGTCACCTTCTCGGTGTACGGCTTCAACGGTGGCCTCGACACCTTCGGGTCGAACATCGCGCTGTTCCTGGCGGTGGTCACGGCCGGGTCGCACGGACGCGCGGTCGCCCGCGACGTGGTCCGAGGGGTCGTGATCGCCGGCCTGTTCGGCACGCTCTTCTGGGCGTTCGTCCGCGGCACCGGCATCGATGCCGGCCTGTACCGGATGCTCATCGGGCAGATCTACGCCGTGGCGCTCAACGTCTTCTACTTCGCAGCCGCGTGGATCCTCGGTGACCAGGTCCGCCAGCGAGGCGAACGCGAGCACGAGCTGTCCACGCGCACGAGCGAGCTCGCGGCACGGACGGTGGAGCTCGAGCACGAGCGTCAGCGCACCGCCGAGCAGGCCGCCACCAGCGAGCGGCTCCGTCTGGCCCGGGAGCTGCACGACGTCCTCGGCCACCACGTGAGCGTGATGGGGGTGCAGGCAGCGGCAGCACGGCGGGTCCTCGCGCGCGACCCGGAGCGGGCGAGCGCGGCGTTGGAGGCGATCGAAGGCTCGTCCCGTCACGCGGTCACCGAGCTCCAGCGTGTGCTCCAACTGCTGCGGTCCGACGACGACCAGGCTGCCCCGGCCCTGACCGTCCAGGCGCGGCTCGACGGTCTGGCCCGGGAGCTGCGGCGCGCCGGGGTCGAGGTGACCTGTCAGGTGGCCGGCCTCCCGCCGCTGCCGACGGAGATCGACCTCGCCGTCGGCCGGGTGGTCCAGGAGGCCCTCACCAACGTGCTCCGGCACTCGGGGCCCGGCACGTCAGCGTGGGTCCGTCTGCACGCGGCCGGGACCGACGTGGAGGTCGAGGTGGTCGACGACGGGCGCGGGACACCCCTGGTGGAGCGGCACGGCGGTGGCACGGGCCTGACGGGCATGCGGGAACGGGTCGAGCTCCACGGTGGCCGGTTCGCCGCGGACCGCGTCCGTCGTGGGGGCTACCGCGTGCACGCCAGCATCCCGCTGCTGCCCGACGGCGACGCCGGCGAACCCGCGCGCATCGATGCCGCCGGAACCGAGACCGACGCCGCGGTCGACGTGGTTCGAGCGCCGTCGTGATCGCCGTCGTGCTCGTCGACGACCAGGCGATGCTGCGCACCGGCATCCGTCTGATCCTGGAGACCGAGGACGATCTGCGCGTGGTCGGTGAGGCCACCGATGGCGCGGATGGCGTCGACCTCGTGCGGCGGGTCCGTCCCGACGTGGTCCTGATGGACATCCAGATGCCCGTCCTCGACGGCATCGAGGCGACGCGGCGACTGACGCAGCACGACGTGGACGCCAAGGTGGTCGTGCTCACCACCTTCGAGCACGACGACCTCATCGTCGAGGCGCTGCGTGCCGGCGCGTCCGGGTTCGTCCTCAAGAACGCGCCCGCGGAACAGCTCGTCGACGCGGTCCGGACAGTGGCGGCGGGTGATGCGCTGCTCGGCCCGTCGGTGACGCGGCGGCTCATCGAGCGGTTCGCCTCGCACGGGCTGGTGACGCGCCGTGACGACCTGCTCGAGGTGCTGACCGACCGCGAACGCGAGGTCCTGACCCACGTCGCGCAGGGGCGCAGCAACACCGAGGTCGCCGCGGCGCTCTACCTCGGTGAAGCGACCGTCAAGACCCACCTCTCGCGGGCACTCCAGAAACTCGGCCTCCGCGACCGGGTGCACGCGGTGGTCTTCGCCTACGAGGTGGGCCTCGTGACGCCGGGCAGCGGTGCCCTCGACGGCATCACCTCGTGAAGCGAGCGGGCGCGGCCCGACGTGCCTGGCCCCCACCGCCCGCCGTACCCTCCGGGCGTCCCGGCGCCCCTGCCTCTCGGATCGAGACCCTCCCGTGAGCGAGACCTCCTTCGGGTTCCTGTTCTTCGGCTCCATCGGCGCCATCGGCGCCGCGATGGCGTTCGGGACCCTCGCCGCGCTGATGCGCTACCACCGCACCGGCGCGTTCCCCGGGCACGAACCCGGGGAGGTGGTCACGCGCAGCAGGTACGTGCGACTGTGGCTCCGGGTGGTGCTCGGGTTCGCCGTGGCCGCCTACGGCGTGTACGTGGTCGCGGAGTCGGGGGTCCTGTGAGCCGGCCCCGCACGGGATCCGCCCGGACCGCGCGGGTGCGCGGCGGGGTAGCGCCCGGGTGGTGTGAGCTGCGACCGGTTCGGTCGTGTGACGTCCGACCGGCTCGGTCGACCGGTCCGCCCCGCCGCTACGCTCCGCCGCACGGGCGAGGTGAGGGGGTCCGGTGGCTCGCTCAGGTGGGGGAGCGGAGGTGCGACGGCGGCCCTCGATGGTCGACGTCGCGGCGGCAGCCGGTGTCTCGCACCAGACCGTCTCCCGGGTGCTCAACACCCCCGACGCCGTCCGGCCGGCCACCCGCGAGCGTGTCGAGGCGGCCATCGCCCAGCTCGGCTACCGCCCCAACACCTCAGCGCGGGCGCTCGTCACGCGGCGGACCCGCCTGATCGGCGTGGTCAACCCGGGCCTGGCCAAGTTCGGTCCGGCGAACACCACCATGGCCATCGAGGAAGCGGCCCGGCAGGCGGGCTACGCGACCACGGTGGCGGTGGTGCGGGATGCCCGCTTGGCGACGGTGGAAGCCGCCGTCGAGTCGCTCCACGAGCTCGGGGTCGAGGGTGTGGTGTTCGTCGCGCCGGTGACCCAGGTCGCCCCGGCGGCGGTGGAGCTGTCGTCCCGTCTGCCCGTGGTCATGGTCGCCGCGGGGCTCCAGGACACCTCGTCCCTGCACGTGGTCGCCGTCGACCAGCAGGCCGGCGCGCGGATGGCCACGCGGCACCTGATCGACCTCGGTCACCGGGACATCGTCCACGTCGCGGGCCCCAACGACTGGTTCGACGCCCGCACACGCATCGTGGGCTGGCGCGACGAGATGCTGGCAGCGGGCCTCGACCCGCCGCCGATCATCGCCGGCGGCTGGGACCCCGAACAGGGCTACGAGATCGCGCGGACGCTGATCCGCGAGCGACGGCTGCCCTCGGCGATCTTCGCCGCCAACGACCCGATGGCGCTCGGCATGCTGCGCGCCTTCCACGAGTCAGGCGTCCGCGTCCCCGACGACGTCTCGCTCGTCGGCTTCGACGACGTGGAAGGGGCCGGGTTCTTCGAGCCACCGCTCACCACGGTGCGCCAGCCGTTCGCCGCGGTGGGAGAACGCTCGATCGAGGTGCTGCTCGCGGCGCTCGACGGAGCTCCCGCCTCCCGCACGTTGATCGCGCCGGAGCTGGTCGTACGGGCCTCCTGTCGGGCCGTCGGCTGAGGCTACGGCCCGACCACCGCGGACGGCCTGCCGACCGTCTCGGGCCAGGACGCCGAGATCGCTACGTTGCGCACCGTTCCGGTCCCGCCATCTCCGTCGGCTCCTGTGTGCGGGCGGAGCCCGAGAGCGTACGCGGGCCGCGGCCGGGCCACGGGTCGCTCGTCACCGGACGCTGGCCGCTCGATGGATGGCGCCGCGAAGCGCTCGGCGCACGGTGGGAGACGTTCTGTATCGGTTCGGCTTCGCAGCGCTCCTGTGGATGTAGCGACACCTACGTCCAACTGGGAGGCACCGTGGCTGCGAAGGAACGACGCCCCAACCGTGATGGATCCGAGGAGGTGCCGCGCGAGCGCCGGCAGTTCCGACGGCTTCTACGCACCAACCCGAACTACTTCGGCACGCTCGCGGACGTGCCCTTCAAGGCCGTCCTGGCCAAGCAGGCCGACGACACCTACGAGGAACTGACCTGTGTCGGCTACGAGCCGAGGCGCGCCGAGCTCGAAGCGACGTTCGCCCAGAAGCGCGGCCCCGGCTACGGCGGCGGGCCCTGCTCCACCGGCTCACGCGAGTACGTGCGGTTCTTCGTGGACGAGGGCGGCGGCTGGATCGACGCGGGGCTCGCGGGCGCGCAGGTCACCGACCTGGCACCGCGAGACGACTGTGAAGGTGACAGCACGCATCCGCTGACCCACGCCCTGACGGTCGGCTACTCGCCGGACAGGTGGATCTGCATGCGGCCACGCTTCATCCGCGTCCGGGCCATCCTGTCCTGGGAGCAGGAGCCTCCGGCCGGCGTCTCGGGCCACGTTCCGGTCTGGGGATCCGTTCTGGAGTCCACGATCCAGATCGCGCCGAGGCCACAGCTCAAGCTCACCGACCTGTTCGACAAGCTGAAGCTGATCGATCTGCTGGAGCTTCCCGATCCGCTGATTGCGATCGTCGACCAGCCGATCCCGATCCCGCAGCCACCACCACCGCCATTGGCGTTGCTCGCCAAGCGGTACGCCGAGGATCAGGCGGTCCCGCCGAGCCGGTTCGCCTACGCCGCCGCGATGGACGCGGCCTCGGCGCCGAACATGGACGTTGCAGCGATCAAGGCGTCGTACCAGCAGTTCAAGGATCTCGACCTCGACCTGAGCGGGATCCTGTCGGAGGTCGAGGACACCGCCGGGGACGTCCGCTACGAGGAGCTCGAGTGCGTCGCGCTGGACAACGTGCGCGAACGCCTGGTGGGCACCTACCGGGTCAAGTTGCCGTCCGGCTTCTCCGGGCCGCTCTGTGAGGCGGGATCGAAGGAGTACGTGGCGTTCTGGGCCGACTGGGACGACGACTGCGAGTGGACCTACCTCGGGACGGCCTCCGTCGCGGCACACGACTTCGCCGAACTGCCCGATGGTGGGCTGTGCTACTCGGCCGTGCTGCCGGTCGACCTCGATCCGCTGCGGCGTGCGTGCGAGGAGCCACGGGTGGCACGCATCCGCGCGGTGCTCAGCTGGAACGTGGCGCCGTCGACCACCGATCCGGACGACCTGCCGGTCTGGGGCAACCGCGTCGACGCGCACGTGCGGGTCATGCCGGGGATCACCGGCGACACCGACGAGCCGGCGACGTGGATCACCCTGATCGGTGGCGTCAACGTCACCACGTCGGCCGCCACCAGCGGCATCGACCCGACGACGGGTCTGACTACGGCGAACGGCGTGTTCGCCGACCTCGGTGTCATGGCTGGCGTGGGACGACCGTTCGGCGGCTGGATCGTCGTGCGAGGGCCGAGCCTGCCGGGGTACCAGTACCGGGTGTGGAAGCGCCCGCTCAGCGGTGGATGGTCGCCGATGACGGACGGCTTCCGCGTCACCAACCAGGACGGCACCCTCGGACCCATCATCACGCCGCTCGCCGACGGGACCGTCAGCTACCTGCCGAAGGCGCAGAACTTCACCAACCTGCTGGGCAGGTTCCGGCCGGCCGGTGACGAGGTCTGGGAGATCCAGGTCCAGGTGCTCGGTGTGGGTTTCTCGCCCGTCTACCGCGTGCAGCTCGACAACACCCCGCCGGACGTCAACCTCGCGATCACGAGTGGGGGCGGCACCTGCGGGAAGTTCCCCAACATCGGCACGATCGAGGGCGTCTTCGACGTGGACGACCTGCACCTGTCGCGCTGGTCGTTGACCGTGCCCGACCCCGATCCCACCGATTCGTTCGGCGTGAACCCGGTCGCCCCGTCGAGCGGCACCACCGCGCAGCCTCCCGGCACGTCGTGGAGCCTGGTCACCACCGGGATGCGTCCCTGCGGCTACAACCTGGTGTTGAACGCGTGGGACCGCACGATCCGCAACAGCCACGCCGGGTCGGGGAACCACGCCCAGACGCGTGCGGGGTTCTGCCTCGACACGTGAGACGGTGATCCGAGACGTCGGCCCCACGCCTGGTGGCGTGGGGCCGACCCTGTCAGCGAGGCCGGCGGCCACGCCGCCTGACGTCACACGAGGTTCACGACCGCGCCGAGGTTCGGGATGCGGTGGAGGCCGTGGGCGTCGACGACGCAGTGTGCCGCCGCCCGCGGCTCGAGGCCGCTGACCACCATCTCCCGGGCGATCGCAGCCGCGACCTTCGGTGCCGCGAAGGACGAGCCCGACCAGCTCGCCCACCCGTCGAACCGCTCGAGCCGCGTCCCGTCGACGTCCAGGCCGTCGTGGTGCAGGAACGTGCTGACCACGTCGACGCCGGGAGCGCAGGCGTCGACCCAGTGGCCGTAGTTGGTGAACCAGGCCGGTCCGCCACAGGCGTCGAGCGCGGCAACCGCGATGACGTCGCGGAACGCTGCGGGCCAGTTCGGCCGGCAGGACGCGCTGTTGCCCGCCGAGGCCACCAGCACCGTGTCGCCATCCCGCGTCGCGTGGCGCCGTGTGATGGCCTCCATCGCCAGCGGTGGCTCGTCGTGCTCGGTGTGCCCGCCGAAGGACATGTTCACCACCGACGGGCGAGCGTCCGCGAAGACGTCGCCGAGCGCGCGCGCCAGGGTGAAGTCGTCGCCGTCACCGAAGCTCGACACCGCGGCGGCCGTCCGCACGTCCGCGCTCGGGCACAACCGCGCGACGAGCCCCGCGATGAAGGTGCCGTGGCCGGCGGCACGGTCGAGGTAGGTGTCCCGGTTCTCGTCGGGGATGTCCTCGTCGGCTCGTGGGTCGTCGTCCAGCGGCAGCAGCCGCCACGTGTCGGGCATGACCACGTGAGCCTGCAGCCCGGCGTGGCGGGGTACCCGGCTGTCGCCGGACACGCGCGTCTCGTCGGTCCGCTCACCCTCGGTCTGCAGGCCGGAGTCGAGCACCGCGATCAGCGGCGCCGGCCCCTTGGGTCGCGGCCACGACGGCAGGGGTGTCGCCGGGATCGCGGTCGTGCACGCGACCAGCGGGTTGGCCTGGTACGCGGGGTTCGCCTGGTACGCGGGGTTCGCCTGGTACGCGGGGTTCGCCTGGTACGCGGGGTTCGCCTGGTACGCGGGGTTCGCCTGGTACGCGGGGTTCGCCTGGTACGCCGGGTTGGCCCACAGCGACGTCCCGCTGTCGGTGAACAGCACGTGGTTGAGCTGCGCGGCGACACCCGCTGCGCGTAGCTCCCGGGTCGCGATGCGTTCCTCGCGGACCCGGACGCGGACGACCTCACCGTCCGCCGCCTCCAGTGGCTCGGGGTCAGCAACCTGGCGTTCCCGGAAGCCCGCCACCCGACCCGCTCGCTCCAGGTCAGCGGCACTCAGCAGCAGTTGATCGCGACGGTAGGCGAAGGGCGACGCGCCGCCGGCGACGCCGACCCTGCGCCGCTCGAACTCCTCGACGACCGCGGCGCGGCGTTGTGCGTCGCCGTCGTTGCCATCGTGCTTGGTGGCCATGCTGGACCCCTGTCTCGGCGTCGGACCCGTCTGCCCCTGCCTACTCTGCCACCATGACCACCCTCAGTGACGTCGATCCTGTCGACAGGCTGGTGGACGAGGCGCAGGCGGATCCGGTCGGCTACCGCCGCCGTGCTGGCGGACTGCTCACCCGCTACGCCGACGACCCGCGTGCCGTCGTCCACGTCCGTTGGGCGCTGGGCCTCGCACGACGGGAGCTCGGTGAGCTGTCTGCGGCCTGCGACGAGCTGCACGCGGCCGCCGAGCTCGCCACCGCCTCGGGCGCCGCACGGACCGCGGCGATGATCCGCTCGAGCCTGTCCGTGGTGCTCCTCCACCTCGGCGACACCGATCGAGCTCTCGCCGTGACGGACGCTGCCGCGACCGCCCTCGACGGTGTCGAGGCCGCACGCAACCACATGCAGCGCGGTCTCATCCTCCAGCGCCTGGGTCGCCAGGACGAGGCGCTCGGCGCCTACGACCGGGCCCAGCCCCAGCTGCGAACCGCAGGCGATCGAGCCGCCGAATCGCGGTTGTTGAGCAACCGCGGCGTGCTGCACGCCTACCGCGGCGAGCTGACCGCCGCCCGTGGCGACCTGGAACGTTCCGTCGAGCTGGCACGCCAGCTCGGCAGCACGCGAGCGACGGCGCTCGGACTGCAGAACCTCGGCTTCGTCGCCGGTCGGCAGGGCCACCTGCCCGATGCGCTCGCCCGGCTCGAGGAGGCCGACGGGGTGCTGCGTGAGCTCGGCGACGCACGAGCCCTGGCGGTGCTCGACGCCGACCGCGCCGAGGTACTGGCCGATGCGGGGCTCTTCGACGAAGCGATCGAGCGGGCCGAGGCAGCAGCGCGGGCGTTGAGCGGCGACGAGGTGAACGGTGCCGAGGCCGACCTCCTCATCGCACGCCTGTGTGTGCTGGGGGGCCAGCACGCCCGCGCCGCGCAGCTCGCCGACCGTGTCCGCGAGCGCTTTCGCGCCAGCGGGCGCGAGGGGTGGGAGTTGCACGCGCGCTACGTCGCGCTCGCCGCCCGGGCGAGCCAGCCCGCTCACGACGCGCGCGACCCGTCGCCCACCGGCACGTCCCGCGGTGTGGACCGGAGCCCCTCGGCCGGCATCGATGCGGCGGATCCACTGGCCGACGACCTGGAGGCCGGGGGCTGGGCGACCGAGGCGCGTGTGGCGCGGCTCGTCGCCGCGCGACAGGCGCTGGCGGCGGGCCGCCCCGACCAGGCGCGCGACATCCTCGAACACGTGCGAGGCGTCTCCCGTGGAGCGCCCGCGCTGGCCCGGGCGCAGCACTGGTACGCGACCGCGCTGGTACGGGTCGGAGCCGGCGACCGCCGCGGAGCCCGTCGAGCGGTCTCGGCCGGCCTGGACCTGCTCGACCGGTCACGGCTGGTGTTCGGATCGGCCGAACTGCGCGCTCACGCGGCCACTCACACCACCGACCTCGTGCGCCTGGCGGTCCGGCTCGCGCTGCAGGATCGCCGGCCGGCCGAAGCGCTGCGTGCGCTCGACCGCGTGCGTGCCACGGACGTCGGGGTGTCACCGCGCCCGCACGACGACCCTCGGATCGCCGACGACCTGGCCGAGTTGCGACGCCTCGATGAGCAGGAGCGTGACGCCGCCCGCGGCGGCCGGGACGCCCAACCGACCGCCAGCGCCCGCGCCCGGGTCGAGCGCCGCGTCCGCGATCGTGCCCGCGCGGTGGTCAACGAGCGTGGCGACGCGGTCGGCCTGCGGCTCGACCTTGCTGCGCTCCGTCGGACGCTGGGAGGCCGCACGCTGGCGGCCTACCTCGTCCTCGACGACGACCTGCACGTGCTGGCCGTCACCCCGCAGGCCACACGCCACCACCGGCTCGGCCCCGTCGAGGAGGTGCGGACCAGCATCGCCCACCTTCGCGCTGCGGTCCGTCGGCTGGCCTACGGCCACGGCTCCGCCGCATCGTTGGCAGCCGCCGAGGTGTCGCTCACCCGGTCGGCCGAGCAACTGGTCGGCCTGCTCGGCCTCGACCGGCTCGACCCCGACGGGCTCGTGGTCGTGCCGACGGCCGTGCTCGACGGCATGCCCTGGGCGACCCTCGCCGCGGCCATTGGTCACGTACCGGTCGTCGCCCCGTCGGCCGGCGCATGGCTGTCCGCCGCGGCCCAGCAGCGACGCGACGGGCCGGCGCTGCTGGTCGCCGGTCCGGGCCTCCCCGGCGGGGTCTCCGAGGTCAACGCTCTGGCGGCCTCCCGGCCCGATGCGAACGTGCTCGCCGGGCCCGATGCGACCGTCGCTGCCGTGCTCGCCGCGATGCAGGAAGCCAGCATCGTGCACCTCGCGGCGCACGGCGTCTTCCGGGCCGACAACCCGCTGTTCTCGTTGCTGCAGCTGACCGATGGCCCGCTGACCGTGTACGAGCTCGAGGGACTGCAGCGACTGCCGGACCTGTTCGTGCTCTCGAGCTGTGAAGGGGCCGCGACCACGACGCTGCAGGGTGACGCCGTGCTCGGGCTCAGCAGCATCCTGCTGCGACGAGGTGTCGCCTGCGTCATCGCGCCGGTGATCGA
This sequence comes from Nitriliruptor alkaliphilus DSM 45188, assembly GCF_000969705.1. Lineage (GTDB taxonomy): Bacteria > Actinomycetota > Nitriliruptoria > Nitriliruptorales > Nitriliruptoraceae > Nitriliruptor > Nitriliruptor alkaliphilus. The sequence goes on from NZ_KQ033901.1 coordinate 1,039,879, forward strand.
GATCCCCGACGAGGCGACCGGCCCGCTGATGGTCGACCTCCACGAGCGTCTGGCCCGCGGCGCCTCGCCACAGCGCGCACTGGCCGAAGCCATCGCCGCGCCACCGCGTGACGATCCCGCCGCGCGGGCGGTCCGAGCAGCGTTCGTCGTGGTCGGCGCTTCGCTAGCGTCCGGCGGTGAGGCTGCGGCGGACGGGGGACGCGACGAGGAGTACCGGTGACCCGATCGGACGTCGACAGGGCTGCTGTCGAGGAGCGGGTCCGCGCGGCGGCGCAGGGCAGCCAGGACGCGTTCGACGCGCTCGTCGAGCAGTTCTCGGGCCTCGTCTGGTCGGTGCTCCGCGCCCACCGGCTCGCCGACGCCGATGCGCAGGACGCCTTCCAGACCACCTGGCTACGCCTGGTCGAGCACCTCGACCGCATCCGTGAACCCCGGGCACTCGGCGGGTGGCTCGCCACCACCGCACGCCACGAATCACTCCGGCTGTTGCAGCAGGCGGACCGCAACCGCTCGGCCCCGGACGATGAGCTCGATGCCATCGAGGACGACAGCGACGGCGTCGAGGTGGCCGTCCTCGACGCCGAGCGCGACGCCGAGCTGTGGGCGGCACTCGACGAGCTCGAGGAGCGATGCCGTGCGCTGTTGCGTGTGCTCATGGCGGATCCGCCGCCGACCTACGACGAGGTGAGCGCCGCCCTCGACATCCCCGTCGGCAGCATCGGCCCCACCCGCGGCCGGTGCCTCGCCCGGCTGCGTCAGCACCTGCGCACACGAGGTATCAGCGCCTGAGGCGACGACTCCGGGTGGATAGGAGGGATCATGGACCACGACCCGCAGGGCGAGGCGCCGCCGGACGAGGAGCCCCTCGACGAGCGGCTGCTCGGTCGTCTGCGCGCAGCCGCGGCGCACCTGGACCCGGTCCCCGACGATGCCGTGCTGGCGGCGCGGTCGATGCTCGCCCACCTGCGTCTGGACGCGGAGCTCGCCGAGCTCGTCTTCGACTCGGAGGTGGACCGGCCGCTCGTCGGCCTGCGGTCGCACGCCCCCGCCGCCCGGCACGTGACCTTCGACGCCGGCTCGGCACAGATCGAGTTCGAGGTCGTCCAGGAGGGCGCACGCCGCCGGCTGGTCGGTCAGTGCGTGCCCGCGACGGAGGTGGCGCTGACGGTGTACCGCCAGGACGACCCGGGCTCGGGATCGTCCCGGGTGACGTGGGCCGAGACCGCCACAGACGAGCTCGGCCGCTTCGTCGTCGAGGTACCGGCTGGGCCGGTCAGCCTCCGCTGTGTGTGGGCCGACGGGGCGCTGACCGCGGAGACCGCGTGGGTACGCGTCTGACGCGCGCGACCGTGCGCTGAGCTCACGGTCGAATGCGAGACGTATCACCGGGCACGGCTGTCGCTCTGGAGAGGTGAGGCACCGGAGCGGGTCGCCGCCAGGGGAGACCCGAGGTGCCGGAGCGGAGCGGATGCGGGGCCGAGCTCGACCCGGAGCCGGGCAGCGAGCTGGGGGTAACACGGGGGCCGCCGATCCTGGGGAGGATCGGCTGGGGCAGGGGTCGGCGACGGACACGTCGCCGACCCCTTCATGTTCGCCCGCGGACCGCTCGACGCCGGGGCCGAGACGACGAAACGTGGTGCAACACGACCGTCGTAGGGTCGCCGCCATCGATCCGAGGAGCGGCTGGCGGTGCGACTCACCCCACACGAGCAGGAGAAGCTGCGCGTCCACGTCGCCGGGCAGGTGGCCGAGGCACGCCGCGCCAGGGGCCTGAAGCTCAACCACCCGGAAGCGGTCGCGATTCTGACCTGCTTCGTGCTCGAAGGCGCTCGCGACGGTCGGACCGTCGCCGAGCTGATGGACACCGGCCGTCGCGTCCTCACCCGCGACGACGTCATGGACGGCATCGCCGAACTCGTCGACGAGGTCCAGGTCGAGGCGACGTTCCCCGACGGTACGAAGCTCGTCACCCTGCACGACCCCATCACGTGATCGCGGAGTCGAGCGTGGACGATGTCGCCCCGGTCCGGCCCGGCGAGGTGCTGCCGGCCGATGGAACGATCGAGCTCGACGCCGGCCGGGCCACGCGTCGGCTGACGGTCGAGAACACCGGCGACCGCCCCATCCAGGTCGGCTCGCACTACCACGTCGCCGAGGCGAACCCCGCCCTCGTCTTCGACCGCGCGGCGGCGCGTGGCTTCCGCCTCGACGTCCCGGCCGGGACCTCGGTGCGCTTCGAGCCCGGCGTGACCCGTGAAGTGGATCTCGTCGCCCTCGGTGGCAGCCGCATCGTGTGGGGGCTGCGCGGTGAGACCGCTGGCGTCCCGAGGATGTCTCGCTCGTCGGTTTCGACGACGTCGAGGGGGCCGGGTTCTTCGAGCCACCGCTCACCACAGTGCGCCAGCCGTTCGCCGCGGTGGGAGAACGTTCGATCGAGGTGCTGCTCGCGGCGCTCGACGGCGCTCCCGCCTCCCGCACGTTGATCGCGCCGGAGCTGGTCGTACGTGCCTCCTGTCGGGCCGTCGGCTGAGGATCGGGTCGCGGTGGCTGCGCGCCCCGCCTCCCGCGGTGACGCCGGCGGCCGTCCGGGCGCACAGCCGAGGGCTGAGGTCCTGGTGCGAGGGGCGATGTGAGCGCTAACATCCTCGTCATGTGAGCGTTAACATCTGTTCACGTACGGCGTCAGTCAGGCCGGACGCAACGGTCCCCGACCTGGCTGGGGCCTGGCGGACCGGGAGGGCCGTCACCGCGAGCACGACGCGAGGGAGAGCTCGGTGGACCGCAACGCAGCTGTCACCGTCGGTGTCGACTACGGGACCCTCTCGGGTCGCGCGGTCGTGGTGCGCGTGCGCGACGGTCAGGAGCTGGCGAGCGCGGTCCACCCCTACCCCCACGGCGTGATGGACACGGTGCTGATCGCGGGGGACGGGCACCGCCTCCCGCCGGACTGGGCGTTGCAGGTCGCTGGGGACTACGTCGACGTCCTGCGGCACGCCGTCCCTGCCGCCATCGACGCCGCCGGGATCGATCCCGCCCAGGTGATCGGCATCGGTACCGACTTCACCGCGTGCACGATGGTGCCGACCACGGCGGACGGCACCCCGCTCAGCGAGCTGCCGGCCTTCACCGACCGGCCCCACGCCTACGTCAAGCTCTGGAAGCACCACGCCGCGCAGGGCCAGGCCGATCGCATCACCGCGCTGGCCCACGCCCGCGGCGAGGACTGGATCAGCCGGTACGGCGGCGCGATCTCCTCCGAGTGGGAGTTCGCCAAGGGCCTCCAGCTGCTCGAGGAGGACCGCGAGGTCTACGACGCCACCGAGCACTGGGTCGAGGCGGCCGACTGGATCGTCTGGCAGCTCACGGGGCGCTACGTGCGCAACGCCTGCAGCGCCGGCTACAAGGGGATCCTCCAGGACGGTGCCTACCCCTCCCGCGGGTTCCTCGCCGACCTCCACCCCGACTTCGCCGACTTCGCCGACACCAAGGTCGCCCACGAGATCGGGCAGCTCGGCCAGCTCGCCGGTCGGCTGACCGCGGACGCGGCGGCCTGGACGGGACTGCCCGAGGGCATCGCCGTCGCGGTCGGCAACGTCGACGCGCACGTGACGGCCGCCGCCGCGAACGCCGTGGAACCCGGTCAGATGGTGGCGATCATGGGGACCTCGACCTGTCACGTGATGAACGGCGACCGGCTGGCGGCCGTGCCCGGCATCTGCGGTGTGGTCGACGGCGGCATCCTCGAGGGGTACTGGGGCTACGAAGCCGGTCAGTCCGGCGTCGGTGACATCTTCGGTTGGTACGTCGATCACCAGGTCCCGGCCTCCTACGCCACCACCGCCGCGGAGCGGGGCATCTCGCTCCACGAGCTGCTGACCGAGCTCGCCGCCGCGCAGCCCGTCGGTGCCCACGGGCTCGTGGCCCTGGATTGGCACTCGGGCAACCGGTCGGTGCTGGTGGACCACGAACTGTCCGGGCTGCTGGTCGGGGCCAGCCTCGCCACGCGGGCCGAGGACGTCTACCGAGCGTTGCTGGAGGCCACGGCGTTCGGGACGCGGACCATCGTCGAGGCGTTCCGAGAGGCCGGCGTCCCGGTGACCGAGCTGATCGTCGCCGGTGGCCTGCTCAAGAACCGCTTCCTGATGCAGCTGTACGCCGACGTCACCCGGCTCCCGCTGTCGACGATCACCTCGGACCAGGGGCCGGCGCTCGGCTCTGCGATCCACGCGGCGGTCGCTGCAGGTGCCTACCGCGACGTCCGCGAAGCTGCCCGGTCGATGGGTCGACGCGTGGTCGCGGCCTACACCCCCGACGAGGACGCCGCGTTGCGCTACGACGCCCTGTACGCCGAGTACACCGCGCTCCACGACCACTTCGGTCGCGGCGGCAACGACGTGATGCGCCGGTTGAAGGCGATCCGCCGCGACGCGCTGAGCGCGCCAGCTGCCGCTCCCGCGGAGGTGGCGTGATGACCGTCCGGCTGACCGACCTCGACGGCGACGCCCAGCAGCGGGTGGCGGCGGCGCGGGAACGGGTGGCCGCGCTGCACGCCGAGCTGCCCCGGAACGGCCTGGTGGTGTGGACCGCGGGTAACGTCTCCGAGCGGGTCGCGGACCTCGAGCTGTTCGTGATCAAGCCGTCCGGGGTCTCCTACGACGAGCTCGACGCCGACCGCATGGTGGTGTGCGACCTCGACGGCACGAAGATCGAGGACGGCACGCCCGCCCAGCTCCGACCGTCCTCGGACACCGCCGCCCACGCCTACGTCTACCGCCACATGCCCGAGGTCGGCGGCGTCGTGCACACCCACTCGCCGTACGCGACGGCCTGGGCCGCACGCGGTGAGCCGGTGCCGTGCGTGCTGACGGCGATGGCCGACGAGTTCGGTGGCGACATCCCCGTCGGGCCGTTCGCGCTCATCGGGGACGACTCCATCGGTCGCGGCATCGTCGACACGCTGCGCGGATCGCGGTCCCCGGCCGTGCTCATGCGCAGCCACGGGCCGTTCACCATCGGACGCGATGCACGGGCGGCGGTCAAGGCTGCGGTGATGTGCGAGGACGTCGCCCGCACGGTGCACCTCGCCCGCCAGCTCGGCCAGCCCCTCGAGATCGCGGCGTCGGACATCGACGCGCTGCACGACCGCTACCAGCACGTCTACGGCCAGCCCCAGGGTCTGCCCGAGGAGCCGCCGGTATGAGGGATCCGTTCGCCGGCAACGAGATCTGGTTCCTGACCGGGAGCCAGGACCTGTACGGACCCGAGACGCTCCAGCAGGTCGCCGAACAGTCGCAGCAGGTCGCCGGGTACCTCGACGCTGCGGACGACGTCCCGGTTCGGATCATGTGGAAGCCGGTGCTCAAGGACCGGGACGCCATCCGCCGGGCCGCCCTCGACGCCAACAGCGACGACCGTTGCCTCGGGGTCGTGGCGTGGATGCACACCTTCTCTCCGGCCAAGATGTGGATCCTCGGGCTGGACGCGCTGCGCAAGCCCCTCCTGCACCTGCACACCCAGGCCAACGTCGAGCTGCCGTGGGCGGACCTCGACATGGACTTCATGAACCTCAACCAGGCCGCCCACGGTGACCGGGAGTTCGGCTACCTCGCCACCCGACTGGCGATCGCCCGCAAGACCGTGGTGGGCCACGCGACCTCCCCGCTGGTGCAGGCGAAGGTCGGCAGCTGGGCGCGTGCTGCTGCCGGCTGGCACGCCGTCCAGCAGCTGCGGCTGGCCCGGTTCGGCGACAACATGCGCAACGTCGCGGTGACCGAGGGCGACAAGACGGAGGCCGAGCTGCGGTTCGGCGTGTCGGTCAACACCTGGGGCGTCAACGACCTCGTCGAAGCGGTCGACGCCGCCAGCGAGGCCGACGTCGATGCGCTGGTCGCCGAGTACGACACGCTCTACGACGTGGCTCCCGAGCTCGGCAAGGACGGCGCGCGGCGGGACTCGCTGCGGTACGGCGCCCGGATCGAGCTCGGGCTGCGGTCCTTCCTCGAGGCGGGCGGGTTCGAGGCGTTCACCACCAACTTCGAGGACCTCGGGGGGTTGCGCCAGCTGCCGGGCCTCGCGGTGCAGCGCCTCATGGCCGACGGCTACGGGTTCGGCGCCGAGGGCGACTGGAAGACGGCCCTGCTCGTGCGCGCGGCGAAGGTCATGGGCTACGGCCTGCCCGGTGGTGCCTCCCTGATGGAGGACTACACCTACGAGCTCAGCCCGGGTCGCGAGAAGATCCTCGGTGCGCACATGCTCGAGATCTGTCCCTCGCTGACCACCGCCAGGCCCCGCCTCGAGATCCACCCCCTCGGCATCGGGGACCGCGAGGACCCGGTCCGGCTGGTGTTCGACACCGACCCGGGCCCGGGGCTCGTGGTCGCCATGTCGGACCTGCGCGACCGCTTCCGGCTGACCGCCAACGTCGTCGACGTGGTGCCTGGTGACGCCGAGCTGCCGAACCTGCCCGTCGCGCGGGCGGTGTGGCAACCGCACCCGGACCTGGCCACCTCCGCCGAGTGCTGGCTCACCGCCGGGGCAGCGCACCACACCGTCCTGACCACGGCGCTCGAGCCCTCGGTCTTCGAGGACCTCGCCGAGATCGCCGGCGTCGAGCTGGCGATCATCGATCGCGACACGACCACCCGCGGCTTCGCCAAGGAGCTGCGCTGGAACCAGGCGTACTACCGGTTGGCAGGAGGGGTGTGATCCGACGCTGAGACCCACGTCCTCCGCTGACCAGCGGTGGCGATCCGCCTCGACCGGTGCCTGCTCGGCCGAGGACCACGGGACCCGACCGGGCCCCGTCCGCAGCAGGCACATCTAGGGAGAAGCACGATGCGCAACAAGATGGTCCGAACGATGGCGGCAGGGCTCGTCCTCGCCCTCGGCCTCGCCGCGTGCAGCGGCGACGGCGCGGGCGGCGGCGATGCAGGTGAGGCCAGTGCAGAACCCGGCGGCGACGGTGGCCTGATCGGTGTGGCGATGCCCACCGAGACCTCGGAGCGGTGGATCGCCGACGGCGCCGCCGTCAAGGAGGGTCTCGAGGAGGCCGGGTACGAGGTGTCGCTGCAGTTCGCTGCCGACGACATCCCGACCCAGTCGCAGCAGATCGACCAGATGATCACCCAGGGTGTCGAAGCCCTGATCATCGCGGCCATCGACGGCACTGCGCTCGCTGGTCAGCTGCAGGCGGCCGCGGACGCGGGCATCCCGGTCATCTCCTACGACCGGCTGATCCGTGACAGCGAGCACGTCGACTTCTACGTGACGTTCGACAACTACCAGGTCGGGGTCCAGCAGGCGACGTCGCTGCTGGTCGGCCTCGGGGTGCTGAACGAGGACGGTTCCGACGGCGACGCCGAGGGTCCGTTCAACGTGGAGCTGTTCGCCGGATCGCTCGATGACAACAACGCCCACTTCTTCTGGGACGGTGCCATCGACACCCTCCAGCCCTACCTGGACGCAGGGACCCTGGAGGTCCCCTCGGGCCAGACCGACATCGAGCAGGCCGCCACCCTCCGGTGGAGCCAGGAGACCGCCCAGAAGCGGATGGAGGACCTGCTCACCGCGGCGTACGCCGGCGACACCGAGCTCCACGGCGTGCTCTCGCCCTACGACGGCATCTCGCGCGGCATCATCACCGCGCTGACGAACGCCGGCTACGGGCCGACCACGGCGGACGGCATGCCGATCGTCTCCGGTCAGGACGCCGAGATCGCCTCGGTCAAGCTGATCGCCGACGACGTCCAGTTCGCCACGATCTTCAAGGACACCCGCAAGCTCGCCGTCCAGGCGGTCATCGCGGCGCAGGCCTACCTGTCCGGTGAGGAGCCGGAGGCCAACGACACCGAGACCTACGAGAACGGTGTCAAGGTCGTCCCGTCGTTCCTGCTCGAATCCGACATCGTCTACGCGGGCAACATCGCGGAGCTGCTCGTCGACTCCGGGTACTACACCGACGCGCAGGTCGAGGCGGGTCAGGCCTGACCAGCTGGCCGTGGGGGCGGGAGGACGACCTGCCCGCCCCCACGGCTCCCACCCGCCGCTCCCAGAAGGAGGTGAGGCATGGGCCACATCCTCGAGATGCGCGAGATCACGAAGACGTTCCCCGGGGTCAAGGCCCTCGAGGACGTCAACCTCACCGTCGCGCGAGGTGAGATCCACGCGATCTGCGGCGAGAACGGCGCCGGGAAGTCCACCCTGATGAACGTCCTGTCGGGCGTCTACCCCGCCGGCACCTACACCGGCGAGATCGTGTTCGACGGCGAGCCCGTCGAGCACCAGTCGATCAACGACTCCGAGGCGCTCGGGATCGTGATCATCCACCAGGAGCTCGCGCTCATCCCGCACCTCTCGGTGGCGGAGAACATCTTCCTCGGCAACGAGCAGTCGCGCCGCGGCGTCATCGACTGGCACGAGACCAACCGCATGGCCGGCGAGCTGCTCCAGCGCGTCGGCCTCGACGAGAACCCGACGACGCCGGTCGGTCAGCTCGGCGTGGGCAAGCAGCAGCTGATCGAGATCGCCAAGGCCCTGTCGAAGGACGTCAAGCTCCTGATCCTCGACGAGCCGACCGCCGCGCTCAACGATCAGGACTCGGCCCACCTGCTCGGCCTCCTCCGTCAGCTGCGGGCCGAGGGCATCACCTGCATCATGATCTCGCACAAGCTGAACGAACTGCTCGAGATCGCGGACGCGACCACGATCATCCGCGACGGGCGGACGATCGAGACCCTCGACATGTCCGACCCCGACTCGAACCAGCGTCGGATGATCCGCGGGATGGTGGGCCGCGACATCGACAGCCTCTACCCGGAGCGTCAGGCGACGCTCGGTGAGGAGGTCTTCCGGGTCGAGGACTGGACCGTCATGCACCCCACCCAGGCGGGCCGGGTGATCGTCGAGGGCGCCAACCTGTCGGTCCGAGCCGGCGAGATCGTCGGCATCGCCGGGTTGATGGGTGCCGGCCGGACCGAGCTGGCCATGAGCATCTTCGGCCGCACCTACGGCCGCGACGTGTCGGGCCAGGTCTACATGCACGGCCAGCAGGTCGACACCCACACCGTCGACGCGGCCATCAGCCACGGCATCGCCTACGCCACCGAGGACCGCAAGCGCTACGGCCTGAACCTCATCGAGGACATCCGGCGCAACATCAGCGCATCGGCGCTCGGCAAGCTGTCGCACAACGGCTGGGTCGACGGCAACCAGGAGATCGCCGTCGCCGAGCGCTACCGCCGCGACCTCGACATCCGCGCACCATCCGTGATGTCGGTCGTGGGCAAGCTGTCCGGCGGCAACCAGCAGAAGGTCGTGCTGAGCAAGTGGCTCTACACCGACCCCGAGCTGCTGATCCTCGACGAGCCCACGCGCGGCATCGACGTCGGGGCCAAGTTCGAGATCTACACGATCGTGAACCGACTCGCGGAGGCTGGGAAGGCGGTGCTGGTCATCTCCTCGGAGCTGCCGGAGCTGCTCGGCATCTGCGACCGCATCTACACGCTGTCCGCCGGCCGGATCACCGGTGAGCTGCCCGCCGCCGAGGCGACGCAGGAACGGCTCATGGAACTGATGACGATGGTGAAGGACGAGGTCTCATGACGGCGCTGCTCAACATCAAGGAGCTCGTGACGGGCAACCTGCGTCAGAGCGGGATCTACGTCGCGTTCGTCGCGATCGTCGCGTTCTTCGCCGTCCTGACCAGCGGGGTGCTGCTGAGTCCGGGCAACCTCAGCAACATCGTCCTGCAGTACTCCTACATCCTGATCCTCGCCATCGGGATGGTCATCGTGATCATCGGCGGGCACATCGACCTGTCGGTGGGGTCGGTGGTGGCCTTGACCGGTGCGGTGTCGGCCGTGCTGGTGATCCAGCAGGGGTTCCCCTGGTGGGTCGGCGTGCTCGGTGCCATCGGGACCGGTCTGCTGGTGGGGGCCTGGCAGGGGTTCTGGGTCGCCTACGTCGGGATCCCGGCGTTCATCGTCACCCTCGCCGGGATGCTCATCTTCCGCGGGCTGACCCTCCAGGTGCTGGGGAACATCTCGCTGTCGCCGTTCCCGGCCGAGTACCAGCGCATCGCCAGCGGGTTCATCAACGGCCTGCTCGGCGGGGACGGCTTCGACGTCTTCACCGTCGTCATCGGGGCGGTCGCCGTCGCGGGCTACGCGGTCAACGCCTACCGGAACCGTCGTCGCCGCATCGAGTACGACCAGCCGGTCCCGACTTTCCCGCTGTTCGCCCTGCAGATCGCCCTCATCGGCACCGTCGTCATGGCGTTCGCCTACCAGCTGTCGCGCAGCCGTGGTCTGCCCATCGTGCTGATCCTGCTCGCCGTGCTGATCCTGGTGTACGTCGCGGTCACCAAGAAGAGCGTCTTCGGCCGCCACGTCTACGCCATCGGCGGCAACCTCAGCGCCGCCAAGCTGTCGGGCGTGAAGGTCAAGAAGGTCAACTTCTGGATCTTCGTCAACATGGGGTTCCTCGCCGGGATCGCCGGGGTCGTCTACTCGGCGCGCTCCAACGGGGCGCAGCCCGCCGCGGGCAACATGTTCGAGCTCGATGCGATCGCGGCGGTCTTCATCGGCGGCGCGGCGGTCACCGGTGGTGTCGGCACCGTCGTCGGCGCGATCGTCGGCGGTCTGATCATGGGCACGATGGCCAACGGCATGCAGCTGATGGGCGTCAACCAGTCGCTCCAGGCCGTCGTTCGCGGGCTCGTGCTGCTCCTCGCGGTGGCCTTCGACGTCTACAACAAGCGGCGCGCCGCCGGCGGCGGCTGAGGTAGGTGACGGCACCTTCCGATGTGGGTGGCGGTCGCCGACGTGTCCGGGTGCTCCGGCCGCGACGGTGGTCGCCATCCGACACCGGAGCGCTGCCGTGCCGCCCACCGACCGCTACGACGCCATCGTGGTGGGTGCCCGCGTCGCGGGTGCCTCGACCGCCATGCTGCTCGCCCGTTCCGGCCTGCGGGTCCTGGTCGTCGACCGCGACCGGTACGGCAGCGACACCCTGTCCACGCATGCGCTCATGCGCGGCGGGGTGCTGCAGCTCAGCAGGTGGGGGCTGCTGGACGAGCTCGTCGCGGCCGGCACACCGCCCGTCCACCGCACCGTCCTGCGCTACGGCACGACGGAGGAGACGGTCGAGGTGCAACCCGGGCCGCACGTGCCGGCCCTGTTCGCGCCCCGACGCACGGTGCTCGACCGGCTCCTGGTCGACGCTGCGGTCCGCGCCGGCGCCGAGGTCCGCTTCCGCACGTGCCTGACCGACCTGCTGCGCGACGACGACGGCCGCGTGGTCGGCATCGAGGCTCGAGGTGAGGACGGCGAACGCTGGACCGCGACCGCGCCGGTGACGATCGGCGCCGACGGCATCCGCTCCCTCGTCGCCCGACAGGTCGGGGCCGGGACGTACGCCGCCGGCGTGCACGCCAGCGCGATGGTCGTCGGTCACTGGTCCGGCGTCGACGTCGACGGGTACCACGTGCGGTACGGCCCCGGGGCTGCAGCCGGGCTGATCCCGACCAACGACGGACGGGCGTGCTGCTGGGTCGCGACCCCCGCCGCCGGGTTCACCGACCAGCGTCGAGAGCCGGCCCTCGGCATGACCGGCGTGCTCGGCGTCCTCGCCCCCGACTGGGCCGACGCCCTGGACGCGGGCGTACGGCACGGGCCCATCCGCGGCTTCGCTGGCGTACCCGGCTACCTCCGCCAACCCTGGGGGCGCGGTTGGGCCTTGGTCGGCGACGCCGGGTTCTTCAAGGATCCCCTCACCACGCACGGCATGACCGACGCCCTGCGGGACGCCGAGCTCCTGGCCCGGGCCGTCGTGGGTGCTGCCGGCAGCGCGCGTGCCCTGGACGCAGCCCTCGCCGGGTACCACGACACCCGCGACCGCTTCGCCGGCGAGCTGCTGCGGCTCTCCGACGCGATCGCCGCGTACGACTGGGAGCCGGGCGAGCTGCGAGGGATGTTCCTCGACGTCAGCGCCGCGGTCCGTCCCGAGCTCACCCACCTCCTCGGTCTCGACGCCCCTACGGAGGCCGACGTGCTGACCGCGGGTGCCGGCGCGGGCGGTCGCGGGCGGGGCGGGGCAGCGTGATGCTCGACACCGACGACCTCGGCACCATCCTCGGCGTCTGGGCGCACCCGGACGACGAAGCCTTCCTCTCCGCCGGACTGATGGCCCGGGCGGTCGACCGCGGCCACCGGGGCGCGTGCGTCACCGCGACCCCGGGCGAGCGCGGCACGTCCGATCCGGCGGCGTGGCCGCCGGAGCGCCTCGGACGGCGACGGGCGCTCGAGCTGCGGGCGTCGCTCGCGGCGGCCGGCGTCACCGATCACCGGTTCCTCGGGTACGTCGACGGCACGCTCGACCAGGCGGACGACCGGAACGGCACCGACCGGATCGCGGCGGCCCTGGCGGCGGTCGAGCCGGACACGGTAGTGACCTTCGGGCCGGACGGCGCGACCGGGCACCTCGACCACGCGGCGGTCTCGCGCTGGGCCACGCGGGCGGTCGTCGGCGCGGCTCGTCCGCCCCGGTTGCTGTACGCCACGACGACCGCCGAGTTCACCCGGCGGTAGCCAACCGTCAACGGGGACCTCGGCGCCTTCGGTGAGGGGTTGCCGCTCGAGACGCCGGCGGACGAGGTGGTGCTCGAGGTCCGCCTCGACGGCGACGAACTCGACCCCGCTGCGTGCCCCCACCCTGCGCCGCGCCGCGCCGCGCTGCTGGTGCTCTACCTGGCACACGGTGCGGGGCCGCGGGGGTTCGTCCTCACCGACGTCTTGGCGACGGCCGTCCCCGCTGCGGCTAGGTAGCGGACGCGGAGCGTGTCACTGTCTGTGGTGGAACAACCACTGGACGTGAGATTTGGTGCGGCTTACGATCCCGCGCAAACGCGGGTCCAACGGGGGCGCGCGGGGGAGAAGAGCCAGATGAGCACTGCGTCCCAGGCCGGTCGGCGACCGGCACGACTCAGCCGTGGCCGGAAGCGTGGCGGCCCCCTTCTCGCCAGGCGACGTCGGCCCGGTTCGGGCTCGGAAGGGGCGACGGTGGCGTTCAAGTGCCTCCTGGTGACCGTCGTCCTGGGCCTCCTGCACGGGCTGGTCGGCTTGGGTGCTCTTGCCTCGCATGCGCAGGCGAACCCGGTGTACGAGATCACGGCACGCTGGGCGGACGGGGAGCTGACGCAGGCTCGGTCGGGCGAGTCGGTGGTGTCGGAGTGGCGGATCAGCGTCAACGATGACGCGGCAGCGCCATCGAATGATCCAGTCGATGACGTGACGTTCACGGTGACGGCGACCAACGGCGTGTTCACTTCGATCCCCGGCCCCTGCCTGACCGAGGAGGTGACGACACCCTCGTCGATCTCCGCCGACGGCACGGCGCTCACGTGCAACCTCGGCACGCTGAACATGGGCACTGCCGTCGTCGCGCAGATCCCGGTCGTCGTCGACGGCGCGGTCGGCGACGAGCTGGGCCTGTCTGGTGACATCGGGGAGCTCACGGCGTCGCCGGACACGACGATCCAGATCACGGGTGACTTCGGGATGGACATCACCTGGCAGAACCCGACCTCGTGGGCCCGGTGGTTGAACAACGACACGACGATCCGGGTCGACTACCAGTGGACGCTGAACCTGCTGAACGGCAGCGAGGCCGGCCCGAACTCGGTCTCGTACACGCTCGACCTCGACCCGAGTACCGGCGGGACCATCACCGCGCTCGCGTGCGTGCCGTTCCAGTTCGACATGGCGTCCGGGCACCCGTGGTCAGCAGGCGATTTCCCGCCCGAGCAGACCGCGCCGTACGTGGACACCTGCACGCTGACCTCGACCGGGGTGGCGAACCAGTTCACGATGACGCTGACCGGGATCGACTACTCCCTGACGCAGGTCCCGACGATGGACTCGGGCGGCAACCTCCTTCCGACCGATCGCTCCGCCATCGCCAGCGGCCGGATCGTCTTCGACATGCCGGCCACCACCGCCGGCAGCATCAGCTTGACCTCCTCGACGCCGACGTACACGTCGGTGTCGGGCGCGACCTACACCGATGACGGTGGCAACAACACCGTGTCCAAGACGTTCGCCCTCCCCGGCGGTTGGGCGTCGGCGTACATGCGGGTGCACACCGGCCAGGGGGGCACGAACTGGGACTACACGTACTGGGCGGCACCCGGCACGACGCTCTCCGTGAACAACCACAGTCGGCTCCACACGAACTCGAACAACCTCGGCCTGCAGATGCAGCAGTGCACGGTACTCGACACCAACTACGTCACCTACTCGGATACGAATCCGCACGTTCCGGGCACCAGCAATGAGGACGGAACCGGCCGCCACCTCGGAGACGGCACTGGCCGGTGGATCGACGGTGAGTTCGAGTACACGAGGTGGTACTACGTCGGCAACCACGGGTCGGTCACGCCGGGGTCGGCGACCTACGACCCCGAGACGTTCGCCGCGAACTGCGAGCTGGACCCGGGCGGCTGGACCACCACGCTCCCGGCCGACCTGAGCACGGTCAAGGCAGTGCGCTTGTCGTACCAGATCACGGGGGATCTGTACGAGTTCCACTCCATCGTCATGCGGACCTACCCGACCATCAAGGCGGACGCGCCGGTCGGGCAGGACATCTGGCAGTTCAGCTCGTACAGGCTCGGCACCAACGCCTGGAACTACAACACCACCCAGGTCATCACTCCCACGCCCGGCGCGCGGTATCCACATACGAACGCATGGCGTGACGTGGTCCGGGTCGCCGGTGTGGAGCCGTACCTGGAGAAGAGCGTCGACCGTGCGGTCGTGCAGGTCGGCGAGCCGTTCGTGTACACGATCGGGTACGCCGCGAACGGCGACGCGGCGGCTCCCGAGACGGTGGACGGGTTCACGATCGTGGACATGTTGCCGCTCGGGGTGGAGTACGTGCCCGGTTCCTCGTCGATCGGCGAGCCGACGATCACGGTCCACGACTCGGGCCGTCAGGTGTTGACGTGGACCCTCGACGGGGTGCCGACCAACCAGTTGCACGCCTTCACGTTCCAGGCGGTCGCGACGGAGGACGCCCCGACGGGAGTGATCCTGCGGAACCGGGTGGACGCATCGCTCGACGGGCTGAACGCGATCCCGAAGGTTGCCGACGTCACACTGTCGGAGAGCGGTTCGACGACGATCGGGAAGACCGCGGATCAGGCGTACATCCCGAACCTCGACGGTGACGGTGTGGGGACCGGGTCGTGGACGGTGACGTTGCGTTCCTACGACACCGAGACGCAGGACTTCACCGACACGATCGACATCCTCCCGTACAACGGCGACGAGCGCGGCACCGACTTCACCGGCACGTACACGCTGACCGGGGTGACCGCGCTGCCGGGTGCGACGGTGTACTACACGACCGCGGATCCGGCGACGCTCAGCGATGACCCGGCCGACCCGTCGAACGGGTCGCCCGGGGACGTGACCGGGAACACGGTGGGGTGGACCACCGTGTTCACCCCCGATGCGACCGCGGTGCGGGTCATCGGCCCCGAGCTCGCTCCTGGCGAGACGCAGTCGTTCACGATCACGATCGCCACGAGCGGTGCGACGGGCGGCGATGTGCTCGTGAACCGGGCGCACGGCCGCACCGAGCACACCGAGCTTTCGATGCTGACCTCGTCGCTGACGTCGGTGGCGAACTACTACTCGGCGTCGCTGAAGAAGTACGTGCAGGACGCAGACGGGGTGTGGCGTGACGCGGAGGTCGTCGAGGACTACCCGTCGTTCATCGTCGGCGACGAGGTCACGTACCTGATCACCGTGGAGAACACCGGTGAGGGCACGCTCACGGGCATCGTCGTCGACGACGACCGGTACCCGGAGGAGGGTGGGTTCACGATCGACACGCTCGCCCCGGGCGAGACCGCCTCACACGAGTTCACGGTGGTCGCCACGGAGGAGATGCAGGAGCTCTCGCCGTGGGTGAACGTGGCGTCGGCTTCGGCGGACATCCCGGAGGACTCCGAGGTCGCGCCGACGATCAACGTCGACCAGGCCGGCATCGAGATCGAGGCGCAGGCTCCGGAGCTAACGCTGGTCAAGTCGGCCGAGGTGGTCGATGTCAACGGCAACGCTCTGACCGATGCCGGGGACGAGATCTGGTACTCGTTCACCGTGACCAACGACGGCAACGTCACCCTCACCGACGTCAGTGTCGATGACCCGTTGTTGGCCGATGCGGGGATCACCATCACCTGTGACCCGACGACGCTGTTGCCGGGCGACTCGGTGGTGTGCACGGCGGATGCCGCGTATGTGATCACCCAGGCCGATGTGGATGCTGGTGCGGTGGAGAACGTCGCGATCGGGATGCGACCGCGCCGGATGGGAGTTCGGTCGTCTCCAACGAGAGCAGCACGGTGGTGCCCACCGATCAGGTGGCGGCGATCGATCTGGTCAAGACCGCGGATGCGGCCGAGCTGGTGGCGGGTGAGACGGTCACCTACACCTTCACGGCGACCAACATCGGCAACGTCACGTTGACCGACGTGGTGATCAGCGAGACCTCGTTCTCCGGGTCGGGTGAGATCTCGGAGTTGACGTGTGACCCGGACCAGCCGGCCACCCTTGCTCCGACGGAGTCGATCACCTGTACTGCGTCGTATGTGGTGACCCAGGCCGATGTGGATGCCGGACAGGTCCACAACCAGGCGAGCGTGTCGGGGGTCGATCCGGACGGTGAGACGGTCACCGACACGGACACTGCTGATGTGCCGGCGGTGCAGGTCCCCGCGGCGTCGCTGGTCAAGTCGGCTGAGGTGGTCGATGTCAACGGCAACGCTCTGACCGATGCCGGGGACGAGATCTGGTACTCGTTCACCGTGACCAACGACGGCAACGTGACGCTGACCGAGGTCAGCGTCGATGACCCGCTGCTGGCGGCGAACTCGATCACGATCACCTGTGACCCGACGACCCTGGCGCCGGGCGAGTCGGTGGTGTGCACCGCGGATGCCGCGTATGTGATCACCCAGGCCGATGTGGATGCTGGTGCGGTGTTGAACACCGCGATCGCGGATGCGACCGCGCCGGATGGGAGTTCGGTCGTTTCGAACGAGAGCAGCACGGTGGTGCCCACCGATCAGGTGGCGGCGATCGATCTGGTCAAGACCGCGGATGCGGCCGAGCTGGTGGCGGGTGAGACGGTCACCTACACCTTCACGGCGACCAACATCGGCAACGTCACGTTGACCGATGTCAGCATCGTGGATGATGTGGCGGCGTTCACCGGGTCGGGTGAGATCTCGGAGTTGACGTGTGACCCGGACCAGCCGGCCACGTTGGCCCCGGGTGAGCAGCTGACCTGCACCGCGACCTATGTGGTCACCCAGGCCGATGTGGATGCGGGGCAGGTCCACAACCAGGCGGACGTGTCGGGTCTCGATCCGGACGGCGGGATGGTCACCGATGCGGACACTGCTGATGTGCCGGGCGAGCTGGCTCCGGCCTACACGTTGGTCAAGTCGGCTGAGGTGGTCGATGTCAACGGCAACGCTCT
The DNA here is from genome assembly GCF_000969705.1 of Nitriliruptor alkaliphilus DSM 45188. GTDB lineage: Bacteria > Actinomycetota > Nitriliruptoria > Nitriliruptorales > Nitriliruptoraceae > Nitriliruptor > Nitriliruptor alkaliphilus. The sequence goes on from NZ_KQ033901.1 coordinate 1,057,423, forward strand.
GACCGATGCCGGGGACGAGATCTGGTACTCGTTCGAGCTGGTCAACACCGGCAACGTCACCCTCACTGAGGTGAGCGTCGATGACCCGCTGCTGGCCGATGCGGGGATCACGATCACGTGTGACCCGACGACCCTGTTGCCGGGCGAGTCGGTGGTGTGCACCGCAGATGCGGCGTATGTGATCACCCAGGCGGATGTGGATGCGGGCGGGGTGCACAATGTGGCGACCGGTTCGGTCCAGGTCCCGCCAGGCTCACCCGAACCGGAGGACCCCACCGACGAGAACCTGGTGCCCACCGATCAGGTGGCGGGGATCGATCTGGTCAAGTCTGCGGATGCGACCGAGCTGGTGGCGGGTGAGACGGTCACCTACACCTTCACGGCGACCAACATCGGCAACGTCACGTTGACCGACGTGGTGATCAGCGAGACCTCGTTCACCGGGTCGGGTGAGATCTCGGAGCTGTCGTGTGACCCGGACCAGCCGGCCGTCTTGTTGCCGGGTGAGCAGCTGACCTGCACCGCGACCTATGTGGTCACCCAGGCCGATGTGGATGCGGGGCAGGTCCACAACCAGGCGGACGTGTCGGGTCTCGATCCGGATGGCGGGATGGTCACCGATGCGGACACTGCTGATGTGCCGGGCGAGCTGGTTCCGGCCTACACGTTGGTCAAGTCGGCTGAGGTGGTCGATGTCAACGGCAACGCTCTGACCGATGCCGGGGACGAGATCTGGTACTCGTTCGAGCTGGTCAACACCGGCAACGTGACCTTGACCGAGGTCAGTGTCGATGACCCGCTGCTGGCGGCGAACTCGATCACGATCACGTGTGACCCGACGACCCTGTTGCCGGGCGAGTCGGTGGTGTGCACCGCAGATGCGGCGTATGTGATCACCCAGGCGGATGTGGATGCGGGCGGGGT